>JBKQMU010000285.1:0-15470 GCA_052146555.1 Isosphaeraceae bacterium
GTCGGGCCCCGGAGACGGGGTTCCGAGCAGCGAGGGGCGTCGGTCTCGAAGGGCTTGGTGCTAGTCATGGACCGAGACCCCTCGGGCCAGGGAGTCGCGGAGAAACGGTTGGTTCACAGACTCTCAGGCGTCAACCCACGGAGATCTGGATTCTCACGAACGCGATTTGCTCCGGACTCAGCCCACTCAACACATCCCCCGAGGCCGTCCCTCAGGGCCTTACACACGAGGGCATGTTCGCGAGGGTTGTCCATCAGCTGAAAGCCTCATTCCATCATCCCCTCCCACTTATAGTATCTCAACGATATCCTAGAAATTGCCGTAAGTCAAGTTTGCCGCAATGTCGACCGTAAGTATTTCCTTAAAATGACGTTGCGTCACATCTGCTTTGTGAGACAGGGCAGGAGAGGTCGGTGTTGTGGTCATCAGAGTGCTTCCTGATAGGGCAGGGGCCTGGCACTCGGTGGCTCATTCGGTTTGCGATGAGTAGAGTCGATAGTGTGAGTTTCCCGGCCTTCTCAACCGCTCCCAGACCATCGATCACCGGTCCGTTAACTGATGCGGACGCATACTGCCGCGAGGTCGTCCATGGAAACCGCTCGAATAGCCCGGATCCTTGATGAGATGGGCACGATCCTCGAGATCCAGGGAGAGAATCCGTTTCGCTGCCGGGCCTATCACAATGCGGCCCAGGTGCTATCGAACCTGCCGACCGACCTGTCGGAGATGATCGCCGACGGCAGCCTGGCGGACGTGCCGGGGATCGGCGAGACGATGCACGCGAAGATTGTCCAGCTTGCGACCACTGGCCAGCTTCCCGCCTATGAGAAACTGCGCCAATCGGTGCCGCCGGGAGTCCTTGCCTTGCTCCAGGTTCCCGGGCTGGGCCCGAAGAAGATCAAGGCTCTGCAGTCGTCGCTGGAAATCACCAGTTTGGCCGATTTGAGGCAGGCGGCCGAGGCCGGCGCCATCGCCAAGCTCAAGGGATTTGGCGCCAAGACCGAGGCCAACATCCTGGAGGGCATTGCGTTTCTCGAAAAGGTCGGCGGGCGAATCTTGCTGCACGAAGCCCTGGCGCTGGTTGAGCCCGTCTTCGAGGTGGTCCGCAACCATCCTCAGGTGATCCGTGCGGAGGTTTGTGGCAGCTTGCGGCGGCGGGCCGAGACGATCGGCGACCTGGACATCCTCTTTAGCGCCAAGGACCCAGCGCCAGTTTTGAAGGAGTTCGTGACGCTGCCCCAGGTGGCGCGCATTTTGGGACAGGGCGCGACCAAGGCCAGCGTCCTCTTGCCGGGCTTCAGGACGGATCAGTACGTCCAGTGCGATGTGCGTGGGGTCGAGGATCGGCAGTTTCCCTTCGCGCTGCACTACTTTACCGGGTCGAAGGCGCACAACATCGCCATGCGGAAACGGGCTCTGGCGCGGGGACTGAGCCTCAATGAGTATGCCCTCTCCGGCAAGGACGGCGAGCGACCCTGCCAGAGCGAGGCTGAGTTATTTCAGGCACTCGGCTTGGATGAGATTCCTCCCGAGTTGCGCGAGGACAGCGGTGAGATCGAGGCCGCCGAAAAGCACGAGCTGCCGCATTTAGTCGCACTCGATGATCTAAAAGGCACATTCCATTGCCACACCGACTGGAGCGACGGCGAGGCAACCCTGGCTCAGATGGCTCAGGGTGCCAGGGACGCGGGGCTGGCCTACCTGGGCATCGCCGATCATTCCCGATCGCTGCGCATGGCCGGAGGGCTTTCGATCGAACGGGTGCGCGACCAGTGGGGCCAGATCGACGCCTTGGGCAAGAAGCTTGGCTCTTCTTTCCGGCTATTTAGGGGCACCGAGTGCGACATTTTGGCCGACGGCTCGCTGGACTATCCCGACGACGTTCTCGACGGCTTCGATTACGTGGTGGCCAGCGTTCATACCCACTTCCGGATGTCGCGCGAAGAGATGACGGCGCGGGTGATACAGGCGGTTTCGAACCCGCGGGTGACGATGCTCGGACATCCGACTGGCCGGCTGCTCCTGGCGCGCGACAGCTACGCGATCGATTTGGACGCGGTAATCGATGCGGCCGCGCAGGCCGGCACGATGATTGAAATCAATGCCAACCCGCACCGGCTCGACTTGGACGCGGTTCATTGCCGCCGGGCTCGCCAGAAGGGCGTGAAGATCGTCATCAATCCCGATGCTCACGCGGTCGCCGGATTGCGCGATCTACTCTACGGCGTGGCAGTGGCCCGGCGAGCCTGGCTCAAGCCCGCTGACGTCTTCAACACAAGTTCGCTCGCCACGGCGGCGCGCCAACTGGAGGCGCTGCGGTCGCGGAAACGATGATGATTCTGGGCGACATAGGCACGGTACGTGCACTTCTTATAGAGCAGCTTCGCCCGGGCCTTGCTGGGTTTTGGAGGGTTCCTATAATGACCATAAGAGTGATCAGGGATGGTTGCTCGATTCCCCCGCGCAGGAGCGCCCGGGAAGCGGCCGGGACCATGACCGGGTGGTCGGTCGAGCTCGGGCCAAGCGGTGGACGGCGGCTTTCCTGTTAGCCAGCATAGGCCTGTCCGGATATGGACCGGTTCGGTTCTTTGAGCATCATTGCCCGTCCTTCCGCCGGATGTTTCATTGTCAGCGATTCTTGCTTTCATCCGAAGGACAATCAAATGGCCCCAGCCAAACCCCTCGCCGAGAAGAAGCCCAGGATCTACACCCTCGAAGAGGCGAACAGGACGTTGCCGCTGTTGAAGATGATCGTGGGGGACATCGTCCGTCAGTCTCGCCTGGTTGACACCCTTCAGCAGCGTGTCGCGCGGGTGGTGCGGGACCGGCGGCGGCCTTCGGACGACCCCTACTCCGAGGAGCTCGCCCAGACGCAAGGCGAGCTTGAAACCGAGGAAGAGAAGCTCCACACCTACGTCGAAGAGCTCCGGAGCCTGGGGGTTGAGCTGAAAGATGACGAGATCGGCCTGTGCGACTTCCACAGCCTCATGAACGGTCGCGAGGTTTACCTCTGCTGGCGGCTGGGCGAGTCGGAAGTCCAGTTCTGGCACGATCTCGACGCGGGCTTTGCGGGTCGTCAAAAAATCCATGGTCAGCTCAGGCCGGCGGCAACCGAAGATCGCCGCTAGGTCCCTCCTGGCGATCCAAGGCGAGAAGCGCAAGCACCGGGTCAGCTATGATGAGAGGCACCCAGACCAGTCAAACGGCACCACGGGAAGGCAGGGATCGAGAAGACTCATGCCGCGGGTGGTGACGATCGATGGTCCCGCCGGAGCGGGGAAGAGTACGGTGGCCCGCCGTCTGGCCGGCGATCTCGGCTGGCGGTTTCTCGACACTGGTGCCATGTACCGGGCCGTGACGCTGGCGGCGCTTCGCTCCGGTGTTGACCTGACCTCCGACCGCGCTCTTGGCGAATTGGCCGATAGGATAGAGGTCGGCTTGCCACCGGGACAGGTGCTCCTCGACCATCAAGACGTGACAACGGCCATTCGGACAGTCGAAATCACGGAAGCATCCCGGTTCGTCGCCGACAGCCCCGCCGTTCGCCGCCGTCTGGTCCAGTGGCAACGCGACTTTGCCGCCGGGTCCGACACGGTCACCGAGGGCCGCGATCAGGGAACCATCGTCTTTCCCGACGCCTTCCGCAAGTTCTTCCTGGTTGCCGATCCCGAGGTTCGCGCCCGCCGCAGGCTTGCCGACCTGCTTTCCCGCGGGCAGCGGGCGACGCTTGAGGTCGTGCTCGAGGATCAGCATCGGCGCGACGCCCGCGACGCCGCCCGCGCCATCGCCCCCATGAAGCCGGCCGCCGATGCCGTCTTGATCGATACGACCGGCATGACCGTTGACGAGGTCGTCGAACAACTGGCCGGGCGGATCAAGACCTCGGTAGAATAAGGTTCTCGTCCTTGTCGTGAACGGGCCATTCCCTGGCGCTTGTGGGAGCTTGTCGATCGTGACCGAAGCGGCCTCGTCCCGGACCGTGGTTCCGGCATCGGACGCTGCTCGACGCCGCAGCAGGGGGAAGGCTCCGGGCGAGGGCCCTGGTGATCGCTCACGTCTCGCAATCCTCTGGTACTCTGTGGTCCGGGGTGTGCTCGCGACGGTCTTCGGAGCGCTAGGGGGCTGGCGCGCCACGGGGCGGCGAAACGTTCCACCCAAAGGGGCCGCTCTTCTGGTCGCCAACCACGCCAGCTACCTGGATGTCTTGCTCCTGGGAATCTCGGTGCATCGGCCGCTCAATTTTGTGGCACGGTCGACACTCTTCTTCCCCCCGTTGGGTTGGCTGATTCACTCGGTGGGAGCCTTCCCGATCCAGCGCGAGGGGATGGGGGCCTCGGGCATGAAGGAAACTTTGCGTCGGTTGCGTGCCGGTGGCATCGTGGTGCTTTTTCCCGAGGGAACACGCTGCGCCGACGGCGAGCTCGGACCTCTGAAGCCCGGTATTGCAGCGCTAGTTGCCCGGGCCGGCGTACCCGTTCTTCCGGCAGGCATCGCCGGAACCTTCGACGCCTGGCCCCGGTCGCAGCTCTTTCCCTTGCCCGGTCGGCTGCGCATCCACTTCGGGCCGCCCATCACTCCCGAACAGATTGCCGGAATGGAGCCTCAGGCGGTCACGGCGCTTCTCGGCCAGAAAATCGGGGAATGCATCAGCGTGGCAAGGGATGGGCTCCGCCACGACCGTGGCGGCTAGAGCTCGCGTGGGCACCCGCTCTGCTGGGAATTGCCCCTACCTTGCAAGGCGGGCATCCATTACGATCAGCCCAGAAGAGGTGCCTTCGCTGCTCTGTCTTGCGGACCCATTGCCATGAGCGTGAACCGGGATGAACCTCTCACCCATCCTTCGCGTCGTGAGCTTCTTGCCTCGCGGAAGAGCCCCGAACCACAGACGCCGACCCCGCCGGTCTTAACCCTTGCTCGCGACTACGTCCGTCGCGTTCTTTTGCCGGGAGACATGGCAGTCGATGCGACCGTGGGCAACGGTCATGATACCCTTTTCCTCGCCAACTGCGTTGGCTCGGCGGGGAAGGTTATCGGATGTGACATCCAGCCGGTCGCGCTGCGGCAAGCTTCGGCGCGGCTGCGCTCAGCAGGCGTCCTGGAGCGGGTCGAACTGCTTCTGCTCGGTCACGAAGGAGTGGCCACTTGGTTCGCGGCAACCGCGCCCGGCGTCCGGGTGAAAGCGGCGATGTTTAATCTGGGCTATATGCCCGGGACCGATCACTCGGTAATCACGCGTGCCGAGACAACCATCCCCGCGCTAGAGTCCATGCTCACCCTCATGGCACAGGGAGGAATTATCACCGCGGTTCTCTATTCCGGGCACCCCGGCGGATTGGCCGAAACCCAGGCCGTCTTGGACTGGGTTTATGCTCTGCCACCTGGCCTTGCCTCCTGTGCCATTTTTCAGCCGCACCACACCCGCAGACCCGCGCCTTTGCTTCTGGCTTTCACGCCCACAGACGGCAACTCTGGTAAGAAGGAATGATCGGAAAAGGGGCGTCTGCCCGTCCGCCCGCACTCCCCCTTTTCACAACCGACCGGCTTGCCCTGTATGAGTCGCAAGGATGTGCTTAACAAAGACGCGTTCAGAACCCGACTTGGAAGTCGCCACGGCGCCGATTAGTTTCTTGAGTGGCGAGCCGCCGAACGCGAGGTCCGTCAGCTTACGCCCAAGAGCCTTCTGCGTCGTCTTCTGATCGGCGGTCGGCGACTAGCGATATCCGCTGGGGCCCCTTGTTTCGCCGAACCAGTTTCTTCTTGAGCATGGCGCTGAGCACCGAGGCGACCGTCGTAGTAATGGGTGGGCGCTCCGGACGCCTCTGCCGCAAAGTAGCGCAGATCTACCCCCTGCTCGAGAGGCTCGAATTGTGTGTCCCAGAGGACGTTGAGAATCTCTAGCTCGGTGTCGGTAGGTTGAGTGCTCGCTGGCCTAGCCATACGCGTGATCAACTTCATGACAAATCGCCTTTTGTCGTGTTCTACCGAATACAAAGAAACGTTAATAGTGGCAATTCCAGGATCAGCAGGCGACCATACGGGATTTTGCGCGCACATCGACTTGTCTTGATCGCCGCGCTGGCAGGACTTAGCATCGTCCAGCAAGAGTGAAGGCGTTCCCTCGCTCTTGTTCGGATGCCTTGCAGCCCGTGCCGGGAGGCAGACCGCCAGGTCCCATGCGTATCGACCGAGTAACCCTGCGTCTGGTCCGGCTTCCGCTGGTCCGTCCCTTCCAGACGAGCACCAGCCGCAAGGAACATCTGGACCATATTCTCGTCCAGGTCGACTCAAGCGATGGAATCACGGGATGGGGCGAGTGCGCCAGCCCCTCAGGTCCTTTCTACTGCGGCGAGACGACCGAGACATGCTGGCACATCGCGTACGATTTCCTGATCCCTATGATCCTGGGGCAAGAGTGGACGACGATCGAGCAGCTTACCGGGCTGTACGCCAAGGTCAAAGGCAATGCCTTTGCCCGCGCCGGAGTCGAGATGGCTGGCTGGGACGCACTGGCACGCGAGCATTCAAAACCGCTGCACGCGCTTCTCGGCGGCACGCGGCGCGAGATTTTTTCGGGTGTCAGCCTCGGAATCGAGCCGAATATCGATACGCTCTGCCGACATATCGACCGGTTTCTGGAAGAAGGATATCGTCGGTTCAAGCTCAAGATCAGTCCCGGGCACGATGTCGAGGTGGTTCGCCAGGTTCGAGAGCGCTTTCCGGAAATCCCGCTCCAGGTCGATGCCAACGCGGCATATCGCTTGGAGGACGAAAGCCTGCTCCGCGAGCTCGATGCTTTCAACTTGATCTTGATCGAGCAACCGCTGGCCGACGACGACATCATGGGGCATGCTTATCTCCAGTCGCTGCTCCAGACGCCCATCTGCCTGGATGAGACTATTTGGTCCGCCGCAATGGCACGGCAGGCGCTTGAACTTAAGGCCTGTCGGGTGATCAACATCAAGGTTAGCCGGCTGGGGGGCTTGCTCGAGGCCAAGCGCGTGCACGATCATTGCCTCGCCCGGGGCATTCCGGTCTGGTGCGGTGGAATGCACGAGTTCGGGATCGGCCGCGCTGCGAACCTGGCGATCGCGAGCCTTCCCGGTTTCACGATTCCCGGCGACATCTCGGGGTCGGACAAATACTATCGCCAGGACCTGGTCGATCCGCCCATCCTGGCCCAGAGGGGAGCAATCGCGCTTTGCGACCGGCCCGGTCTGGGCGTCGAGCCCGTACCCGACTTCATCCGGGCGCACACTCTCCGAGAGGCCGTCCTCACCTCCGCGTGCTGAGAGATAATGCCATGAATGATCATGCGATCCTCGACGAGCTGCGACTGCGGCAGCCTGCAATGCTTGCCGAGCTGGTACGGCTCATCGAGCACGAGTCGCCGAGCTCTGAAAAACAAGCTCTGCGTGCTCTGGGCGAGCACCTGGCCGTTCGTTTCAGCGAGCTGGGCGGCGCGGTTGAGCGTGTGGGCGAGCGCGGCGCAGCGTTCCATGTCCAGGCACGATTTTCCGGACCCGAAGAACGCCGGCCTGCACTTCTGCTGGCTCATTTCGACACGGTCTGGTCGCTGGGTACGCTCGAAAAGATGCCCGTGCGCGAGGACGAGGGACGGCTCTTCGGGCCCGGCGTCTACGACATGAAGGCGAGCCTGGTGATGGTCGCGGCGGTCGTGGAGGTCCTGGGCCGGCTGAAACGGGAGCTGCCCCGTCCCTTGGTCGTGCTTCTGAACTCCGACGAGGAAATCGGCAGTCCCTCCTCCCGGCAGTTGATCGAGGAGCTGGCCAGGCAGAGCGAGTACGTTCTGGTCCTCGAGCCTCCCTTGCCCGATGGCGGTCTGAAGACGGCGCGGAAGGGCGTGGGCCGCTTCACGATCGAGGTCGAAGGCAAGGCAGCGCACGCTGGCGTTGCTCCCGAGCAAGGCCGCAGCGCGATCGTCGAGCTGGCGCACCAGGTCCTTCGCGCATCCGAGCTGAACGACCCCCGATCCGGCACGACGGTGAGCGTCGGTCTGATTCGCGGCGGCACGGCCTTCAACGTCGTACCGGCAGACGCTTCGGCTGAGCTCGACGTCCGCGCCACGTCACTGGCCGCGACCGCCGCAGTCGAGGCGGCGCTGCGGGCTTTTGCGGCCCTCACCCCTGGAACAACAGTGACCGTCCGAGGAGGCTTCGTCCGGCCGCCCATGGAGCGAACTCCGGCCATCGCCGCGCTCTTTGCCCGGGCACACGAGATCGCCGCTCGGCTGGGCCTCGAGCTATCCGAGGGATCAACCGGCGGCGGCAGCGACGGCAACTTTACCGCGGCACTCGGCGTCCCGACCCTCGACGGACTGGGAGTGCAGGGGGGAGGGGCGCACGCGGAGAATGAGCATATCATGATTGATTCATTGCCCCGGCGCGCAGCCCTGCTGGCCGCGCTACTTTTGCATCTTTAGGAACGATCATGGCGCGCCAGGCTTCCCTACCAGCCTTCTCGCGACACGCGGACGATGACATCACTATCCGCCGCGCGGAGAGCCTTGCGGACTACCGCGCCTGTCAAGACGTCCAGCGCGGCGCGTGGGGTATTGTGGACGAAGGCTATGTTGTCCCCATCGCAACTTTAATCGGCGCGAACCTGCATGGCGGCATGGTGCTCGGAGCGTTTCAGCCGGACGGCCAGGCAGTGGGGTTTTCGTTCGGCTTCCTGGGACGGATCGAAGGTTGCTTGTGTCTTTACTCTCAGCTCACAGGCGTACTTCCGGCCTTTCAGTCGCGAGGGCTGGGCCAGGAGCTCAAGTTTGCCCAGCGCGATCTTGCCCGGGCCGAGGGACTCGGAAAGGTTGCATGGGCCTTTGATCCGCTTCAGGCCGGCAATGCTTTGTTCAATCTTCAGCGTCTCGGCGCCTACGCACGGCGGTACATCGAAAACATGTACGGTCCGCGAACTGATGCCCTGAACGCTGGAGTGCCGACCGACCGGCTGATCGCCGAGTGGGACATCGACGTCGAGCCGGAGGAAGCTCGGTCGCCATTACTCCTGGACGTATCGTCTTTGCCGCACCTGATCGAAGTTACGGGCGAAGCCGACCTACTCGTTCCCGTGCGAGTGAACTCTGAGATCGGTTCTGGCCCCGTCCTGCTCGAAATCCCCGGACAGATCGCCGAACTGCGGCGCCATCATCCGTCCTTGGCGGAAGCATGGCGCACGTCAGTGCATCAGGCGTTTGAAGCCGTTTTCGCAAGGGGAATCCGGGCCACCGGCTTCGTTCGCGACGACGCGTCCGGCCGTCGCCGAGATTACTACGTGCTAGAGCGTGAAACGGCACCCGAGGACATTTGATCGGCTTCAGCGCCGAGGAGCCACCCCTCGTCCGGCGCGGCATCAGCGACCGGTCCTGCATCCTTGCCAGACTTCTTTGGGGCGTCGCGGACGTCGAACCAGAGCAGCACGAGGCTGATGCCGGCCGCGATCACGAGTAGCCACTCGCCCGGTCTGTTCCACCAGGCGAGCACTCCCCCCACCGAGAACGTCAGCGCCACCGCGAGGATGATCAGCGAGAGCCAACGGTGGTACTGACCCAGGTCCGTCTCATGGAACTCCGCCAGCGAGCGGTAGACGTGCCGGCCCTCATCGTGTGGGGTGCAGAATGACTTGAGCACGCAAGCATTGCACGACGAGGCCGGGGCTTTGTAGATGGCCAGCTTGTTCCGATCGTCGAAGGTGTGCAGAGTGAGCAACTCCCCCTGCGGGCACTCGTATCGGTCGAGTTCCGTGTCGTACGCGAACCCGTTGTGCGCGTACCGCTGGGCGCGATGGAAGTGGACCCTGGCCAGGAATTCCAGGGTCCAGCCGCCGACCCACAGGACGAGCAAGTATGCCAGGAGCAGGACGAGCCCCAGATCGAGCGCGTAGCCCCATGCGGTCAGTTGCGGCAACATCGAGGGTACCCCTGGATCACGATCGGTTGGGACGCGCCCGGCTCAGGCCCGCATGGAGGCCCCGGCGGGCGTGATCTCGGTGTACAGGGGGGCTTCGAGGGCGGACCCCGTCTGGTCCACAGGGGCCGGCGTCTGCCGCGTCCGCAGCGCAACCTTGAGGGTCAGCCAGACCAACGGGGCCGAGCCTGCCATGAACACCACGTCGCCCGGCATCCGCGCCCACGACAGCCACGGGTAATTCCGGAACCACTCTGTGCGCGCGTGCCAGTAGCCGTTGGTCACCACATCGCCGAGCTGCAGGACCCCCAGCGGGAACAGGTGCCCGAGAATCATTAGCATTAAGCCGATGTTGGTCGCCCAAAACGAGAACCGCACCAGGCCCTCGTTCCAGTCCTCGGGCCGGGCCAGATACCGCGTGCAGAAGACCAGCAGAGCCAGGGCCAGCATGCCATACACTCCCATGAAGGCCGCGTGGCCGTGGTTCGAGGTGAGCAGCGTGCCGATCTCGTAGTAGCTGACGACCGGCAGGTTGATCAGAAAGCCGAACACCCCGGCGCCCAGGAAGTTCCAGAACCCGACCGACGCCAGGAACAGCACTGCCCAGCGGTGCGGGAACGCCGCCGCGCCGCCGGAGTGCTGCCTGCTGCCGAGTTGGAGGAATGACCACGCCTCGACTGTCAGCAGCGTCAGCGGAATGACCTCGGCCGCCGAGAAGAAGGCCCCCAGCGCCATCTCGACCGCTGGGCCGCCGCTGAAGTAGCAGTGGTGGAGGGTGCCGACCACGCCGCCGACCGAGTAGAGCAGCACGTCCAAGTAGATCAACCGCGTGGCGAACCGCTCCGAGACGATCCCCATCAGCACGAAGATCAAGGCCACCAGCATGGTCGTGAACAGTTCCAGGAAGTCTTCCACCCACAGGTGGACGACCCAGAACCGCCAGAAGTCGCCGATCGCGAACGGGGTTTGCGTATGGGTCAACAGGCCGACCGCGTAGAATGCCGGGATCGACAGCGAGCTGTAGAGGAACAGCCAGGGCAGGTTACCCCGACTCTCGACGGCCAGTCGGGGCCGCAGCCCCCGGTAGATGATCACGACCCAGAGCACCATCCCGACGATGAGCAGGTACATCCAGAACCGTCCCAATTCGAGGTACTCCCACCCCTGAGCCCCGAAGAATGACCGCGAATCGCGAGGCAAGAGGCCGTGGTAGCTCAGGTACTCGCCACCCAGGCTGCCGAAGACGACCACCGCGAGCGCGCCGAGCAGCACGGCCGACAGCAATCCCTGGCCGCGCGGCTCACGCCCGGCGATCAGCGGTGCCAGGAAGATACCGGCGGCGAGGTACGCCGTCGCCACGAAGAAGATGGCCATCTGGAGGTGCCAGGTCCGGGTCAGGTTGTAGGGGAGCAGCTTGGGCAAGTCGATCCCGAAGAACCCCCCGGTCTCCACCATGTAATGTACCGTCGCGCCCCCAATCAGGTTCTGGAGCAGGAAGAGCACGGCCACGACAAGGAAGAACCAGGCGGTCACGCGCTGGGCGGGCGTCAGCGCGACGGACGCCGGGGGCACGAACCGCACCTGACGCTCCTCGGACTCATGCCAGCCGACGAGCCGTGAATGTCGGCCGTACATGCCCAGTACCAGGCCACTGCCCCCGAGCAGCGTGACCAGCGACAAGGCGCTCCACATGATGGCGTCTCCCGTGAGCGTATTGCCGACCAGCTCCTCGGGGGGCCAGTTGTTTGTGTACGAGTACGTCTTGCCGGGCCTACGGGCCACGCCGGTCCAGGCCGTCCAGGCGATGAAGGAGGAGATCGCGCGGGTGTCCTCGGCACTGGTAATCATGCCCGGCTTGAGCCCCTCGCCGCTCACCTTCCGGCCGTATATCAGCTCGCCGAGGTAGTCGTGAATCTCCTCGAAGGCCGAGAACTGCCCGGCGGTCCAGACCAGTGTTCCCGTCTGTGGGTCGTAGCGGTTGGCCTGAAGCTCGCCCCTCGTGCGCCCCCGCGCCGCCTCGTCGTCGCCGTATCGCTTGTTCATGTGCAAGGCCATGCGGTGCAGGTAATCGGCCGTGAAATCAGGTCCGAGGTAGGCGCCATGACCGTACACGGTGCCGAACTGCATCAGCCCATACGTGAGGAACTGCTCCTGCCCGTCGAGGATTTGCTGCCTCGTGAACAGCACGTTGCCCGCTTCGTCCACGATCCGCTCGGGGATCGGCGCGTAGTCCTGGTAGATTCGGATCGCCGAGAAGGCCAGGACGGAGAACCCGATGATGAACGTCAGGATCGATGCCTGTAACCAGAGCGGCGAGACCGTCATGGGGCGGCGACTTGTCATGTTCGTTGACTCCGTTCGAGGGAAGTGATCCCATCGAGAGACGGTGGAAGCCGAAGGGAGACAAGTGCGGTTCCGCTCCTGGCGCAATTAAAACACGACTCGTCCCGGGACGCCAGAGCGCTCCACAATGAGTTCTTCTTACTCAAAGTTGATGCTGCGAAAAATCGCGTGACGGCTTTCGATTCAGCGGTCGTAGGCTTTCGACATCCTCAGCGGTCGGAGGAACTTCCATTACATTCGGGTAAGCACCGTCGAGAAGGCCACGGGCGGTTTCTTGCCAGCCGTCAGGGTGTGGCGTCGAACATCCTCGAACAGGTCGATCACCCATCTAGCCGTCGGACAACGTCAGGCTCGGCCCTCGGTGTACAACGTCAGGCTCTCGACCCCCTCGCGCCCCATTGCCTTCCGAAGATCGCACTCCAGCAGCGACTCCATCCGCTGCCAACTTTTCCCTTTCCATCCGTGGCCCGCTCTCCTTCCCTTCAACCGTGGCTCGCTTTTATTGCCGTCTGCAACCCTGGAGTAAGCTGCGCTATAATCGGGATGGCGTGTTCAAGGAAATTCACCGCTGCCTGGAACGTGATCGCTTCATGAATTCGCGATCGCTCGCATCTTCGCGCTATGACTCGCTGCGAAGCGGGGGAAAGGTCCTGTGTCGGCTGGCCACGTGGGTACAGCTCGGGCTCTTGCTTGTGGGGCTTGGGCTCTTTCTCGACCAGTCGCGGGACCTTCTTTCCGATGCCCAGTTCACCTGGGGCGAGCGTCGCGTCATGGGAATCGTGGCTTTGGTAACCTTGGCCGGTTGCGTTCTGGTGGGGCTGATCCTAGGCCGGCTTTTCCGGGTCGCGGCAGGGGTCATCGAGGTGCTGGCCGACGGCGCAGAGGCCGCATGGCGGAACGGTGATTTGATCGAGCAGCATCTTGTCCCGACCCTGGGCCGTATCGCACTGGTCCTGGAAGAGCAAGCCCGTACTTCCAGCACCCATTCCTTACAGCCAGCGCCGTCAGCCGACGCACCAAGCCTCCGCAATGAACTCGCCGAGGCCCAAGCAACCGGACGAGCAGGACGGGTTTTCGAGCTGCGTGATGCCTTGACTCGGCACCTCCGCGGCGAGTCACTGCACAATCTGGACCGCGAACTCGCCTTCTGGCTACTCGATCTGGTCCAGCGGAGGATCCGATCCGAAGCTGTCGATGCCGAGCTCGCCGGATGGGTGGCCCGCGGCCTGGACAGCCTTGGTATGATGCCCGAAGCTGACCCCTTGCGTCAGGCTTTGCCTGAGCTTCGCCGCCGCGCGGGTCTGTGCCTGGAATGCGGCCGTCCACGGCACGGTGCGGACGTCCGCTGCGCCCGGTGCCGTTCCGCGGGCGGCTCCGCGAAGAACGCGTCCGGAGCCGACGCCCGATCGACCTCGATCCAGGAGTCGCCATGAGCCTGCGCGTCCGCTGCACGAAATGCCAGACGGCCTTCCTAGCCCCTGGCGATGAACCCGGAACGACGATCGAGTGTCCCAAGTGTGGCGCCCCGCACCGTCTGCCCGAACCGCATGGAAGCCAGACACCGTCCCAACCGCCCGTTGCGGTGAGCGAGCTGAGCGAGGCCGGCACGGTGTTCGTTCCTTCGAACGAGTCCCGTGGGCGGACCTCTCGCCGCCGCTGGATGATCGCGCTATCAAGCCTGGCCATCTTGCTTGCCGGCGGAGTCACGGCGCTGGTTCTGCGTCCGTGGTATCGACCGCGCTCGACTGACCCAGTCGAGCGCGTGGCCGAGAGTTACCTGGACGCACTCATCAAGGGTGATGCGGTGTCTCAGCGCACGCTCTCCACGATCGACGAACCCCCCGCGATCCGCTCATATCAGAAGATTCTCCGTGATCACGCTCGCGACCACGTCGCAAAAGGTTCGTTCGCAACGCTCGCCGCACTCCACGGTCGGATCGACGCTCAATATAGCTATGACCAAACCATCGGCCGATTCACTCCCAAGAATCCGCTCGGCCCGGCGGGCGAGGCACTCGACACGCTTCACCAGGCCAAAGAGAACGCTCAAAAGCCAGGCGGGCTCTACGACAAGATGGCCAGGGGCAGACCCGACGACCTGTTCGACGCGGCCGAGGGCATGGCCAAGCTGTATGCGAACCTGGCCGAAGGCGTCCTCGCCTCCAAGAAGCTCCTGCCCACGTACAAGATGCTCGTCGACGAAGCCAAGCCACCCATTGGCCCGGGTGCGAAGGACTTAGCCGCGAACGTGGCCGACCATGCGCAAGCCTGGCAATCCTTGCTGAAGCGGCCATTCCACACGCTCAAGGCCGACGGCCCGTTCATCTTCGAGCAAGCCCAAGTTGATGCGCAGGTGACCGATCAGTTGGCGTCTCTTGGAGATCCTCCAAGTACACTTCGTCTGGAACTGGTGCGGTTCCGCCTCGAGGGCATCGACACAGGCTGGCGCGTTGTCGAGGCCCGCCGCGTCCTGCCCGGAGCCTCCGAGGAACCGTCTTTTACCCAGATCACTCGCGCCGGGTTCTCGGAAGCTTCATCGCCGCGGCCACCTCCAGGCAAGGCCGTTGACACCCCGACGGCCCTTGATCTCGGTCGTCCCTGAGCCAGAACCTTGGCTCTTACGCGAGGCTAACGTTGGGGTATAATCACTCTCGAAGTTATCTGGGCGATTAGCTCAGCGGTCAGAGCGCCTGCCTTACAAGCAGGATGTCGGGGGTTCGATTCCCTCATCGCCCATTGGACTTATGACAAATCCGGCGTGATACGATACGGAATTCTGGTACAGAATCAAATTGGACGCGGGGCATGACCGCATCTATGATTGGGCAGGTGGCACTCTTAGTTCCCCTGCCGATGCGGAGTTCAAATGGCTCGTCCATCCAAGCCCTGGTACTGGAAAGCACGTGACGCCTGGTTCGTGAACATCAAGGGCAAGAGACACCTGCTTGCCCGAGGTAAGTCAAATCGGGCCAACGCTTACCGCGAGTTCCTCAGGCTGACCGAGAGACACGATCCGGGCGTTGCATCCACGTCCTCGGCTGAATGGGTGTGCAAAATGTTTATTACCCACGCAGGAGCGGTAAAGCTTCGCCGAACCCGTTTTTGGGCCCATTTGCTCTATGATCGCATAGTCCATTCTGGGTACAAGCGTCCTTGTCATGGACGACACGCTTGTTCTCCCAGTTCCAGCCTCCGAGTTGGCTG
>JBKQMU010000286.1:0-4411 GCA_052146555.1 Isosphaeraceae bacterium
TTTCAGAGAATCAATGGGTAAATTGGCTATGACGTGGCACCAGGAATCTAGCTCGACGACGAATCTCGGCCCATCGCGAAAGAAGTTACGTCAAAAACGGGCGAACTACTGTAGAAGATGAGTCAAAGGTGGTCACACCGCGACGATCAAGTTCGAGCCCTACGCGGGTGATGGCTTTGACGGCAAGGATCCGGCCGCGAACGCCAGACCTTTTTCGTCCCGCCCAGGTTGTCGCTTTCCACCAGCCACGCCGCGCTCGATTTGTCTGGGCCCGGCGTGACTTTTTTTCATCGTCCGTCAGACCGAGAGCTACTGTTCTGGTAGTGGAAGGCCGACATGGGCAGCGTCAGAGCGACCTGCCCCGCACATGAGGTTCGCGCTATGAGACGTTGCGTCGCAACTGCCGGTTTGTTGCTGCTGATGCTGGGCCAGCCACTGGAAGTCGAGGCCAGCCAGCCGCGCACCGACGTTCAACCGGAATACAGGTTCGTTCAGAAGCCAGGCTGCTGCCAGACGCCGTCTGGGCACGTCGTCTTCATGACGAAACCGCCAGGGCGAGGGCCGTGGTAAGTCACCAGATTGGCGGGCTGCCCCGGCGCTAATCCAGATTGCCTGCTCGACGGTCAGCTCGAGGCTCGAAAACGAGTGGCCCTAGCGGCCGCTTCACTGAAGGTATCAGAAAGCCGAGCAATGCCGGTCGTCGTCATCGGCGGCGTGCGCAGGGCCAGAAGCCGGCCGGACCGACTTGATGAGGTCGCCGTCGACGACGGTTTCGAGCCATTGCGCATGACGAGATTCTCGAGCGACGAACTGAAAGACCTCGGAATCACAAGGCCTGCGTTGATTCGCTTCTACGCTCCGCCCCGGCTCGTTCCTCGCCGCTCGATTGCCGCGGCCACGAAGTCGCGGAACAGGGGATGGGCCTTCGTGGGCTTGGACTTGAACTCGGGGTGAAACTGCACCGCTAAAAACCAAGGGTGGTTGCGCAGCTCGACGATCTCGACGATCGTGCCATCAGGGCTCGTTCCGCTGGCCGGGAGTCCTTGCTGCTCGAAGGCTTTGCGGTACTCGTTGTTGAACTCGTAACGATGGCGATGGCGCTCGCTGATCTGGTCGACGGCGTAGGCTCGACGGGCCAACAGGTCGGGCGCCAGCATACACGGCCAGGCGCCCAGCCGCATGGTCCCTCCGAGCTGTTCGACGCAGCGCTGCTCTTCCATAAGCGCGATCACGGGATGGTTGGTCGTCTTGTCGAACTCGGTGCTATTGGCGTCGTCGAGGCCCAGAACGCTACGGGCAAACTCGATGACCGCGCACTGCATGCCCAAGCAGATGCCGAAAAACGGGATCTGGTTGGTGCGGGCAAAGCGAATGGCCTCGATCTTGCCCTCGATACCGCGCATGCCGAAGCCCCCCGGCACGAGGATGCCGTCGACCCCTCCTAGCAAGGCCCCCGCACCCCGGGCGCTGACTTCTTCGGCCTCGACCCGGACCACCAGCACCCGCGCCCGATGGGCGATGCCGGCGTGATCGAGCGACTCGTAGACCGACTTGTACGAATCGCGGTGCTTCATGTACTTACCCACCACCGCGATCCGGACCTCTTGCTTGGGGTTCATGATCCGGTCGACCATCTCGCTCCAGGGCGAGAGGTCCAGCGGTGCGCCTCGTAGCCCCAGCCGCTTGACCAGGATGTCATCGAGCCCGTGCTTGACCAGGCTCAAGGGGACCTCGTAGATACTGAATTGCTTGTCGCGCTCCTCGATGACCGCTTTGCGTTCGACGCTGCAGAATAGCGCGATCTTGTCTCTGTCCTCGATTGAGATCGAGACTTCGGTGCGGCAGATCAAGATATCCGGCTGGATGCCGATCTGCCGCAAGACCCCCACCGAATGCTGGGTCGGCTTGGTCTTCAGCTCGGCGGCTGCCTTGAGATAGGGAACGAGCGTCAGGTGAATGTACAGGCAGTTCTCGCGGCCCACGTCGAGTGCGAACTGGCGAATCGCTTCGAGAAAAGGCTGGCCCTCGATGTCGCCGACCGTGCCGCCAATCTCGGTGATCACCACGTCCACATCGTCGGTGGCCAGCCGGTGCACGGCCGCCTTGATCTCGTCGGTGACGTGCGGAATCACCTGGACGGTCTTGCCCTCGTAAAACCCCTCGCGCTCTTTCTGGATCACCGAGAGATAGATTTTGCCCGTGGTGTAGTTGCAGTCTCGGGTGAGCGGGGCATGGGTGAACCGCTCGTAGTGCCCCAGGTCAAGGTCGGTTTCCGCGCCATCGTCGAGCACGTAGACTTCGCCATGCTGGTACGGGCTCATCGTGCCGGGATCGACATTGATGTAGGGGTCAAACTTCTGGAGCCGCACCCGCAGCCCGCGGCGCTCGAGGATCATACCGATCGAGGCGCAGGTCAGTCCCTTGCCGAGCGAGCTTACCACGCCGCCCGTCACGAAGATGTGCTTGGCCATCTCACTCCCTTTTGGAAGATCAGTGAAGGGCCGGTAAAAGCGTATTATAGCAGAACCAGCCCAGGGAGCGATAAGGGCATATGTTGCCTGCCACAAGGGCAGGACTTCGGGGGTGAGTTCCGCCGTTGGGTGGATGTGGTGGAGCGAAGCGACACCACAGGCGGCAAGGCTCAATCGCAGTCCTCTGGGGCATTCTGCCCCAGGCACCCGGGACCATCTTCGTTTCTCTCGTCCCGTACGTCGTAGCAGCCGCCCTTTGATGGTGCGATTTTGCGTTAGCTCGCGAGTGCCGCGGGCTCGGTTTGAACTTGCTCCGGAGCCTGGTCGAGTGCATTGCTTGCCATTCGCTTGAGCTCGCGCAGGTCGAGTTTGCCGGTGCCCAGAAGCGGTAACGCGTCAACCTTGACGAAATGATCGCGGCGGGGAAGAAACAGGTTCGGCAAGCCCATCTTCCGCAACGTATCGAGCGCAAGGTCGACGCGATCATCGCTGGTCGTGTGCAGCACGGCCAGAGAATCACCCTCCCGCCCTCCGGAGACCGACGTCACCGCGAAGGTTAGCTCTTCGGCCCCAATCGCCTCGTTGAGGGCTTCCTCGACCCGGACATGGGGGACCATCTCGCCGCCGAGCTTCGAGAATCGGGACAGCCGGCCGGTAATCTTGAGAAACCCGTCGTCGTCGAGCAAACCGAGGTCGCCGGTCACGTACCAGCCAGCGCAGATCGCTTTGGACGTCAAATCGTCGCGGTTCAGGTAGCCTTTCATCACGTTGGGGCCCTTGACGAGGATCATGCCCTCGGTTCCATTTGGCAGCGGTTCGATGTCGTCGGCCGCGTCGTTCGCGCCTGCCGTGGCGACGCTCTCCGGCCGGACGATGCGCACCGAGATGCCCGGCAGGGGATGCCCGACTGTCCCGCGCCGTGAGCCCGGCTGGTAACACCCCGGAGCACGGAAATCAGGCGCGTTGACGGCAACCACGGGGGCGCACTCGGTCACGCCATAACCTTCCAGCGGTCGGAGGCCGAAGGTTTCCTCGAAAGCCAGGGAGGTCTTCTCGGGAAGCTTCTCCGCGCCGGCGATCACCAGCCGCAGCGAGCCGAACTGCGCGGGAGCGCAGCGGCGCGCATAAATCTGAAGAAACGCGGGAGGCGCGAGCAGGACAGTCGCCGCGTACTCCTGGGCGAGTTCGCCGACGGCCCCGGCCTCCTGTGGCTTGAAATGACAGACCAGCCCCATGCCCCGGCACGCAGCCAGCCACAAGAGCAGATAGCCAAACGAGTGGAACAGTGGCAAGACGTCGAGGATCCGGTCGGTCGCGTAGATGTGAAAGACCTGGGCGATGGCCTCGATGTTGGAATCGACGTTGAAATGCGATAGGACGACGCCCTTGGGGTCGCCCTCGCTACCGCTGCTGAAGATCACCGCGACGGTGTCCTCGACCCTGATCCGGCGGGTCGCTCCCGCGCACATCTCGATCAGCCGAATGGGTGCCAGGCACGCAAGTGCGAGCCCCAGAACTCGATCAAGCCGGCCGATCTGGGGGCGCACGTCTTCGATCCAGATCAGCTCCACGCCGTCGGGAATCTCGAGTGCGGCCTTCTCCACGAACGCCCGGCTGGAGAGCACGGTGCGCAGTTGTGCCTGGGCTGCGGCCGAGCTCATCGCCTTCTTGCCGGCGGTGAAGTTGATGTTGACCACGACGCGTCCCGAGAGCGCTGCCGCCAGGTTCGCCAGGGCCCCAGCCACGCCGGCCGGCAGTATGATGCCGACGGCCTCTTGCCTCTGCCACCGAGGTTTCAGCGTGCGGGCGAGAACGATCGCTCCGGCCAGGGCTTTCAAGTAGGAAAGCGGACCGCTCAGCGGGTCGACGAGCGCCAGGCGGAAAGGATGCCGCCGGGCCCGGCGAATGAACTCGTGGTGCAGCGGCCGGCGGTCCGCCAT
>JBKQMU010000287.1:0-12568 GCA_052146555.1 Isosphaeraceae bacterium
GCGAGGGCAAGCACAATTTCTACAGCGTCCGCACCGACCACTTCGGCGAGCTCTTGCTCTCATTGTTCTCGGCCGCCGGCGAAGTGCCTCGGAACAAGAAGTATCGGTTCCACGATTTCATCCTGAACTACACCGGAGCCTGAGTTCTGTCTACCTGAGACGCGATCGCAGCGCAGACCGCCTTGCCTTCTGAGCTGACTCGCCAGCGATGATTGCTAGCGGTCATGCGCAAGTGGTATTGCGCACTTGACGGACGGGCGAAATCCGCCCCTGCCGTGCGACCTGGCACGGGAGTTGCCCCGTGCGGACATGCGCCACTCCGGCGGGGCGAAACAAGAGAGAACAGGACAGTGGTCCGGCCGTATTGAGGCTCCCCTTTTCTCCAACTCAATTGCAAGAACTCTCGGTACAAGAGGTCCCACCGAGCCCTCAAGCCATCGCCTCACGCATCGTCTCGCTCATCGCTGGGCCGTGATGGGCAAGACTTTCCCCGGCAACGCGACTCGAAGGCCTCGGAGCCCTTGCGGTCTTCAGGTTCACCGGCAAAAAGGCCCGATTCGCCTTGACCCTCCGCCGGCTCGGGTGCATGATGCCCGCGTCAGGATGCCGGTTCGAGGGGAACGAGCGTCGTTCTTTTCGACTGCATGATAGCGCGTTGATCTTTCTGTCTCGCTTTTGTTGACAGCCGGGCTCTCGGCCTTTCCCTAGGGCGGACCCGCGCCGGATGAGGCGATCGGTCGAGGGTCAGAGCGCTCGTGCTCACCAGCGGTAGAAAAGGAGTTGTACCGATGGTCATTTCTTCGCGTGCGATGGCGATCTTAGGTCTGGGCACGGTGGGCCTCGGCCTGCTGGTGGGTTCATCGCTCGGTCAGCAACAGGACACCGGGGTGCGCCGGACCGCCAGCCCTGGCGCGGCGACCCCGTCGGCTCCGATCGCGCCTGTGATCGGGACGGTGGACATGGACGCGGTCTTCAAGAGCTACGAGAAGGTCAAGGTCTCCAGCGAAGAGTTCAAGGCAGCCGCCTTGGCCCGCAAGGCGGATCTTCAGAAGATCCAGCTCGAGGCCCAGCAAGAGACTGAGATCCTGGCAAAGCTGCAACCCGGCACTGAAGACTTCAAGAAGCATGAAAACAAGGTTACCCAGCTGAAGGCCCAGTTCGAGGCCGGTCGCGAGTTGGCCGAGCGCGACTTCGCCGGTCGTGAAGCCGAGGCGATGGCCACCCTTTACAAGGAAGTCCAGGCGATGGTCGCCCGGGTTGCCCAGTGGCGGAAGATGACTTACGTCGTCAAGGTGTCCAACCAGCCGATTTCCGGGGGCAATCCCAACTCGGTGATGGCGGCGATGGCCAACACGATGGTCTATGCCGATTCTCGCAACGACATCACCAATGACGTGGTGTACAACCTCAACCGCATGTATAAGGCCGCCGGTGGCACCTCCGTGAAGACACCCGCAAGCGCGCCGGCAGGCGGCGCGGCCGCACCCGCCGCTGGTGGACCCACCGCCACACCCGGAACTGGCGCCGCGGCTCCCGATGGCGGGAACTGAAAAGGGATAAGCCGCTACTCACCGGTACCCGCGGCCGGCTTGGCCGCGGGCCGGTCGTCCAGACCGCCAGAGGCAACGGGCAAGGCAACGCGCGGTGAGGCTTGTGCGCCTGGCCTTGTCCCTCGCTGCGGCCTGCCAGAGGTCAGGGCGACAGCCTGGCTCGACCGATGGCGACGATCGCGCCCCGGGGCCGACGCCGGCGCCCGCGCTCTATTTCGCTCAGGCAGGAGAAGGAAAAAACCTCGAATGCTCACAACCAGGCGACCGCAGCGTACGATCGCCCGCACCGCGGAGGTGCGCGGAGTTGGCTTCTTTCACGGTTCCGACGTCACGGTGCGGTTCCAGCCGGCTGAGCCGGACTCGGGCATCGTCTTTTTCCGAACCGACCTGCCCGATCAACCATCGATCCCGGCCCGTATTGGTCACGTGGTTCCTTCACCCCGCAGAACGACGATCCAGCACGGCTCGGCCCAGGTCGAGATGATCGAGCACGTGATGGCCGCGCTGGCCGGCTCGCAGATCGACAACTGCCGGATCGAGATCGACGCGGGGGAGTGCCCGGGGTGTGACGGGTCGAGCCAGGTCTTCGTCGAATCGCTCGACGGCGCCGGGACGATGGAGCAGAACCGCCCGCGGCCGGCCCTGGTCATCGAGCGGTCCGTCACGGTCCGCGAGGGCGACGCGATCCTGGCCGCCCATCCCGGCCCCGGCGATCACCTGACCCTGTCGTATCACCTGGTCTACGGTCCAGATTCGGTGATCAGTAATCAAAGCTTCCTGATCGATCTTTCTCCGCCTGCGTTCCGCCGCGAGCTGGCTCGCAGCCGGACTTTCTTGCTGGAGTCGGAAGCGCAGGCGCTGCGGGCCGCCGGAATCGGCCTGCGGGCCACCGAGGCCGACGTGCTGATGTTCGGGCCCGACGGCTTGATCGGCAATACTCTGAGGTTCTCGGACGAGTGCGCCCGGCACAAGGTCCTGGACATGGTCGGCGATCTGGCCCTCCTGGGTATGGATCTGCACGGCTTCGTCGTGGCCCACCGGTCGGGCCATAACACCAATGCCGCTCTGGTACGCCGGCTGCTCCAAAGTCTCGACAAGGAAAAAGAGCAGACTACCCGGCCCCCGGCCCTGCCCTTTCGTGCCGACGGCACGCTCGACATCCAGGGCATTGCCGAAGTCCTGCCCCATCGCTATCCGTTCCTCTTGGTCGACCGGGTGCTCGAGGTTCATCCCGGCCAGACCATCGTGGCGATCAAGAACGTCAGCGCCAACGAGCCGTTTTTTCAGGGGCACTGGCCCGGCCGGCCGATCATGCCGGGCGTGCTGATCATCGAGGCCATGGCCCAAGCCGCGGGAGTGCTCATCGCCGCGAGTGTCGATCGAGCCGGACGCGTGGCGATGCTGACGTCGATAGACAAGGTCAAGCTGCGCCGGCCGGTTGTCCCCGGCGATCAGCTCCGCCTGGAACTCCGGGCGGAACGAATTAAACAAAACTCGGCGTGCGTCTCGGGCGTCGCCAAGGTCGGCGACGCGGTGGCGGCCGAGGCCAAGATCCGCTTCATCCTCCTCGATGCCGATCTGGACGCCTGAAGAATTTCCCGGTCCGCGCGACGCATTCCACTCGTTCGGCGAAGCGGCGGGGTCAGAGACCCGCGCCGAAACATAGTTCAAGTTTCCAGGCTGCTGAGGACCAAGAACGATGGCCACGATGATCGCCGATACCGCGTGTATCGACCCGCGTGCCGACATCGCCGACGATGTCGAGATCGGCCCCTACTGCGTGATTGGCCCTGATGTGAAAATCGGCCGAGGCACTCGGCTGCTCGGAAACGTCTATTTGATGGGTCACACCTCCCTGGGTGAGAACAACATCATCTACCCGTTTGTGGTTCTCGGCGGAGAACCCCAGGATTATTCGTACAAGGGGCAGTCGAGCCGACTGGAGATCGGCGATGGCAACGTCTTTCGCGAAGCCGTTACCGTCCATCGCGGCACTGAGAAGGAAACGGGGGTCACGCGCGTCGGTTCGAACAACTATCTTATGGCCAGCGTCCACATTGGCCACGATTGCGTGCTCGGCGACCGAATCCTTGTGGCCAACAACACCATGTTCGCCGGACACATTCACGTCGAGTCATTCGCCAACATCTCCGGCGCGGTGGGACTGCACCAGTGGGTTTCGGTGGGAGCCTATAGCTACATCGGCGGCTTGTCGCGGATCGTCCACGACGTGCCTCCTTACATGCTCGTTGAGGGAAACCCGTCGAAGGTCCGGTGCATCAACGTCGTGGGACTGAAGCGGCATAACCTCAGTGCTGAGGCGATCACGGCGCTGCACGAGGCCCACCGGCTGCTCTTTCGTGCCCGGATGACCGCCAAGCATGCTTCCGAGGTCCTCGAGGCCCACGGCCATTTCTGCCCCGAGGTCCAGCGGCTCTTGGCCTTCATCGAAAACCAGCAACAAGGCAAGCACGGCCGCGGCCGTGAACGAGGGAGGGCCTGACCCATGAAACGCCTCAAGGTAGGCGTCGTCGGTGTCGGTCACTTAGGCCAGCATCACGCCCGGATTCTGGCGGCGATGCCGGAGGTCGAGCTGGTGGCCGTGGCCGACTCTCGCCTGGAACAGGCACAGAAGATCGCCGATCGGTTCGGCACCCGCGCCGTGCGGGACTATCACGAGCTCATGGACCGGATCGACGCGGTCTCGATCGCCGTGCCCACCGTGCTTCACCGCGAGGTGGCCGGAGCCTTTCTTTCGCGGGGAATCTCCGCGATGGTCGAAAAGCCGCTGGCCAGCTCGCTGGTCGAGGCCGAGCAACTCGTCTCACTGAGTCACTCCCGGGGTGCCTTGCTCCAGGTTGGGCACATCGAACGCTATAACCCGGCGCTTTCAGCTCTCCAGCAGGCTCCGATCCGCCCCAAGTACATCACCGCCGAGCGGCTCTCCACATACACCTTCCGCTCAGTCGATATCGGCGTTGTGCTCGACCTGATGATCCACGACATCGACCTTGTGCTCTCGCTGGTCAGTGCCCAGGTGCGCTCGGTCGCATCCGTTGGAGTGAGTCTCTTCGGCGAGCATGAAGACGTCGCCAATGCGCGTATCGAATTCGAGGATGGCACCATCGCCAACCTCACAGCCAGCCGGGCCAGTTACGCGGCGCTACGGAAGATGCGAATCTGGGGCAGCGAGGGCTATGCCTCGCTCGACTTCGCCGCCAAGTCGGCCACGCTCGTCCACCCGTCCGACGAGTTTCTCCGCGGCGAAGTTGAGCTCGAGCCGCCGAGTCGTTTCGAGCCCGTCGCCGTCAAGGAGCACCTCTTCGGCAAGGTCCTGCGCGTCGAAAAGCTGCAAACAACCGGCCGCGAGCCCCTGGCGCTGGAGCTCGAGGACTTCGTGCATGCCGTGCGTAGCCACAATCGCCCCCGTGTCAGCGGCGACGACGCACTGCGTGCCATGCGTCTGGCCGACCAGGTGCTCAAGGGCTTGAACGCCCACCGCTGGGACGGCGAGCCCGCGGCCGCCCAGGTCCCCAGTCATCCGGGCGATGCCAGCTCGGTCCTCCGCGGACCCCATGCCTGGCGGATCAAGAGCCTGCGCCAGAGCGTTCGACAATCCGAGGCACTGAGGGGCGTGGCTGGAGATTCCGACGCGAGCTAGGCTCGCTTGTCACGCTGGCCCCGCGTTGGTTACACTCGGAACAATGCAGGCGCAGGGCTTCGGCCAGCGCCCTGGGGTATGCTGCCCCAGCGACCCATGCGAGAGTCCGGGTGGCTGTGGTGGATCACAGCGACACCGCAGGCAAGTGCAGGCGCGGGCCCTCGGCCAGCGCTCTGGTGCACGTTACCCCGGACGCTCGGAGCCCGTCGTCAAGGTCACGGCGGCAGCAGAGATCGTCTCAGACACAGCCAAGTTCAGGATCCGCTCGATGGCCAGCAAAGACGCCGACAAGGCAAAAGACAAAGTTAAGGAAAAGCCCAAGGATAAATCCAAGGCTGAGGCCAAGCCAAAAGGCGACGCCAAGCCCAAGGCCGAGGGCAAGCCAAAAGAGAAAGACAAAGATAAGGAGAAGGGAAAAGTCAAAGAGGGAGGTGACGCGGCCGCCAAGGAAGTCAAGGAAGAGAAGCCAAAGGCTCCGCCTCGGCCACCGGCCGATCCTCGGCTCAAGGTCCTCAAGAAGTTTCACGGCAAGTTCCTACCCCGCGGTCCCCTCCGCGATCGCCACAAGACGCTCATGGACCGCTGGAATTCCGGCGAGGATCATGGCGGCGTGACCCTCGATGAGCTTAAGTCGTTGCACAACGATTGGAAAACCGCCCGCGAAAAGCCTTCGAAGAAGAAGGCAGACGCACCGGTCTGACCCGAACCCGTGCTCTGAGGGCCGTCTCAAGCGCATCAGCGTGGGCCGTCTGGCCGGATAGCACTCAGGGTGACCAGCCGGCTCCCTTCCCTGCGCGCGTAGGGGCCGACGGCCGAAGCGATGGCGCGGGCCGAGGCGCGGGCGACGTCGCTGGGAGCCGACTCGATCGCCGCGAGTGCCTGCTCGTAGGCGGCCGTGGCGCGGCCGGCGTCTTGCTCCAGGACCGCCAGGCCATATCGCGCCTCGAAGAGGCCGGGCTGGGCGGCAAGGGCCTGCTCATAGGCCTCTCGGGCCGCCTCGAACTGCTCCTCGACCAGGAACGTGGCCGCGATGCGTGCATCGCGGACAGGCGGATTGGGTACCGCGGACGCCCGCCGCCAGAGGTCGCGCGCCTTCTCGGGCTCTCCCAGGTGCAGGTGCAAGGTCGCCATCCGGTCGAGGATCACCCAGGGCGCTTTCTCGGCGGGATAAGCTTGCTCCAGAATCGCGGCTGCGGTGGCGGCCCTGCCCCGGGCAAGCTGATCAGTCACGAGCCGATCGAGCTCGCCGAGATTCTTCCAGAACGCGGGCAGAGGGTCGCCCAGCCGCTGGCGAAGCGCAGCGGCAGCAGCCGCGGCCGAGGTGACATGCATCCGCTGAAGGGGGTTAACCGTCGGCAGCGTGACGAGTCGCTCGAGCAGCGGTAGCTCGGCCTCGTGCATCGCCCGCGATTCGTAAACCTCTTGCAAGCCCAGCACGGTCATGAAGTCGCGGGGAGACTGCTGAAGCGCGCGGCGGAAAGCGTAGGTGGCCCGCACCAGCGAAAGATCGAAGACCGGATCGAAGAGCATCTGGAACCGCGGGCTGGGCTGGTGCATCGTTTCTCGCAAGAGCTCGAGCTGCCCGATGGTCTTCCAGCCATCGGCGGAGTCGGCGTTGGTCGCCACGATTTTCCGCGCCCGGTTCAAAGCCAGCAAGAAGAGCGGCCGGCCTGGGTCTCCCGTTCGGATCGAGAAGTTTACATAGTTGCGCAGACCTTTCGCCTCGGAGAGCAGCGCGCGCAGCCCGTGCGGCTCCGTCGCGGAATCGGGCTGGAAATGGCGCGCGCCTAAGTCCACCGTTTTCGTTTTCACGATGTCGCGGTTTGAGTCGTGAACGAAGACCGCGACGATCGGATCGAACCAGACGCACTTCCAGTGCCGGCTCGCCATCAGGCTGGCGCCGATGCCGGCGTTGTCCTGGTGATCCACTAGGATGCTGGGGCGCCCCAGCCGGTCCAGCTCGTCTTCCCACCCAGCTTTGTTTTCCTGGATGTTCTGTCCCAGCGTCTGGTACTGTCCGAAAAGCTCAGCGCCGGCGACCTCCAGGCGAGGGTCCGTGTAGACCGTGCGGCCCGGTCCATTCTCGCGCTCGGGGCTATGGTAATACTCGAAAACCGAAGCATGAGCGTTGTGGTAGCTGAGGAACCGGTCCGGCATGCCGGGCGCGCCGGCGAACTTCACGGCCTCGTGTGGGAACCAGAGCGGCTCTTCGCCCCAGCCGATCGTCCGGCCCTCGCCGCTCAACCAGTAAAACGTTCCGCTGCCGACGCATAAGAAAACAAGCGCCATTGTTACCAAAGTGATCACGCGCGGCTTGAGCCCCGGCGCCACGGCGGGCACCGAGCCTTCACCGGTCGCATCAAGAACTGTTTGGGCGGCCGACCTCCGTCGCATCGCCGCGGCCCACTCCGCGAAATTCCAGGCCGTTACCGTTCCGACCACGGCCGCGAACTGATGACTGTTGCGCGTTGCCTGCAAGCTCAGCACGCTGAAGGCCAGGCAGAGCAGCACGCGAAACGGGCTGAGGCGCCAGCCTTCCTCCGCAATGGCCCGAACCGCCATGTCTTTCTTTCTGGCTCTTCGTCCTTTTCGAGGCGACCGAGCCGATCTTCGTCCCTCGGCCGTGGCGTCAGGACGGGGCAAGCGGGAGAATCTGGCGGGCGGGTCGGCAGCTCCGGCAGCCGTTCCAGATCCCCGCAAGCGCTGCCATACCAGCCAGCAGATGGGAAAGAGGAAGCTGAGCGCTCCCAAAATCATGGTCGCCAGATGAATTTGGAGCATGAAGTTACCCAGTCCGGTCTTGCGGATGAACACAGGAATGGGCGTCAGCTCGGCGATGCTCTGCCTGAAGATCGGATTGCTCATCGTCCCGGCCAACTCGAGGGGGTAGATCGCTCCTCGCAGACCATAGGGATTGACCAGGCAAGCCAGGCCGGTGACCACACAGGCCGGCACGACCGTCCGCCACCACCGGACCCGATCCGGGGCAAAAGCGCCCGGGCGAAAAAGAGCGTCCCCGAGGGCGAACACCAGAACCACGGGGCCCAAAATGAAAAGTCCATGCGAGTTAACCCACGCCACTTGAACCAGCGGCAAGAGCCACGTAAGCGCGGGAAACCGGTCCCAGCGGAAGAGAATGGCAAGATAGATCGACAGGTACAGCAGGCTGAGCGTCTCGGGCCGAATATACATCCTTCCGCTCAGCAGCAAGAGCGCGGGGAGCCAGGCCAGCACCATTGTCCAGATAGGCCATGAAGATCGGCGGGCGGAAAGAAGCAGCAGGACCGCCAGGCAGGTGATCGCCGCTTTAGCCAGGTTCAGCGTCGGTACCCCGCCGTGCTCGCGGAGATAGCTGATCCCGACCTGAAAGATCCAGTGCAAATCGATCCAGGGCGTGCCTTGTTTCGTGAACGTATAGAAATCGACGCGCGGAATCCGGCCGGTCTGACGGATCAAATCGCCGGTACGCAGATGCCAGTGGTAGTCGGCGTCCTTGAGCGGAAAGATGCCCAGCAGGAAGGTCAAAGCCAGAAAGAGCGCGACGAGCCCCAGGTCGATCTCGCGCAGTCCTCGAACCGGCCGCTGTACTGCGCCCTCGGCGCCGGGGCGCAAGCGAGCGGACCGCGGTCCGGGCCGGGGCTCGGGCAAACTTACCGCGGACATGAAGCGACTCCCACAAGGCTGAGGCAAACGAGCAAGAGAGCAGAAAGCATTAGGCGTGTTCCAGTCTACCGGGTGGCCCAGGGGAGGGTCGAGGCGTCCCCCGCGGCCTCTGGCGATGCTTGAGTCTCATGCTCGAGTCCCGAGCGTCCCCCGCGCGTCACCGCCGGTTGCACAGTTGCGGCGAGTTTGATAGCCTTATCGCATTGACCTCTCCACGTGTTCAGGGTCGTTTGTTGCCACTACTTCTAGTTGATTCTCGAGGAGGATCTGATGAGCCGACGCGCCACAGCGATCGGAGTGGTGCTTGCCGTCGGGGTCGCAATCCTCGGGTCAGCCACTAGCGCCGCGGCCAGCGAGGCCAAAATCGGCGAATTGGCGCCCTCGTTCAGACTCTCCGGCTCCGATGGGAAGGATTACTCGCCGGCTGATTACAAGGGCAAGTCGGCCATTGTCCTGGTCTGGTTCCCCAAGGCATTCACCGCCGGCTGCACGGCCGAGTGCAGGTCTTTGCTCGAGAACGGCGAGGCCATCCGCGCCTATAAGGTCGCCTACTTCACTATCAGCACCGACGACGTCGAGACGAACCGGAAGTTTGCCGACTCGTTGAACCTCGATTACCCTATCCTCAGTGACCCCGCGAAACACGTGGCCAAAGCATATGGCGTCGTCCACGAGGGACGCGAAGTCCCCGAACGGTGGACATTCTACATCGACAAGGGCGGCGTGATCCGCGCCATCGATAAAAACGTCAACACGGGTCAGCACGGCGCCGACGTGGTCGCAAAGCTCCAGGAGCTGGGCATCGCCGAGAAGTGATCCTGCGCAATCCAATCAGAGCGAGCCCGTTTGGCTTAGTCGTCGGCGTAGCTCTTCGGCTGCCCTTGGTACTGCGACCAGCGAAACTTCAGCTCGCCCAAGATTCTCCAGAAGAGGCGGCTGTGCATGCGCCCGGGAATTCGACCGCAGGACCGCGCCGAGAACGAAAACGGCTCGGTGTACTCGAGGTGATGCGCCATTTCGTGCAGAAATGTATCAAATAGTTCCTCTAGCGGTCGCGCGCCGAGCTTGCGATCGCGGACGTAGATCCGGATAAGCCGCCGCGACTTGTAATAACCGCCCAGCACGCGGGTGGTGGCGCGGTTGCTCACCTCGAGCTCATAATCCAGCCGGCACTGATAAATTCGCTCGAAGCGGACGCGAAAGAGCGGGCCGATCGCCGAGGCCGGGGGCAAGAAGTGCGCGGCGGCCAGACGCTCGGGCGAGCCCGCGGCACGGCTGATGCCCCCCTCCCGCGGGCAGGTGTCAGCGCGCCCGGGTTTGCAAGGGAGGATCTCGCGGTCGTGGTTCGCACCGCGGCAGCCAGCGATTTCAACCTGAGGAAGAGGGTCCATCGGTCGTCCCGGGGATCGAGGAGGGAACTGAAGAGCCTCGCACCCGTCCATGCCCACCGGTTCGATCGGGCGCCGTGACTGCACGAGTGTATCAGTCCATCCGGGGCGGTCAAGACATCGCCGGGCTGCGTCGCCCCTAGTCTCCTCTCATGGAGATCGTGCCGATGCCGCAAGAATCTTTCATCGCGCGCACCCCACAGGTCATCGGTCAATTGGGACGCCGAGTTTGACATTCCTGACGCAATGACTCAAAATCCGCTCCGGAGCATCGCAGGCTCTGTCCCCAAACTAGCACACGCGACCCACAAAACACTGGCGAGTGGCGATGAGCGAGCCCGGAGAGCCGGTTTTGCTCCTGACCAACGACGATGGAGTCGATGCTCCGGGCATGCACGCGCTTCGTCAAGCCGCGGGCGGTCTGGGGCGATGCCGCGTGATCGCCCCCAGCGGACCGATCTCCGGATGCGGTCACCAGGTCACAACGCACCAGCCAATCGAGATCGTGGCCCGCGACGATGGAACTCTGGCCGTGAAGGGATCACCGGCCGACTGCGTCCGCCTGGCGATCCACGAGTTCGAGCCCGAAGTCCAGTGGGTTCTCTCGGGGATCAATTCCGGTGGGAACCTGGGAACGGACACTTACATATCGGGTACCGTGGCGGCCGCGAGGGAGGCGGCGATCCGCGGCCTGCCCGCCATCGCGATCTCTCACTACATCGCTCGGGGCCGGCTCATCGACTGGCCGCGCGCAGCACAATGGGCCGGCCGGGTGCTGCAGATGCTCATGTCGCAGCGGCCTGGGCCGGGAACCTTCTGGAACGTCAATCTACCCCACCCCGCCCCGGGAAGCCCGGAGCCCGAGGTCGTCGTCTGTCCCCTCGACCCCTCGCCGCTGCCCCTGGATTATCGTCTCGACGGGAATTTCGCTCTCTACACGGGCGATTATCAGAAACGCGCCCGCCGCCCAGGCGCGGACGTCGCGATCTGCTTCGAAGGCCAGATCGCGGTGACCTTGATCTCACTCGTCGATCCTTGGGGCGATGGCCATCCCGGACGATGACCGCGGGGACGGAGGCTCTCAGCACCAGGCCAAGAGGCTGAGTCTGGTCGTTTCCGCCTGACTCATGACATAATAGCGCGGCGACGGTGATGGCGGCGAAACCGGCAGCGAACTCTCCGGTCTCGCTGGGTCGCAATTCATCCTTCATTCGCGATCATCCCTAGAGGAACATCGCGGGAGAAAATCCATGAGTCAGAGTTACAAAGGATTCTGGGGATCCTTGGGACTGCTGATGCTTTTGGCCGGCTGCGACACTCCGGAAGACATCATGCCGACGACCCCTCCGGGAGCGGTCATTCCGCGGACGCCCCCGGAGGGTGAAAATCGCGCCCAGGCCCAGGGCGAGGCGGCCGGCGTGACACGCAAGCTGGGCGAAGGCAATAAGCCGGCGGCGTACACCCCGGCCTCACCGACGGCCAAGGGAGAAACCAAGACGACCAAGAACGGGGTGAAGTACGAGACCCTCAAGCCAGGAACCGGGGAAGAGCTCAAGCCCGTCCGCGTGGCCGTTTTTCACTACGTCGGTACGCTCGAGAACGGAACGGTCTTCGACAGCAGCCGGGACCGCGGCGAGCCCTTCAAGGCGGCGATCGGAACCGGACAGTTGATCAAAGGCTGGGAAGAAGGCTTGCCGGGCATGAAGGTCGGTGAGACGCGCAAGCTCTGGGTGCCCGCCGCGATGGCCTACGGCGACCAGGAAAAAACGAAGATCCCCGCCAACTCCAATCTGATCTTCGAAGTCGAGCTCCTGAACCTCCTCAACTAAGGGCCAGCGCCCTGACCGCAGCGACAGACCGCTCGGCCGTCGCCCCGACGACGATCCGATATCCTCAATCGCCATCTGCCCTCTGCAATTTGCGCTCTGCCAGTTGTAATCCGGATTCCACGCGCAGGCGCCGTGTCGCGCATCGATACCGCAGCCGGCATCGTCCGTTCCACGTGCATCAACAGTATTCCGCACATTCTGAATCAGACGGAATGAGGCTCCGCATGGCCAGCGCGTCAGGTACGCCCAAGCTCTCCGGAATGAAATACCGCGTAGTCAGCGAGCTCGGCCAAGGCGCTGGGAGCACCATCCTCTTGATCAGTGACAAGACCGCCGGAGGCAAGCGGTATGCCCTGAAGATCGTCCGCAGACAGGAGCCCGAGGACGATGTGTACATTCAGCAGGCAAGAACCGAGTTCGAGGCGGCTCAGAAGCTGAACCACGCGGCGATCGCCAAGATCTACGACTACCGCCAGC
>JBKQMU010000288.1:0-4777 GCA_052146555.1 Isosphaeraceae bacterium
TTTCAGAGAATCAATGGGAAATTTGGCCAAGACGTGGCACCATGATTCTCACTCGGCAGCGAGTCTCGGCCCATTGCGAAAGAAGTTACGTCAAAAACGGGCGAACTACTGTAGAAGATGAGTCTAAGGGAGCTTGTGAAAGCTGCCCCGAGTCGATCCAGAAGCTGGTTTCGTTGAACTGGATGCTCAAGTTGAGCTAGGCAACGATTTTTCTGATTGCTTCGGCCTAGTTCAGCCAAAGATAGGCCGACCTGGCGCGGCCGCCACAGGCCTGAAAAGCTGGTAGGTCTTGTAACCGCCGCCCACGTTGACGGCTCGGAACCCGTTCTGGAGCAGGATGCGGGTCGCCAGATAGCCCCGCTGCCCGACCTGGCAGTAGACGGCAAGCTCCTGTTTTCGAGGGACCTCGTCAAGCCGATCGCGAAGCTCGTCGACAGGGATGTTCACCGCGTCGGGGATGTGCCCCTGGGAGAATTCTTCGGGCGTGCGGACGTCGAGGATGAAAGGTCGTTGGTCCATCGGGCCGTCGAGTAGCGTTTCGACGTCGATCTGTGGGTGGTCGCCCCGGAGCAGCCCCGCCGCCACGAACCCGGCCATGTTGATCGGGTCCTTGGCCGAGCCGTATTGCGGCGAATAAGCCAGCTCCATCTCCTCCAGGTCGTAGACCGTCATCCCGGCCCCAATGGCAATGGCCAGGACGTCGATCCGCTTGTCCACGCCGGCACCACCGACGATCTGAGAGCCCAGCACTCGGCCCGTCTCGGGGTCGAAGAGGAGCTTGATGCTCATGGGCTCAGCACCGGGGTAGTACCCGGCGTGGTGGGCGGGGTGGATGTAGACCTTGCGGTAGGCCCGACGTGCTCGCCGGAGGGTCTTCTCGGACGCCCCGGTCATTGCCGCCGTCTTGTCGAAGACCCGCACGATCGCAGTGCCCTGAGTGCCCCGGTAGCGGGAAGGTCGCCCGAAGATGTGGTCCGCAGCGATCCGGCCCTGCCGATTCGCCGGACCGGCCAGAGGAATTTGCGTCGGATCGCCCGTCACGAGATCGATGACCTCGATGGCATCCCCCACGGCATAGATGACCGGGTCGCCAGTCTGGAGATGCTCGTTGACCCGGATGCCGCCGCGCGGGCCGACGTCCAGGCCCGACTCGACAGCGAGCTTGTTCTCCGGCCTCACTCCCACGCCGACGATGACCAGTTGGGCCGAGAGCCGCCGTCCCGACTTCAGGTGCACGTCCAGGCCGTCGGGTGATACCTCGAAGCCCTCGGCGGACTCTCCCAATAGGAGCGTGACGCCCTTGGCCGCCAGATGTTCCTCGAGGGGAGTCGTCATCTCCTCGTCGAACGGCGGAAGCACCTGACCCTGCAACTCGACAAGCGTCGTGGCCACGCCTCGCCGCACCAGTCCCTCGGCCAGCTCGAGGCCTATGAAACCCGCTCCCACGATGACCGCCCGCTTGACTCCCTCGTCGATCCGGCCTCGGATTCGGTCCACATCCTGGAGGCTCCGCAGGGTAAAGACGCCGGGTAGGTCGATACCGGGAATGGGAGGCCGTAGTGGGGCTGCCCCCGGAGCCAGAATCAGTTTGTCGTACGTCTCCTGATATTGCCGACCGGTTGCGAGATCATGGGCTCGGACCGTCTTAGCGGTGCGGTCGATCGCCTCGATGACCGTCCGGGTCCGCACGTCGAGTTTGAAACGGGTTCGGAGCCTCTCGGGCGTTGTGACCAAGAGCTTGCCGCGCTCGACGATCTCGCCCCCGATATAGTAAGGCAGGCCGCAGTTGGCGAACGACACGTCCGGCCCACGCTCAAACAGGACAATCTGAGCCTCTTCCGAGAGGCGACGTGCTCGGGCAGCCGCGGATGCACCCCCGGCCACGCCGCCGACGATGACGAGTTTCATGATCGAGCCTCCTTGATTAGGACAAGCGATGACGTCCTGGCCCGCCCGGTTCCAGGGCATGCGGGCCAGAATCATCCCCAAGCCGCAGGTGTCCGTTACTCCGGCGAAGACCAGTCCAGCCCCGACGAACGCCGAGAGTCCGAGGAAGGCCGGGTGGACAAGCGCCCCGAGCGCCGTACCGAGCAAGACCAGCGAACCGGCAGCGATTCGAACCTGCCGCTCCAAGGAAATGGCCTTCTTCCCCCGAACGACCGGCAGACCCGCCTGCTCCCAGGCCAGCGTGCCCCCCTCGACGTTGGCGACGTTGGTGAACCCGGCAGCGTGAAACCTCTCGCATGCCTGCCGCCCCCGACTCCCCGAGCGGCAGATGATGTAGAGGGGACGGTCGCCCGCCCCATTACGAGACTCGATAACAGCACCGGGGTTGAGCCCGTCGAGTGGGACTAAGCGGGCAGGCTCGGCATGGATCTCCCGATATTCGACCGGGGTCCGCACATCGATCAGATCGACCGCCTCGCCCCGTCTCCATAATGCGTTAAGCTCGCTGGGCATGATCGTCGGCACGTCCATATTCCCCTCCGTAGGGCACTCCATCTCAGGAGTGCCCGTCAGCTCCGTTTAGGGCCTGATGCAGACAGCGACCCTTCCGGACATCGCCGTGCTACAACATTTTCGACTGCCACGATAACTATATTGCTTGTTGGTTATTTAGTCAAGCCGTGCTCGCAATAATTTCTGGTGAGTCACTGGACGTGAGAGCGCAGCAAAAATTTGACAGGTCCCTCACGAGCCGGCGAGCCATCAGATGGTGATTGGCGACGATTAGAATTCTCTGCGAGGAAAGCCCGTTCTGGGACATCTGCTGGCCATGCTGTCACGCAGCCGCGAACACAAGACCTTGCACGCCGGCCACAGGGTTCGCGAGATCCACCTCGCGAACTCTGTTTGCCGCGATAGGTTCGACCACCATTCCCACGGCTCGGCATCCGGACAAAGCCAGGTTCTTGCACGTCGCAAGCGCAAGGCGGGCTGCCAGTTGTCACGCCGACGGCAAGCGGGCCCGATCCGCAGAAGCACTCTTACGCAAGGCGTACCTTGCTTACAGGTCCATGTGAGATCGCATACTGGTCTTATGGAATCTTGAGCAAGCACCCGTACGCATAGAAGTCCTTGGGCAGCGGAAGCGAAACCACATCCCAGTGACATTGAACTAGACCGCTCCGCGGTGGGGAAGACTGCGATCTCGCACGTATAACGACGGCGTCAGCAACTCACGCCGTTCGTAGTGTCTAAAGCCTTCCCCTGAACCAAGGCGCTCCGCCGTGCCATTCTCCGGCTTGGCCACGCAGGGCAGCAGGCTTCGATTCCCCCGCTAGCTTGCAATCGCTCGACAGTTTCCCCAAATGCGCTCCTTGCCCAGCTATTCAATCCCCATAGTTGTCGGCTCCTCGCTCCAACCCAGGTGATGAGTCCGACGGTTTGGCGCGCAGATCTAACCTCGACCGGCTGTCCTGGCCGCGTGAAGTCAGCGCACTGACCTTATTGTGATTCTACCGCAAAAAGCGTCATCCGGGTCCGACCAGGATGACACTTCCAGCCGTTAATCATTCCGTCACAAGGGTTTCCGGGCATCTTTCACGACCAGTTGACCTCACAACATTGCCTGTCCTTTCCTTTTCTTTTTTCCTTTCTCTTTCCTTTCTCTCTTTACAGTACAGAGATGCCGCCAATGCCCGTCTCCGTTCGCTCCGTTGAGGACACTGCCGCCAGCTATCCACTTGCACCCTAAACCTTCGCCTGCGATGATCAGCCAAACGAAGCCACTCTATCACCAGTTCGGCGGAGGAGGGCGCTCGATGCAAGAGCAGCATGACATTCTGGTTCAGTTTCTCGACGGCACGCAGGATGACTGTGCCCGGACGGGAAACAACGCAGCATGGCTTTGTCGGTGCGGGCGACATCGCCCCTTGGTCGGGTACTCGGACGAACTGAACTCACCGCGACACTATTCGAGGGTCGTCTGTCCTGATTGTGACCGCGTTTACCGTGTTGTTGCTCAGGGTCTCAAGCAGGTTCCAAACCACGTTCAAGAGATTGCCTAATTGCAATTGACGTCACATGAAACACGTCCTTGGGATGGTAAAGCGTAACCTGGACTTGAACGGCGCGAAAGGGCCAAAACTGGAACTCGATTTCCTACGACTTGTGTACGCGGTCAAGGCGCTTCGCAAGTCGGGGAACGAGGCAAGCGGGTATATTCTTGTGATGACGCCAGCAATCGCTCAACGGGTTGCAGCGTGGCAGTCAAAGTACCAGTCCGGTAATTCCGTGCTTGTGGGAACTGCTCAGTTGTCCCAAGAACAATTCGGATGCATTCAGGCCGAGGTTCGTGCGAACATCGATGGAATGGTCGCTGGAACTGTCGGCGAAGATGTTGCCGGGAGGGCGGATGCGACTGTTGGAGGACAGATGGGTGAAGAACTGCTCAGGCAATTCATCGAGGCTCGGGAGCAGGGTGTCCATCGCTCCCTCAATGAACGAGAGTTTCCCTTTCGCATTCGCTGGGATTATTACGGAACTCATAACTCGGCTTAACAACCGAGGGAAGACATAAGGGACATATAAGGGACATAAGGGACAGGCAATGTTCTTGCGCCGACTGGTCGCGGACGTGCCTGGACGCGAGCGACGTGCTCAGTGCAGTCACCAGCCTTGAGGTTCGCCAGCCCCCTGGTCGCCTCGGGACGACGCCGTCCGGAGCCGTCTGAAACCGCACGTCGGTCTCACCGAACCCCGAAAATACGTACAGCTTCGCCGAACCCGTTTTTGGGCCCATTTGCTCTATGATCGCATAGTCCATTCTGGGTAC
>JBKQMU010000289.1:0-44483 GCA_052146555.1 Isosphaeraceae bacterium
CCGACGCTGTGGCTTCTCTTTATCGGCCGGATTATTTCCGGAATTACCGGCGCCAGCTTCACCGCAGCCGGTGCCTACATCGCCGACGTCACGCCGCCTGAAAAACGTGCCGCCGGATTCGGAATGATCGGCGCTGCGTGGGGGCTCGGTTTTGTTTTAGGCTCGAAGTCCGTTACGACTGGAACGACGTCGGCGACTGGCGATCCCTGGCCGACCTGCTGCCTCACGATCAGGAAGGCAACGCGATCCAAGGCAACGTCGTCGCCTGCCAGAGTAACAACTCGATCATCATCTCCGACGACGGTGGCCTGATCGCGACTCTGGGCGTGGACGACCTGGTCATCGTCCAGTCCGGCAAGGCAACGCTGATCGCCCGCCGCGGCCAGCTCGACAAGCTTAAGGGGCTGGTTGAGAGCCTGGGGGACAAGGGATATGGGGAGTATCTCTAGGCCTGTCCGCATACGTTTTTTCACCCCAGTTGCACGGTCACTGAGGGTTTAGTGGTTGGCTGGGCCGGAGCCAAGCGACGCCCCGGGACGGCAACCCGAGCCTTGGGACATTCTACCCCAGCCAGCCGACCGACGAGACCGTGAGATCACTTCTGCGGAGCTGCTTGAAGACGCGAACGATTCGTCCCAACCCCTTCGCCGCGAAGCCGATGCCGGCGGATCCGATCAAACCGAGCGCCGTGTCGTAAAATGACAAGAGCGGCACTGCGCTGGCCGCGCGCGGCCGGAACAGCCGGTCAGGATTTGTTTTGTACACCGAACGAGCGGACCCGTCGCCAGGGCTCGAACAAGGACCCGACCATGTCCCAAAATGTCCCACTCTGGCGAGAATTTTGCCGGAGAAGTATAAGGAAACGCGATAGTATTCCGCGTGAGCAAGGAAAGGGGCCTGGGCAATTCACAAAGTGACAGGCATGTCGTCGCGTGAGGACGAAAGCGGCCGTATGATTGAGTCTGTTGCCCGAAACACTCGCTTGACGCGTTTCCTCCCGCCTTCGTCAAAGCGCGCCTCGTTTTCGAGCGATTCGCGATGTGGAGATCTCTCACATGCCGTCCCCGTTTCCTGGCATGGACCCTTACCTCGAGCAACCAGGAATCTGGATCGGTTTTCATGGCCAGGCGCTGGCGGCCATCATCGCCCAGCTTGTGCCGCAAGTGACTCCGGCGTATGTGGTTCAGATGGAGGAGCGACTCTTCATTCATGAACTGCCCGCGAAGGAACGATGGCAAGTTCGAGGGGGCGACGTCACGGTCGGAAGTTGACCAATGCCGGATGCACCGGCCCGAGTGACCTCCGGTGTGCTGAGGGCTCCCGTTGAGGTCAGGCTTCCCACTGTGGATGTCCAGCGGCAGCGTTACGTTGAAATCCGGGACCGACGGAATCGTTCCCTGGTCACTGTGATCGAGTTTCTGAGCCCTCCGAACAAACGATCCGGCCCAGAGCGCGAGCAATACCTGACGAGAAGCGGGGCGTAATCTTGGCCAGCCGGGCTAATCTGGTCGAGATCGATCTCTTACGACGTCAAGCGGCCCTTCCCACAGAGAGTCCGAGGCCCGACTGCACCTACAGCGTACTGGTCAGCCGAAGCGAAAAACGCCCCAGCGCCGAGTTCTGGCCGATCGGTCTGCGTGACCGCTTGCCCTCCATTCCCGTGCCGCTTCGTCCCGCCCAGCCCGATGCCACCCTCGACCTTCAGGCTGTCCTTGATAGAGTCTATGATGAGGGAGGATTTGCCTACCTGATCTACGATGGCGTGCCCGACCCACCAATTGATCACGAAGATTCGGCCTGGGCCCAGGAGCTATCACACGCCAGGGCCACGTGAGGCGTCGTGCGTGCAACTCGGTCGCGACGAGCCCTACTGCCCGCTGCTCGGCGACCGGATACGCGGTAAGTCGCCGAACCGCGGCATTGGTTTCGGAAGACCGGGGAAGCGAACGAACTCATGGGGCGAATTCTGGCTCTTGATTTCGGCCTCAAGCGCGTCGGCGGGGCGATCAGTGATCCCGGCCGAACGATCGCCTCACCGCTGGAAGTTTACGAGCGGCGCAGTGCCCAGCTGGACGCAAGCCACTATCAGCGGCTGGTGCGTGAACATGATGTCCAGCGCATCGTGATCGGATTGCCGGTTCACACCAGCGGCCGTGAGGGCGAGCTCGCCCGGCTGGCACGCACCTGGGGAAGCTGGCTGAGCTCAGTCACCAACTTGCCGGTTCTTTACGCCGACGAACGCTATACCTCGATCGAGGCTGAGAACCTGATGCTCGGCGCGGGGCTCAAGCGGAAGAGGCGTAAGGGCTTGCGTGACAAGCTGGCCGCCTGGATCGTGCTTCAGAATTACCTCGATGCGGGTTGTCCTGAAATCGAAACGCCACCAGGCGCGCTGGCCGACCCTGAGGAAACGGCCCCGTAAGCGCGCACTCGAGGGCGAGCGTGCCGAGGGAACCGCGCGGACCGAGAGGATGGCCGCTTCCGGCGTCGCGCCGATCAATGGCGACGTCGCTTGGCCAAGCTCAGCAAAGCGACCGGCTCAGTCGGAAACGGCCGGCTCGATGTAACAGCGAAGGGGCCCCTTGGACCGGCTTAGGCGCGGGTCGGCTCCGTAGGCCAAGACCTGGTCGCGCTTCAGCTCGGCCTTTTCCTTGTGCGTCGTGTAGACGATCGCGCGGCCCCGAGAGTGAATCTCCCACGTGAGGGCCTTGGCTTTGGGGATTGCGTGAGCGAACAGCTTGATGAGCATCTCGATGACGTATTCGAAAGTGTGATCCTCGTCGTTGACAATCACGACGTTGTAAGGTGGCAAGCGGCGCGTGCGCGTCTCCTCCGTGACTTCAGGCTCGACGATGGTGCTGACCGACTCGTACTCACCCGGCATCGCGAGAACTCCTCCAAGACGTTGTACGCCCAGACTGATCATCTTAATCTATAACTCAAGTGCCCGGAAAACGAAATGAAAAATACCGATGGACTTCACGCAGGGAGGGTTCGGCCATGGCCGAGATGAGTCCGGGAGCCGCACTCAGAGAGCTTCGAGGAGCACACTCCGGACTCTAGAAGGTCCGGCAATTGATGCGGCTAACCAGGGAGAATCCCGCGCTGGTCCCGGCCGTTCTGGACGCCGGATGGGAGAGTTTGCTCCAGGCCCATCGGACGATGGCCTCGATTCCTCGCACGGCGGTCGATGAGACCGTGATGACCCAGCAGTTGTCGCTGCAGCGCTATGCCACCTCGCTCCTGGTCCGCCTCCGCCGGATTGCCAGACGCGACGAGCTCGGACCCGATGAGGACGACTCCCAAGACCTCGAAGACGCTTCTGATTGACCGGGCCTTCTTGTCAACGCTCCCGGGCCAGCAGTTCCCGGTGAAGAAAGAGCCAAAGTTTCTTGATGGCCAGATCTTCGCGACCTCGCCCCGGCCGCTCGGCTCAGCCGTTGGTTCCCGATCGCAGCCTCGCGCCGGAGAGCACGCCGACCGTCGCCGTCCGAGCAGCCGGGCATCATCCTTTTATCTATCGCAAGATGGTGATCGGTCCGGTCGGCCCCGGCTTGCCCAGCGCCGGTGACTTGGTGCGAGCCGTCGACCGGGACGGCAAGCTGCTCGGTTATGGGCTCTGGAACCCGCGCTCACAGATCAGCCTTCGGCTCCTCTCGCGCGAGGCCGAGCCCCCCGGGCCTGAGTTCTGGACCAAGAAGATCGCCTCGGCCATCGACCTGCGTCAGAAAACCCTTGGCCTGGACGAGCAAGCAACGGCCTACCGCGTGCTCCACGCCGAAGGAGACGGCTTGAGTGGACTGATCATGGATCGATTCGACGACGTGCTTTCCATCGAAATCTTCAGCCTGGGGATGTATCAGCGCATCGGGCCGATCGTCGAACTCTGCGCCGGCCGGCTGGGCACAAAGCACTTCCGCGTCCAGGTCGACGAGCGGGTCGCCCTTCAGGAAGACTTTCCCGGCCGCCTCGTCTCCAGCCCGGAGCTTCCACCGCGAGTGACCATCCAAGAGCACGGCATCCGCTACCGGGTCCATTTCGACGAGGGACACAAGACCGGCTTTTTCTGCGATCAGCGCGACAACCGCCTCGCCCTGGCGCGATTCTGCGCAGACAGGTCGGTCTTGGACGCGTGCTGCTACACCGGCGGTTTCGGCCTCAATGCGCTGCTGCGGGGTAAGGCTTGTGAAGTGACCTGCGTGGACCTGGACGAAAAAGCGGTCGCCTTGGCCCGCGAAAATGGTCATGCCAACAGCGTCCGGCTGAATGTCATTCATGCCGACGCTTTTGGCTACATGCGCCAGATGGTCGTCAATCTGAAGACCTTTGGCGTGGTCGTGCTCGACCCTCCCAAGCTGATCGTGGACCGCGACGAGATTCCCTCGGGCAAGCGGAAATATTTTGACTTGAACGTCCTGGGCATGAGCCTGGTCGAGGAGGGGGGCCTGCTCCTCTCCTGCTCGTGCTCGGGGCTGCTTTCTGCCCCCGATTTCCAGGCTCTCTTACGTGCCGCAGCCCGCAAGGCCTGCCGAAGCGTCCAGCTTCTGGCAATGACCGGGGCCTCTCCCGATCACCCGATCGCACTGGACGCCCCGGAAGGCGCTTACCTCAAGGCCGCGTGGCTGCGCATCGGCGAGAAGGTGCCACCGGCCATCATGGACTGATCTGGTCTGGAGCCTGCTCCCCTCACACCAATCTTCTTCTCGATGTCGCGGGGATGGCGTTCTCAATCGCGGGGATGGCGTTCTCGCTACGTGGAGACAGTTTTGCGCCGCCGGACGAACCTGCGCAGCAGCGGAACAAACACCAAGGCGGGAACCGCCAGAATCAGGCTCGCCGGCTCAGGAACCGCTGCAGTGAGAATTCGTATTTCGTCGATGTCAGTATGGGTGGTGAAGTGGACCGAAAGCGTCTTGAGGTCCGAGGATAGCGACACGTAATCTTCTGTTGGCGAGAGTTCCAAACCGCGACCCACATTGCCAGTGGGATAAAGGGTTCCCGGAGCCCCCAGCAATGCATCGGTCCTGTCGAGCCCGGCATCGAGTACGATCACGCCTAGAATCGGCGTGCTGAAGGTGATCGAGCCGACGTAGACTTGAGGCTGGTGCACAGGCTGGCTGTGCAGGAAGTAGCTATCAACTTCGGTCCCCGCCGAGATCGTGCCAGGCGTGAGGCTGTTATCGCTCTGGTAGGTTCCGGCGATCGTGATGTCGACGCGGACATTCTGGGACAATGTGAGGTTCGAGCTCTCCTGAAAAGCGACGAGCTGGGTGTCACTTTTCAGGGCTCCGAGCAGCACGGAGGGCGGGGGCGATGGCAGCAGATCAATTGCTCCCGTCGTGCTGATGGTCCCCGCCTTTGCCGTCTCTGCTCGAAAGCAAGCAAGCATAACTGCAAGACTGAGGAGAGCATACCCACAAACAGTACGTCTCATGAAAGGTGTCCTTGAAAAAGGCTGTCTTGTTGCGCGGGGCACTTCTGAGCCCCAATTCCCAGGCCCTTTCTGCGTGCCCCGCCCGCAAGGCGGTCCTGGCGTTCAGCTTCGGGCCATGACCGACGCTTCACCGGATCGCCCGATCGCGCTGCATGCGCCCTAAGGCCGCCGGGCTGCGCGCGGACGACAAGGTTCTGGCGGCGGCTACTCATTGAAACACGTTCCAGGCAAAACAGGATCGCTGGTTTTCAAGATCAACGAAATCTTCAACCAAGCTTCCTCAGGCCGCCAGCATTGCTCAGAAAAAAAGCGAAATGGTTCGCACTTGGATGTTATGTCTCTCGTTCGCAACAAGACTGTTTCATTGGAACATTTCCCGTTGTGTAGTGACACAAGGGAAGGTCCTCAGCCTTGAGGAATCTCAGGCTGAAATGACCGGATCCCCCGCCGCGGTCACAAGGCGATGTCGCTGTACCGACGGGGTTCGTCTGTTTTAGGATAGTTCAACGGCGTGGCAGACCGCCTGACGGGTCCAACGCTCACCTTCGGGAAAGAGGCATGAGGAAGCCGTGGCCAGCTTGACCGTCGAGAACTACGTCAAGACAATCGCGCTTTTTGCAGCTGCAGGTCCTGCGGGTGCAGCTGTGGGCACTGGCGAGCTGGCTCAGGCGCTGCGGGTTTCGCCGGGGACGGTCACGGGGATGCTCAAGACGCTCTCCGAGGCGAACCTGGCGACGTACACGCCCTACGAAGGGGCGCGGCTGACGGCGGCCGGCCAGCGCCTGGCGCTGAAGGTCATTCGCCGGCATCGTCTGCTGGAGCTGTTCCTGGCTCGCACGCTGGAAATGTCTTGGGACGAGGTACACGAAGAAGCTGAGCACATGGAGCATGCGGCCTCGGAGCGGCTCATCGACCGGATCGAGGCGTTTCTCGGTTATCCGGCCGTCGACCCGCACGGCGACCCGATCCCCCGTGCTGACGGGTCGCTGACCGAGCCGGAGGGAACGCCTTTATCGCAGTGCCCGGGCGGGCAGAGGCTCCGGGTGGTCCGGGTCATGGATCAGGATCCGGCCTTTCTCCGTTACCTGTCGGAATGTGGTCTGGACTTGAACGCCACCTTCGAACTGGTGGAGAATCGCCCCGAGTCCGGCGCGGTGGTCTGCCGGCTCTCGCAGCGAAGCGTGGCGCTGGGCCTTTCGGCCGCGGCAAAGGTTTTGGTCCAGCCGGCGGGCGATTGAACCACCCGCCGGCCGGCCTAGGAGCGAAACGCATCATCGGCCAGGTCGGCTTCGCGATCGATCCGGAACGGATCCAAATCGAGCGGCGCGGGCCTGCCCGTGACGAGGGCGGCGACGAGCTCAGCCGTCGCCGGTGAGAGCTGCAAGCCCGCTCGCTTGTGGCCGGTGGCGACGATCAGGTTGTCAAAACCGGGGGCAAAACCGATATAGGGACGGGTGTCGATGCTGCCGGGGCGAAGGCCCGCCCAGCTCGCCTCGATCTCCGCGTGCTCGAGTGCCGGGCACAGCCAGAGCGCTTCGGAGAGCAGATCCCGGACAGCCGCCGGCGTGGACCGTTTATCAAACCCGGCGTGTTCCTCGGTCGCGCCGATCAAGACCCGGCCGTCCTCGCGAGGCACCAGGTAGTTCTTGCCGTGCTCGACGATTCGCCTTAGCAAGGGACGTTCGTGGCGCAAGAGCACGATCTGGCCCTTAAGGGGCGGAGTCGGGGCATGGACGCCGACGGAGCCGAGCAAGGACCCGGACCAGGCCCCCGCGGCCATGATGACCCATCCGCAGGCCAGCTCGCCGCCGGCGGTCTGGACCGAAACGATTCGCCGCCCGCGCTGCGTGAGATGCTGGGCGGCTTGCCAGGGTTCAAGCCGGGCTCCACGCCGGGTGATGGCAGACGAGAGCGCGCGGAGATGCCAGGGGTTTCGAACCTGCGCCCGGTCGGGCAAGAAGTAGACCAGGCGTAGCTCGGGATTCAAAGCCGGCTCGACCCTCAGAACGTCGGCCGGAGCCAGCCGCTCGTGAACGATTCCCTCGATACGCCACCGGCCGGCTGTGGTCTTTAGTGCCAGTTCCTCGTCTTCGGTGGCGGCCACATCGACCCCGCCGCTGCGGCGGTAGCCGTTGTCGATGCCAGTCTCGTCGCGCAGGGCTTGCGACCAGGCGGGAAAGAGCGATGCGCTCCAGGACCGAAGCGCCACCGAAGGATGAAGCGCGGCTTGGGCATGCTCGCTCTCCGGCGGGATCAGCCCCGCGCCTGCCCACGACGCTTCGCGGCCCAGCTCGCGGCGATCGAGAACCATCGCGACGATGCCTTCGCGCGCCAGAGCATAGGCGATCGACAGGCCGATCACTCCGCCTCCCACGATGATCACGTCGTGGCTCTCGGCCATGCACCAACACTCCGCCACGCGGGCTGCAAGATCTTCATCAGGGCGTCGAGGGTGACAGGCCAGGAGGCAATTCCCCCCGCGCCAGGCGCATCCAGGTTGGACCGGCGATGCGATCGACGCCCCGTCCCTCGCTGACTGCGATCAAGTCCATTGCGTCCCAGGCGATTCCCTCGATCGGCCGGGACTCGTACCGCACCTCCGCCAGCAGGTTCCAGGGAGGGCTCTCGCCACGTTGATAGATGCGCGTCACCGTTTCCGAGCAGACCGCCAGCAGCCGGCCATCTGGTGAGAGGCTGGCGCCGGTGGCGGGCTCGACAAAGCCGGGCAAGACGCCGATCAGGCGTGGCTTTGCCGGGCGGAGCAGGGGGGCCGGCGGTCGAAACGGGATCGAGAGCAGTTCGGCCTCGCGGCCGTCGAATCTCTTGGTCAGGACGGTTACCGAACCGCTGCCCGCCTCGCAGAAGATGCCCTCGGCGTCGAAGCGGTCGGCTCGGGGCAAGACGTAGAAGCTCGAGGCGCTGGGGGCAAGAGGTTCCTTGACCGCGGTTGCGGGGTCCGGCTCGTCGATCCGGTAGACGACGCGCAGGGCCAGCAAGCCACCGTTATTGCCAATATCGCCCAGGTAAAGGTGTCCCTGGTTGTCGATGGCGATGTCTTCCCAGTCGATATTCGGCACAGCCAGGCGGAACTCCCGCACGATGGTCCCGTCCTTGTGAATCGCGAAGAGGACCGGTGGGTTCCCCGAGTCGTTATGAACCCAGAAGATGCCGGGATGCCGCCGGCTCTTGACGATTCCCGAGACTTCGGGGAGCCTCTGCGGGTCGAACTTGCCAAGTGGTTCGAGGACTGACGGCGGTGCAGCTAGCACCGAGATAACAAGCGCGACGCTTAAGGAAAGGCACATGGGCCGAGGACTCTCCTGAAAGAGTACTGGCCCATGATTGTAGCAAGTCTGTCTGGGCTTTGACCACCGCGGCGAGCTGGCGGCTGCACCCGCGAGGAACTCCGGCCGCGTGCCGCCTGATGGAGCAGAGGAGCGGCCGACGGCGCCGCCGCGGCGGGCTCAGCGGATCAGCGTGATCGACACCGGCCGCATGTTCATGATCGTCTCGAACGCCTGGGTCAACCGGCTCTGTCGCTGCGTCATGTTGCCAATGCACCACTTATATCCATTGGTGGGGTCGGAGGAGCTCGAGGGGAACACCGTTCCACCGACCGCCGAGATCTGCTGAAGCAGGCTGACCGACGAGGTCAACGTCGACGAGGGGGTCTCGAAGATTCCGCCGAAGGCCAGGCACTGGATCGTTACCGGCTTGCCCGCAGACCCGAAACCCGGGTAGCCCAGGTTGGGAGAAAACGGCGTGATGCCGGGTCCGCTGACGGGGTTGCCGTTCTTATCGTTACAGATGTTCTGCACCGTTTGCAGCAGAAGTGTTTGATCGTAACCCGAAGACGACAGCGACTGACCCGGCTGGATCTGATAGTTCGAGTTGTAGTAGCTTCCCTGCACAAACCCGCTTCCCGGAATCGAACCCTGGTTGGCCATGCCGTCGGTCTCGTAAATGATCAGCCGCTCGGCCCCGACCCGTCCCAGGCCGCCGGTGCCCGGGAACGACGTTTGGTCCAGGGAACTGAGCGTCGTACTGCAACTGAGCTGGTTGTACGCCAGCATGAAGCCGTAGCTTGACGCCGTATTGGCCGTCCAGTCGCCAAAGGCGCGTGGTGTCTGCGCCCCGTTGGCGTCCCAGGGGCGTACGTCGGTCGTGCCACTGTTGGGGGGAACCCAGAGCGAGTTGATCATCGGCTGCATGTTGTTCGTCAAGCTGTACTGGGCGAGGTTGAATGCTCCCGTTCCGCCGGCTCCTCCGGTATACAGAGGGCGGTTGAAGAGAATCATCGAGACCAGGTCGTTGGGATGATTACTTTGGATGTCCTGGAGAGCCTCGCCGATGCCCACCTTCATGGGGTACATCGAGATATCGTGGGCGGTTCCGGGCAGAATGCCCGTATCCGACATGAACTGGATCATGGTCATCGGGCCAAACCAGAGCCGATGCCGGGGCCGCTGGGGATTGTCGTCATAGGCCATGTAGGCTGCACTCGATCCGGAGGGGGGCGCGGTGATCTTGACGGTCCCGAAAGTGTGGTCGTTGCCGTAGCTCATCGCGGGGTTGGCCGGCGTCTGCACGTTGCCGCTGGGGTCGCGCCAGACACCGACCATGTAGTCGATGTACTCCTTCCAGAACCTCTGGTTGGCGTCAGTGATGGTCGAATTGAGGCTCGCGTGATCGTAGGCTGAGGACGGTACGTCGGTGGGGATCTGGTCGTAGTACAGGATGTTTCCGGACCGAAGTTGAGAGGGGAAGGGATTGGGCCCGGTATTCTGGATCCAGGCGAGAATGTTCTTGTAATTAATGGTGTAATTGCCCGAGGGCTGGTTCCAGACTCCTGATGAGTTCCAGAGCTGGGTGTTGTTGTTCGTGCCGAAGAAGTTGTTCCGCCAGTCGTTGGTGGGGTCGGGCGGCCAGATGAAGAATGTTTTGCCCCAGTAGCGAGGTCCCTGGATGTACCCTTTGAGCGGTGTGCCCTGAATCGCCTGGTAGCCCTGGCTCTCGAAGCTGGAGTTCTTCGTCGTGCTGCCGTAGTGGTCCGCCAGGGTCGTGGCGAAGACGGTCGTGGAACCATTCTTCCAGAGATAGTTGTCGCCGGAGGCGCGATTGTACGAATCGAGCGAGCTGTCGGGAACCGGCGTGAACGCCGAGCCAGCGGTCGCCCCTCGGTTGTTCGACCAGTAATCATTGACCATCGCGGGAACGCCCAGCGCCGAAATCGAATTGTTGCACTTGCCGATCAGGGGATTGCCGGTGAGCGGGTTGGATCCATCGGCGACTGGTGAAAGTAGATTGGCGTAGTTGGTGTAGTTTGAGTAGTTCTGCGCGTTGGTGTAGTGGCCGAACAGGGGATAGACCGTTTCCTGATTGTTCGAGGTCTGGTTTGGGTTATTCGGAGCCGACTGGCCGTTGTCCAGATAGCTCTCGCAATTCCAGAGGTCGCTCTCGTTGTTCATCGAGCCCGAATAGTCGAGCACGATGGCGGTGTCACGGGGACGGTGCGCGGCCGTCGCCGTCGCGTTAACGCTAAAGGCCGAGTAGCCGAAGACCCTGGCGAAGGTCGTAGGGCAAGACTTTGTAATCGACACCTGAGTCAGATTGTAGTTCTCGCCCGAACCTAGAGTCATCGACGGCACGAATGCTTGCTTGGTCTGGTCATAGTGGTACGTGCCGTGTTGCACGTTGATTTCCGAGACTTGGATGGGCTGTCCCATGACCAAGTACGTAAGGGCGGCATTCTGAGCGTTAGTCGTGGCCGCACCGAGGTCCTGGGGCATGATTCCATTAAGGGTGCGCGCTCCGGCCATCGAGGCCACGTCGGCGGCGTTCTGGCATTCGAGCTTGGCCACGGCGATTCGGCCCACATCGATGGCTAGCGCCACTGCGCCGCATATGGCGACCAAGCTCAGACCGATCACGGGCGCGACACTCCCTGGCCGCCGATCACGTCGAAGAGAGAACATCGCGTAGTCGTCCTTTCAAGAATCCCTTGCGATAGAAACAGGTTGCAATAGCCAAAGCGATCGAAGGAGTGCAGTCACTCTGAATCGAACCCTACCTCAATGACTTGTTCAGCGCCGGAGAGCGACTCAGCCTGTGGGAGGCTGAGGGGCAGTTGTCGGGAACGGAAAATCTTTCAGCGATACCCAGGTGGCCTGAGCATCGAGACTTCCGGCTCCCGTGATCTCTGGCAGGGCAATCCAGCGGACATCGCCATAAGGAATCGAGACGCCGATCACGATTTGATCGAGCGACTGGCATTGGCTGACGTCGATGGCCTCGGCCGTGCCCGGATTGCTGGCCGGATACACCGTCACGGTTACGACCATGTTCTGGGTCATCGTTCCGGTGGAATCGCCCAGCGCGATACGGACATAATTAACCGCGACTTGCTGTACCTGGCTATTGGTGAGCAATCCTGAACCCGCCTGCCGGGCTGCCTCACGCGCTGCGACATTAAGACACTGCTGAACCTCGACGATTCGCCCGACTTCCCAGGTGCCAACCAGAAGGGTGAGCAACATGGGTAAGCACACAGCCATCTCGACAGCCGCGACGCCGGAACGAGACCGACGCGCTTTCTGGCAAGCAATGCTCCTCATGCAAGTCCTCGATCTTCTTCGAACCGGAGTCATCGAGTACGATGCTGGTGCTGTCTTCCATCGGCTGGCACGTGCGGACGCGGCAGATAGAGCAGTGGGGTCAGACGCACTTGCGGGGCAGGACGGCGATCGCCCGACACATCGCACGACGTAACCCCCCTGGCACCATCTCTCGCTCTGCCCGGTCCGGGCCCATGAGAAAAGAGCGCCCCAACAATATCCTAAGCCACAGATTGCAAACCTTCTTCGCGGCCGCCTCCGAACTTCGCTCAGTGAATCGCAAAAGCAACGCACATGGCGATTTTCTTAGGCTCGCGGCTTCTTCCCGCCAGTGCTCTGAGCGCCGGCACGAGACACTCGACCAATCTTCTCAGTTCGCCTCACTGAGCATCACTGAGACAGACGTGAAGTGAATCGGATTGGGGACGATGCCCATTGTGCTTGGCAGAATCGGCCTGTAATCGACATCGAGCTGCACGGCAATGGCCCCGCCGTAGGGCGTGTTATCCCACGCCCCGAGATTCGCTAGCGTCGTGGGATCAGCCTGGAAAACCTGCACATTGACGTTCGAGAGTGCCTGCCCGACCAGACCATTGTTGACCGCGTCGATGATCTGCATTGTCGTGACTGGGGGCTGCGCGGCCGTGCCCACGACCGCCAGGCGAGCACCGCCCTGAACGGCGTTCGTCATCAACTGGCGAACCATCACCATACGCCCGTACTCGAAGATGCCCATGATGCCCAAGAGCATAACGCCCAGCACCATGGCCGTTTCAACCACCGCGACACCCCGGTGAAGTCGCTTTGAATTGCGCTTTCTCAAGACCATGATGAAACTCCTCGTTCGGGCCTGATCCGGGCCACTATACGTCATGTTCGGGCTCTTGCGAGGGCACAGGTGAGGGAGCATCTTGGCCCCGGCGGCTGACGATTCAGAGTGAGCCACCGTGGCGGAGGAAGTCGAGGTCAATCGCCCCGACATACATGCTACGTCCAGTTGTGTCGTCCGCGACCTTTGTCCTTAAGATTGCCCGGCGATGATGTCACCGGTCATCTCACCAGTTGCGTGGAATCATCAATGGGTCTTCTCCGGTCGTCGCCCGGAACCGGCTTGCGGAACGAGAAACCGGGCGTCAGACTTGGCGAAGCGAGGCGAGGCCGCGTCGAGCCTCGTCCGACCGAACCGATATCGCACGAATCGAACTGAAACTCGAACCGCCATGGACATGCCGCATATTCGCCCCGGTGCCGTGAAGAGCCCCGAGAGTAAGCATCGCGTCATTGCCTTTTTTCACAACGCGGCGGAGGGCAACCTTGCCATCCAGCTATTGACCACGCTGGGCACGCCCAACGATCGGCTCGGAGTTACTCCGCCCGACCAGATCGAGGGGGGTCAGGGCATGCTTCTCTCCATAGGCTGCTCCGATGAGAAGGCCCTCGCCAAGGTTGAGAGTCTCTGCCACAAGCTCGGCGGCCAGCTTCACAGGCAGCGAGTGTAAAGGGCAGGGGGCAGCCGGCAATAGGAAGTGAATCGCGTTTTGGCCGAGGAACCGACGGAGCATGAGTCGCCGTCGGACATGTTCTGCTACGGACAGAAGGCGTTGAATCTTCCGTGAAATCGAGGGCAAGATAGGACTTGGAGGAGGCCAGTCTCAAAATACGTTGTGCTCTTCCTTGAGCCTGAAACGGAAGTGACCGGTGGCCGAATCGCATGATTCAGCGAAAGATACGAACGGCCAAGGACAGTCCCACCAGGGTGCTTTGGACCATATCACGGTCAAGGGTTTCCGCAGCATCAAGTCAATCGAGGCTTTGAAAATAAGCCCGATCAATGTGCTCATCGGCGCCAATGGCTCTGGCAAGTCGAACTTCGTCGAGGTGTTTTCGTTCCTTCGCGTGCTTAGGGAGGGTCGGCTCAGAGACTACGTGGTCGCCGCGGGGGGAGCAGAGAAGATTCTCCACTTCGGATCCAAGGTGACGCCGAAGCTAGAGATCGAGATCGCTTTTCGCGATGAGATCGGTTATGACATTACGCTTACGCTGACCGCGCAGGATGGCCTCTCGGTGAGCGACGAGTCAAGCTGGTCACAGAAAGACAAGCATGTGTCGGAGGAGATTTTCTTCCCGCCGGCCGGGCGCGAGGCGGCAATCAGGTTCAGCTTACGCCAGCCTGGAATCGGCGCCTTGGTTCAGTCCCGTCTCGACGGTTGGCGCGTCTATCATTTCCACGACACCTCCGCGACTTCGCGCATCAAGAAAACGGCGGACATCAACGATAATCGATTCCTTCGTGACACCGCATCCAACCTGGCCGCTTATCTTTACTTCTTGAAGCAGAAGCACGAACCGCAGTACCAGCTTATTCGCAAGACGGTGCAGCTCGTGGCACCCTTCTTTAGCGATTTCCACCTTGAGCCGCTTCGGCTCAATCCCAACACGATTCAGCTCGAATGGGTCCATAAGTCGTCTGATGCCTACTTCGATGCGTCGTCCTTGTCCGACGGCACGTTGCGCTTTATCTGTCTCTGCACCCTCTTCTTGCAGCCAGCGGAGCATCTACCTTCTCTGATCCTCGTCGATGAACCCGAACTCGGTCTTCACCCCGCCGCGATTGTGAGGCTGGCGAGCCTCATCAAAGCCGCCGCAATCCATACGCAAATCATCGTCTCGACACAGTCACCCCTTCTGCTGGATCAGTTTTCCCCCGACGACGTGCTCGTGGCGGATCTGGAGGAAGGAGCAACCACGTTGCGACGGCTCGACTCCAAGGACTTGGAAGTATGGCTCGAAGACTACAGCCTGGGAGAGCTTTGGGAGAAGAACCAATTCGGTGGGAGGCCGACGCGTGGCTAGGCTGTTGATCCTCGTCGAGGGTGTGACGGAGGAAACGTTCGTTAACGAGGTGCTTGCTTGGCATCTCCGCTCGAGCAGACTCGAGAATGTCAGCGCAAAGTTGATGGGCAAGGCGCGCTCGCGAGCGCAAAGGGGCGGAGTTAGAGGCTGGCCCGAGATCAAGAACGAGATCTTCCGTCATCTGAAAGCCGATCCGGACGTTCTCTTGACCCTGATGGTCGACTATTACGGGATGCCAGCCGCGAGGGCGGGGGCATGGCCAGGACGAGAACATGCCGCGAATTTGCCGTTTGAAAAGAAAGCGGAATCCGTGGAGTCCGAGCTAAGCAAGGAGATGCAGGCAGATCTCGGGGACGTCAGGCGATTTATCCCATTCGTCCTGATGCATGAGTTTGAAGCCCTTCTCTTCAGCGATTGTGAGCGATTCGCGAGCGCCATCGAACAGCCCCACCTTGCAGCGAAGTTCCAGGCCATTCGAGGTAAGTTCGGGTCCCCCGAGGAAATCAACGACTCACCGATGACCCACCCGGCGCAGCGGATTGCCTCCCTGATTCCGGAGTATCAGAAACCTCTTTATGGCAACATCGCCGTTCTCGAGATCGGCCTCGAGCGCATCCGCGCCCAGTGTCCTCACTTCGGGGCATGGCTGAAGCGCCTCGAAAACTTGTCTTGCTGATCTCCGCGGCAATGAGGCTTTCCCGGGCCGGCGGCTCGCGTCAGTACCCCATCGCAGCACCGTCTTTGCGCGGGTCTGAGCCGCCGATCAGCACGCCCCTTTCCAGGTCGATCCGGATGGCCTGGTAGCCGCCAAAGCTGCCGGGCGACGGCTCGGCGAGCGTGTGGCCCTTGCTCATAAGAGCGCGGCGAACCCCCAGTCCGATTCCCGACTCGAGAGCCACCCACCCCCCCTTTTCCGCGGGCTGACCGGTCGGCTCCGATGAACCAAAATGGCGAAACCGGGGGGCTTCTCCGGCTTCCTGCACGTCCATGTCGAAATCGATCATGTTGAAGATGACCTGGACGTGCCCCTGCGCCTGCATGTCGCCGCCCATCACGCCGAAGGACAGCCAGGGCTTGCCGCCGCGCGTCACCAGCGCTGGGATGATCGTGTGAAAGGGCCGTTTCCGCGGCTCGAGCCGGTTGGGAGAAGTCGCGCCCAAGGCAAACAGGCAACCCCGGTTCTGAAGCGCGAAACCGAGCCGTCCGGGCACGTGGTGCGATCCGAAACCATGAAAATTGCTCTGGATCAGGCTAACGCAGTTATGGTCCTTGTCGACGACCGTGAGGTAGACGGTGTCCGCCTCATGAGGGTTGCCGTGGCACAGGTTAATGCTGGCACGCGAGCGATCGATCAAAGCCCCACGCCGGGCGGCGTAGCTCTTGGAAATCAGCTCTTGGACCGGTACCGCGGCCCGCTCCAGATCGGCGAAAAACCGCGCGCGATCCTCGTAAGCCAGCTTCTTGGCTTCGATCATCAGGTGAAGCGCCTCGGCTGAGCCCGCACCCATGCTCCGCAGGTCATAAGGCTCCAGCAGGTTGAGCATCTGAAGCGCGGCGATTCCCTGGGTATTGGGAGGCAGCTCCCAGACGTCGAAGCCGCGGTAGCTCGTCGAGACGGGCTCGACCCAGCTTGAGGTATGGTCGGCGAAATCAAGCTCGCTGAAGAGCCCGCCGACGGACCGGGAGTACGCGACGATCTCCCGGGCCAGGGGCCCGCGGTAGAAAGCGTCGCGGCCGCCTTCGACGATCAGCCGTAACGACGACGCCAGGTCAGGATTCCGAAAGACCGAGCCAGCCTGCGGAGCCTGCCCCAAAGGCAGAAAACAGGCCGCTGACGTGGGGATCTGGCGGAGCGATGCCTCGTCACTCTTCCAGTCGCCGGCGATGATCTCGCTGAGCGGGAAGCCATCCTCGGCGTATTGAATCGCCGGCTCGAGGAGCTCGGCCCAGGACCGCGACCCGAACCGCCGCCGCAGCTCATCCCAGCCGTCCACGCAGCCGGGAACCGACCAGGAGAGCGGCCCGTGAAGGGGAATCAGCGCGAGGTTCCTCTGCTGGAATAACTCCCGAGTCGCCACGATGGGAGACCGGCCGCTAGCATTGAGCCCATACAGCTTCTGCGTCCGGGAGTCCCAGACGATCGCGAAGAGATCGCCGCCGAGTCCGCAGGACATCGGCTCGACAACCCCCAGCACGGCGTTGGCCGCGATCGCCGCATCGACGGCGTTGCCTCCCGCCTGAAGAATTCGGATCGCCGCCGCGGTCGCCAGCGGCTGGCTGGTTGCCGCCATTCCTTGCCGCGCCATCACAGCCGAGCGGGTCTTGTGCAGCGGCCCGTGCGGCCGGTCGGCCGCCGAAGCCAGCCGGTCACCCCCCGGCCCCAACCGGAGCCAGAGCCCGACTGCAATCAAAAACCCGATCAATGACGCATCCCATCGCAGAGCCATGCTTATTCCCTCACCACCGTAAGCCGCCAGAATCTGTCGATTTCATCGCCCCGTGGCAGTGCCCCTTGCGCCCCCCGCTTCGTGACCGCCAGCGCGGCTACGCGGCGAGATTGCAAACGAATTACTCAGTAGGGTTTCACCGTCGGCAGGCAGAGCCGGCGCGCGTACGGCCGTGTCCGTGTTCGACGAGCCCAGAACGACGACTCGGGGCATGTGTCCGTGCACCTCGATCAGGTCAAAGATAATCCTCGCGGACGGGGTGGAAGACGTCCAGGGCCATCGCGCGCTCTCCCAGCGCTTTGACGCGATGGACAACTCCGCCGGGGATCCGCCAGATGTCGCCGGGTCCCAGAACCCGGGTGATTCCTCCGACGGTGAACTCGAGCTGGCCCGAGATCATGATTCCCATTTGCTCGTGAGGATGGGCATGATCGGGAACAACGGCATCGGGCTCAAGTTGCACGACCGAGAGCATGATGCCGCGCCCGGCCGCGGTGCAAATCTCGACTCCGGGGAAGATCAGGTGCCGCGAGCCCGATCCCGCCGAGATGAAGTAATTCTCCGCCTGCGAAGAGCGATCTGGCTGTGGGTCGGCTGCGCTCATTGGTCCTGGCCATAGCGGCTGGCCACCCAGTCACCGGTCTGGTTCAAGAAATCTTCCCGCGTCATCCCGTAAAAGTCCTCAGTCAGGCTACCACCAGCGGCAGCGCTTTGAAGAGACGCAACCCGAAGCAAATTGACATGATCATCCCAAGCTGTGCCCGCGGTGCAATCAATCTCGGGCATTCTCGCGCGTGATTTCACGTTTGGCAAGGTAGGGAAGAAGAGAAACGCGGTGAACGCTTGGTACCGACTCAAGCGTGGCGGGGACGCGAAACACGGGACGTCGATCTTACCAATTCAGCGGGTGATGCTGAGCGGGAGCTCGGCAGAGGTGGATTGATGCGCCGTCAGGTCGATCTCCGAGAGACGCAAGCGATACGAGCCGGGAGGGACGGTCGAAGGCACGCGGATCCTGGTGCTCACGTAATTATCACGGCGGCGGCTGCGGCACTGATCCTCGACCTCACCGAGCTCACGCTCCCAGACCTTTGTGCCGCTCGAGGCCGAGATCAACTCGACTTTCGAGCTCAGGCGGGAAGTGAAGCCGTCGTCGTGAGCCTGGTATCTCAGGCCGGCTAGCTCGCTGTAAAGAAGTACCGGTTGCCCCACCTTGATGACATCGGTTAGCAGCGGGTCGAATGAGCCAAAGCCATGAACCTCGCGGCAGAGACGCAGGGCCTTAATGCCAAACGGAGGGAGATCGTCGAGCGCCAGTACCGCCGAGCGAATCTCACGTGAAGACTGCTGCGCGATCTGCTTGAGAGTGGCCAGGTTTGCTCCCCAGGCGAGGGAGGCATCGGCCGTTGGCGTTGTGGCTTGCGCTGGCGTGGGAGCCGAGGACCTCGATTGCTTCTGCGCTGGCGGGCTGGCAGGCGTGGGGGCCCCGGACGCACTTCCGGCGACCGCTGATTTCGGCTCGGACGCGACCACGACAACCTGAGGGGCTTTCGGAGAGGCAAGTTTTTCCAACGGTCCGGAAAGTGCCCGAGTCGTGGAAGGCGTCGGAGTTGTGGACGCCGCAGATCGAGGCACAGGCAACGACGCGGCCGCTCTCGCCTCGCGACACAGCCGCTCTTGCTCGCGCTCTTGGGCCTCCGCGCGGCGAAGCGCGGCGTCGAGCAAGGGCGTGGGCGATGAGGCTTGCGGCTGCGGCATCGACGTGCTGACAGAGGCGCTAGAACTCGCCGGCGTTGAATAGGCGACTGTCACCTTTTCTGCCTCGGGCGGATCCGCCGCGCTTTGCGTCTCCCCGGCGCTCTGGGGCCCGGGTAACCTCTGAAACGGCGACCGGCGGCAGCCCGTCGCCATTGCCATCAAGAGGACGCAAGCCAGCAGATTGCCGGCGTGCCGCGTTCCGCGACCACGCGACATCGAGTGCCCCTTGGTAACGAAGCCGAAACACCCGGACCTCCGTTCCGGACGATCCCGAAACCGCGACCCGGTGTCTGAGATGAGAGCAGAGGGTGTACCGCAACACCGCCAATCGGGCAAGGTCAACCCCTCGGTTCCTCGGTTCCATACACCTCAAAAGCGCCAGTGAGCACGGCTTTCGAAACCAGTGCCCCGGGACAACCGAAAGGCTTTTCGGCGAAGCTACCTCCTCGAGCGAGCCACAACACGCGGAAATCGCTAGCGTCCGAACGCATCCGTTCTTCCCGAATTCTTCATCAAAACTCGTTTAAGGAAAGGTCTTGTGCGAGGCTGGCCAGGCGGATTGATCGGGCTCGCTGTGTAAGCCGCGAGGCGCGATCGAGGCCCCTGGCGTGCTCCAGGGTGATTCGTTCGAGCTTGACGTGGATTCCGGGACAGAGCTGGCCCAGGCGATCGAGGTCGGCGGAAATGATGTGGGCGACATGCGGGTACCCGCCCATTGTGCCGCTAGCCACCCCCAGAATGATAAGCTGGCCGCCAGCGACCTGTACGGCACCAGGAGTCACGGGGGCCGAGAGCCGGTCCGGCGGCGCGGCCACGTGCACAGGCGGTCCTTCGAGGCGCAGGCCTCTGCGGTCGCTCCGCGATCCAACGCGAAATCTTCCTTGGCGAAGGGAGTTCGGGTCGACCAGGGCCGCGGTTTCGGGCCCGTCGATGATCCGCAAGGGATGTGCTGCGGGGTCTTGCCAGAACGTCTCACCGGGATGGCGAGCCGGGCAGAAGCTGGTCACAGCCGGCAAGAAGTCGCCGCGACGCAAGGGTTGCTCGCAAGATCGACTTCCCAATTTCGGGCACATCTGGAAACCGTCTTTCACGGCCAGGTAGGTTCGCGCGCCGCCCTCCGTCCGACCGAGCACCAGGCGCTCGCCGGCATCGAGCGTGCTGGTGGACGGGACGCGGAGGGGGCGAGTCCGGCCACGGGCGGCACTGATGAACGCCTCCGTGGGTGCGCCTGCCAGGGCAATGGCCAGGCTGCCTAGCGCCTCGAAGACGCCGCCGCGGAGCGTGAGCTCGAGCACGGCGCAGTCGGGCGCATTGCCGACCAAGGCGTTGGCCAGATTGGCCGAGCCGCGATCAAACGGTCCGCCGGCGGGCACGCCCCATTCGCGGTAGCCGGTTCGCCCCGCGTCTTGCACGGTGGTCCAGAAGCCGGAGTCTATGACCATGAGTCCCATAAGTGTCTGCCATCGTCAAATCAGGAAAGGAAGCTGCGAATCGCGATCTGATGACGCGTCAAAACCTGCCTGACACCTTCGGCGCTGGCCACGGCCGAAGGCGCGTCACCGTGAATGCAGAGCGTCAAGACGCGAAGCTCCCGGACCAGCCGGACGACCTGGGCATCGATTTCCGCCGGGTCGTCCACAACCGCGCCGGGCTCTTCCCGGGGTACGAGCAGGCCATCATCGCGGTAGCGGCGGTCGGGAAAGCCTTCGGGAACGAATCGAACCCCGCGCGACACCGCGAGCCTCTCCAGAATCGTACCCGGCTGGCCCAGCAAGGGAAGCGAGAGTCGTTCGGCCGCCGCGATGACGCCTTCGGCCACGGCATCTTGTCGCTGCGCCTGATTGTAAAGCGCACCATGGGGCTTGAGGAACCGGATTGAGCAGCCCACCGCTTCGGCCAGTTGCCGGAGGGTCACGGTCTGCTCGAGGATCAGGTTCTCGACCTCCTCGGGCCTGATGTTGCGCTCGCGGCGGCCAAAATGGGCGCGATCGGGATAACCAGGATGGGCGCCAACGACCACGCCGCGAAGGGCGGCAAGCCTCATGGTTTGGCGAATCGACGCGACGTCGCCGGCGTGGGCGCCGCAGCAGACGCTCGCCGAGGAGATCCGCTCCAGCAAAGATTCGTCGCTGGGGCAACCCTCACCTAGATCAGCGTTCAGGTCGATCGACTCAGACTTGCTGCCTGAGGACATTGGATTGCCGGACGGCGCTTCGCCGACGCAGGACTGCTGGCTACCGCCTGGTCTCTCATTGCCGGAGAGCCGGTCAAAGGCGATGGTCACGGAGGGCCTCGAATTCCGCGGTGTCGATCGATCGAAACTGGATGCGGTCGCCGGCCCGGATCGGAAAGTAGCCCGTATTGGCGTCAGCGATCAGGAGCGGCGTACGTCCGAGCAAGTGCCAGCCACCCGGCGACGAACGGGGATAGACGCCCGTCTGGCGGCCGGCGATCGCAATCGACCCGGCGGGCACGCTGAGCCTCGGCTCTTCCCGCCGTGGTAGCCCGCTGAGCTGGGACGGCAGATAACCGGCGTAAGGAAACCCCTGCAGGAAGCCGATGGCGAACACTTCAAAGGGGCTGGCCGTGTGTAGAGCGACCACGTCGGCGGCCCGCAGGCTCAGGCGATCCGCGGCGTCTTCGAGGTCCGCACCGTCATAAAGGACTGGAATCTCCAGTAACTTGCCCTCGGTGTGATCGTCCGGGCTGACGGGCAATGATCGCAGCTCCCTGTCAAGATCGTCCAGGTCAGCCTGTTCCGGATCGGCTAGCACGGCGGCCGAACGATAGGCCAGAACGACGTCGGTCACGCCGGGCAAGTTCCGGGCGCGAACGGCCGAGGCCCAGCTTGCCGCCTCGCGCTCGGTGGCAAACTGAGCCATGAATGCTCGATCTCCCAAGGGTTCCAGCGCACGCATGGTCGGGATTCCTCTTGTTTCTCCGATGGCTAGAATGAAAGACGTGGGCCCCCTTGTCCATCCCCTTCAGGAAAGAGGACGATCTTGGTCTCCGGCGCGCTGCTCCTGGCCGGCTGTTTGCTTGCATTTCAGAAGCCCGGACCGGTTGACTCGGGCGCAACCGCGGCCGAGCGGGTCACCTTGCGCGACGGCTCGGTGGTTCTGGGACTGGTCACCTCGGCAAGTGCAGGCCCGCGCGGATCGGTCGAGCTCCTGGTGCGTCGTGCCTGGGCCGAAAACCATCTGAAAAACTGGGTGCGGAAGTGGGATCGGGCGATCGAGCCAGCCGTTCGGCTTGCGGTTCGCCAGCGGCGGTTGCGGCTGGAAGCCTGGCGGCGCGACCGGGCTGTCAAGGTCCCCGACGGTGACCGAATTATTGCCTGGATCAACCGTGCGCTCAAGCGGCTGGATGACCCCGCCGGGAGCATCCGCACAACCCTCATACCGGTTCATCTGGCTCGTAGTGAGATCCGCAGCCTCATCCGACAGCCTGCCTCGAGCACACGCCTCTTGCAGCTTGGCTGGCTTTGCGATCTTCCCGAAGTCGAGTCGATGCCGCTGGACGAGCTTCAAGACGCGCTCGAGGGACGAGGCTTCGCCGCGACAGGAAACCGGGTCCCCTCACTGGCGCGCTTGCTGCCGCCCTTCGTGGAAAGCGACCTAACATGGCAGGCGCGGCGAGCAGCGACCGAGCTGGTGGTCGATCCCGACCTGCGGTTCGTCCGGTTCCATGACATGGTATTGCCCGATCTGAAGAATCAAGCAGCGCTCGAGAACCTGAACCTATCGACGGCGCTTTCCGAAGTGTCCCGGTTGCTCGACCCCAATCGCGGCAGGGAAGACGCGCTGATAGCCGCGCTCAAACAAGTTTCGCAGCGCGGCCGAGTCGGTGCTCTGGTCACGCGGTTGGAAATGGGCGACGACTTCAGCCGGGCCGTCGCCGAGACCACGCTCTGGCTCCAGGCCGGGCCGGAGCGATGGGTCCCCTACGTCACCCGAAATGCGGCGGTTCGTCCCGATGATCTGGCTCCCGACGCCGGCGCAAATCTTGCCGCCGATCCTCAGGTCGAGAAGGTGTTCTCGCTCCTTGGAGCTTTAAGCCCCGGCGCTGTTCCCGCCGAGCACAAAACCCGCGCACTCAAGATGGGAGCCGCGGCCGAGAAGGCCCTGGGAATGGCCCGAGCAGCCATTAGCCAGGACCTGGATTCACTTGCGCTGCCGGTTTTGGAGAATACGGACGAGCGCGCTGGTCGTAATCTCCCTACTTCCGATAAAGCAAGAGCCCCGGATACCGCTGTTGGAGCTGCCAGGAAGCGGTGAACGAGGCTTTCTCGGACACCGGCGGGGCAGCCTGAGAGTTGTTCGAACTGATCGCCAGATAGACCTCGCCCTTCGGCATCGCATCGGCCCCAGAGGAGAAGAGCGCGTCGAAGGCCAGAACCTGGCACTGCGGGGGAAGATAGTAGCGGGCCGTCTCGACTTCGACGTTGCGAGTCGGATACGTCGATTTGACCACCACCGTGAAATGAGTGTCGGGGTTCGCGGCCATCGCCGCGGCGATCGTCGCCGAGCAGCCTCTCCAGTCGGCCTTCAGGTCCGGCTTGTAAACTCGCGTGGGCAACACCGACGACGCGAGCAAGCCGAGCCCAATCAAAACGCCATAGCGAAAGAGCGGTCGTATCAGCGGCAGCCCTTGCGCCACCAGGATGAGAAAGGCCGGAGCCACGAACAGGGTGTATCGTTCCGGCCCGAAGACGGGGCTGCCCAGCCAGGAATACGCGTACAAGAGCGATGGCGGCAGGACCAACCAGAGCAAGAGGCACCCAGGCACAGCCCAGTCGCTTGCGCTTGAGAAGCTCAGCCGGCGCCGCGCCAGTCCAAAGCCAGCCAGGCACACCAGTCCCGCAAGCACGACGAAGTTCCCGCCCAGAAACCCGATCGGCGTACCCAGCAAGAATCGCAGCGGCAGCCGGCCCGAGAGGAACTCGGGAGCATGATCGAAATAGTGGCTGATCCAGGGCGCCGTCGCGACGAAGACGGCCAGATGCACCGCCAGCCAGCGCTGCGGGTGGCCGAAGAACTCGCGAGCAAAAACGAGCGAGCCCAACGAGAGCGCCACGAACATGAGGAGTCCCAGCGGATGCGAATAGACAAGCGCGATCATGCCCAGCGCGTACGCAATCGCCCGTCGTTGCGAGTAGTCACGGTGGAGCGCAAATAAGAGTGCCCAGCAAAGACAGGTGACCATCACGAGCCAGGCATACATCCGCGCCTCGCGAGAATAAAGCACCAGAGGCGGGCTGATTGCCGCCAGAGCCGAGGAGAAGAGCCCAGTTGAAATGTCGAACGCCATCCGGCCGATCGCGTAAACCAAGGCCACCGTCGCGACCCCGCAGGCGACGCTGAGCGCCCGTGCGGCGGCCTCGGACGAGCCGAAAACCCTGACCCACGCCTGGAGTACCAGGGGATGCAAGGGGGCCCGCGTCGCGTCGATTTCACTGAGCCGTGCCAGTAGCTCGCCAGGGCTAGCGGCCTCGGCCAGCCGCATGGTCACGACCTCGTCGTACCAGAAGCTGAGCTGATCCAAGTTCCAGGCGCGGAGCACCGTCGCAACCGTCAGGATCGATAGCAGAATGACGATCCAGGTGCGATTCCAGCCGAAGCGTCCGGCCACCGCATCGCCGGCCGGCGTGGAGAAATTGAGAGCCTCGTTCCTCATCAGAATCAAGGACTTGCAAGAATGCCCGGACGCCGGCGAGGTCCGGCTCGCTCGTCTTCGTCCAGGACATGGTGCCAGTTATACGACAACCCCGGCGGCCCGTCGACCGGCCAGGGCGAAAGTCATCGAGAAGAGGGCGGCGTCTGCCCCTTGCGCTGGAGCTCAAGATAATCCAGAAGGTCATTCTTGAGGTCTCCGTGCGAGTCGAACGTACGGTACCGGCTTTGCACCACCTTGTGCCAGAAAACGTCGGAAGCCTGGCCATAAATCAACAATGCGGCCAGAGCGAGCGTCACCAGCCATCCCGTGCGCCGGCCGATCGCCGCAGCGCCCTCGCAGGGCAAGAGAAGAAACGTCGGAACCAGGAACAAGAGCAACCGCCCGTGAAAGGGGTATTGCCGGAGACCCGAAGCCAAGAGCGCAAAGAGCAAGGGCGCGATGAGCAAGAAGAGGCCGCCGGGCCATCGCCGCCCGAGCGACAGGCAACCGATAACGGCCAAGGCCGAGGCCAGAACCGCCGTGACAGGCAGGGAAAGCGGCGTAAGCAGGCTCGCTGGGTTGATGAAGACGTTGGCCAGCGTCTCGGCCAGATGCCAAAGATCGGCCAGCGAGCGGGGCGGGAAAGGCAGAAACGCGAAATTCCACCAGACCCACAAGAAGTCGCGCTTGCTCAAAATCGACCGGGAGAGCAAAAAGCACCCGGCGAAGCTGAGGAGCCAGCCCAGGCCAATGAGCGTCATCTGGGCACAAGCCCGCCATCGCCGGGCCTTGGCCATCGAAACGAGGAGGTAAATGCCGGGCCCCGCCAGCAAGAAAACCACGGGAAATGAGAACCAAGGGGCGACCAGCCCGAAGACCGCCAAGGGCCAGAGCCGCGCTTTGCCCTCGCGACCTGCCCAAGGTCCGGCCGCGAGGCAGAGTGCGGCTGTGGCCATCATCAAATCGCACGAATATTGCTTGATCTCGGCGGAGTAATAGAGCAAATGATCGCCAACAGCGAAGAGACCGACGGCCATCGGCACGACGCGACGGTCCAGAAAGCGGCGGGCTACCTGGTGCATCAGAAAAACCGAGGCCAGCCCGCAGCAAAGCGGCAGGAGCCGTCCCGAGGCCCTCAGGTCCAGAGGCAGTCGGACCAAGAGCCGCTCGATGACCAGGAATCCCGGCGGGGCCATCTGGTCCTGGTCGAGAATCTGATGAAAATCAAAGACCGCCCGGCCCACCAGGTTCGAGAGTAAAGCCTCCTCGTCGATGTAGAGAAAGCGGAACTCGAGATATTCCCAGACCCTCAAGATCAGCCCGAGGGCCACCGCGATCCAGGCCAGGCTCTCGCAGTTGAGATCGAATTGCAAGGAACCCCCGGCGCCTGCCAGGGCCCGGCGGCATGCCCCGACGCGACGCCTCGGCCTGCTGCGCTTGCCGTCCATCCGCCTGGTTTCTCCCGCATCGTCCTTCCATGGAGGTCCGCCTGCTGGCCTTCTCTGCTTTTGACTGCCGACAAAGTCGAGGTTGAGCAGGTCCCCCGGTCCGGTTATTTTACAGCTTTGGACATGCGGTTCGATGACGCTGAGGTGAGACATCTTCCAGGGCGAGAAGCCCAGAGAGGTCGCGGATGGGCATATTCACCGGGAAGAAGGGGATAGTGCTGGGCGTGGCCAACGATTTCAGCATCGCCTGGGCGATCACGCGGCAGCTTTTGGACCAGGGGGCGGAGATCGGCTTTACACACCTGCCCGGCGAGAAGATGGAACGGCGCGTCCGCAAACTCGTCGAGCCCATCGGCGCCAAGCTCCTCGTCCCTTGCGACGTCCAGAAAGACGACGACGTCACGCGCACGTTCGACCAGGCCGCCGAGACGTTCGGCTCGCTCGACTTTGTGCTTCACTCGATCGCCTTCGCGCCGGTTGACGACATCAAACGCCCCTTCGTCGATTGCAGCCGAGAAGGCTTCAAGACCGCCATGGACGTTAGCGTTTACTCGTTGGCGATTGTAGGGCGGAACGCCGCGCGGGTCATGCCCGCCGGCGGGTCGATCCTCACGCTGACATACTTCGGCGGCGAGCGCGTCGTGCCCGGCTACAACATGATGGGCGTGTGCAAGGCCGCGCTCGATGCTTCGGTGAAGTACCTGGCATATGACCTGGGACCGCGCAAAGTGAGGGTCAACGCCGTCTCGGCCGGTCCGGTCAAGACCCTGGCCGCCTCGGCCGTGGGCGATTTCGACGAACTCGCCGGACTGTACGTCGCGGTCTCGCCCATGGGCCGCAACATCACCCGCGAGGAAGTCGGCGCTTCAGGCATGTTTCTGCTTTCCGACCTGGCCAGCGGGATCACCGGCGAGATCCTCCACGTCGACTGCGGCTACAATGTCATGGGCTCTCCCGGCCGCGCCATCGAAGCCGCCAAGGCGGGATCACATTGAGCTGATGGCCGAATCGACCGAGCCTGATTCCCGACCAACCTGCGTGGGCATCGGACTGATCCGTCGCGGCGAATCATACCTGATTCGCCAGCGTCCGGAGCAGACCGTTTACGCCGGCTACTGGGAGTTTCCCGGCGGCAAGTGCGAGCCGGGCGAAACGCCCTCGGAGACGACCGCGCGGGAATGCCTCGAAGAGACGGGCCTGGTCGTCGTCGTGGGACGACTCCGGCGGGTCATCGAGCACCGTTACGCCCACGGTCACGTTCGGCTTCACTTCTTCGATTGCGAACCCGCGGACGCCCTTGCCGAGCCAGCCGCCGGCTCGGGGTGCTGCTGGGTCCCGGCCGCCCTCTTGCCGAGCCTGCGCTTTCCCGAAGCCAACGAGTTGATTTTGGCTGATTTGTGTAGGGAGTCTCAAGCCGACCAGGACCGATCGGGCGCCTGCTGAGGATCCAGCCGAATGCAATTGACCTTGTGGATTCCCGAGCTTGACGCTGAATTGACTATGAGGCGACAGAAGGCACGCACGCCCCTCGAACGGCGACGAAAGGTTAGCTTTTGCACGCCGGGGAACGAGACGAATGACTTACGAACGCATCGTCCTTGACCCAAAGGTCATGGTCGGCAAGCCGGTGATCCGAGGCACGCGAATTCCCGTTGAACTGCTCGTCCGCATGGTCGGCCAGGGTATACTCGAAAACGAGATCCTTCAGGAGTATCCTCAGCTTACAATCGACGACATACGTTTGGGTGTCACCTATGCGGCCGACGTGGTCGGAGGCGAGCATGTTTTCTTGATCGCAGCCTCGAACTGATGGCCCAGTATGCTCTTCCTTGTCGATGAGTCGGCAGGCTTTTCGGTCTCAAAGCTGCTCCGAGACCTTGGACATGACGTGCTCGAAGCGCCCAGGCTATGCCAGCAGCGGATGACCGGCTTCGGCGCGCCCCACGCGGGCGGAATATCGTGCGTTATCGGAGCAGGTGCGTGCAGCACTAGGATCTCGGCCGCAGACCGATAGCGATACGCTGCTATCCCAGGATCGGGCCCGCATCCGAACCGGTTTTCCCTCTAGCTCTTCAAACCCCGAATGACCCCTTCGAGATTTCCGAGTTGGCTCTTCTCACCCATGACCGACCTTTGGGTCCACTCGTCGTCGTGCATCGCGTCGATGGTCAGAACTACACGGACTCACTGGCCGTCCGGGTGAAACTCCACGAGCGTCGCGACGTTGTAGGACTCGACTCCCGGAATGAACTCCACGTCGTGCTGGTACCCAAACCGCTCCTTCGGAACGACGTCCGTGTACGTGACGTGCAGCTTGGTTGACAATGGCAGTGCCGCTCGCTTCATGAATTCGATCTGCGGGGCGGCGGTGGCAGTCATGACGTAAAGAAGCTTGCCCCCGGGGCGGAGGTCAAGTTTTCCGACTTCGACCGCGAATCCCTCGGGGCCCCACCACGACTCGATGCCTTCCTTGGTCGTCCAGAGGTCCCACAGGTCATCGATGGACGCCTCATAAGTGCGCTCGATCGTGATCTTGCGCGCGGGCGTGCCGGGAGCGTCGTCGGACATGAAAGCCTCCCGTGTGATTGCACCTCTGATATCCCCAAAAGCGGATCATCAGATCCGTTCGGGGTTGACTGGAAACATGGGTGCGCGGTCAACGACGTTATCGATCAAGCCATATTCGCGTGATTCTTCGGGACCCATGAAGCGATCGCGATCGGTGTCTTCCTGAAGTCGCTCGAGGGTTTGTCCCGTGTGTCGCTGGTAGATCTGGTTGAGCTGCTTCTTCATGCGGATGAATTCTTCCGCGTGGATCATGATGTCCGTCGCGGTCCCTTCCATGCCGGCCAGTGGCTGGTGGATCATGATTCGGCTGTGGGGCAAAGCATTGCGTTTGCCCTTGGCGCCGGCGGCAAGAAGGAGCGAGCCCATGCTGGCACACTGGCCGATGCAGTACGTGGCCACGTCGCAGGGAACCCACTGCATGGTGTCGTAGATGGCCAGACCCGAGGTCACGCTGCCGCCGGGGCTGTTGATGTAAAGGTGAATGTCGGCTTTGGCGTCTTGATGGGCCAAGACGAGCATCTGGGCGATGACGAGGTTGGCGATGGTATCGTCGATGGCCGTGCCCAGCATGATGATGCGGTCCTGCAGCAGGCGGGAGTAGATATCCATCGCCCGCTCTTCGCGACCGCTGCGTTCGATGACGATCGGAACCAGTGGCATGGGAATTGAGCCCTCGAAAAAAGCCAGCAGAACGGCGCGGCGGACCAAGAGTCAGCGCAAATGGCGGTCCCGATTCTCCATTGCCGGCGGGTTCGGCCACCAAGGTGGCTCGTCCCAGCCGGCGGAGCCAGGGCCGTCGTGAATCCTTTTACTTGACTTCGGTTCCCGGCGGCGAGGTGGAGGTCACGGTCGAGACCGATCCGGGCCCCTTCTCGGTCCCGGCGATCCGACCCACGACTTCATCGACGAGTCCATATTCCTTGGCCGCATGGGCGGTCAGGTAGCGATCACGCTCGGTGTCCCGGGCGATCCGCTCGATCGGCTGGCCGGTGTGCCGCGCCAGGACCTCGTTGATGACTTGCCGGCTCTTGACGATCTCTTCGGCCTGAATTTCGATATCCGAGACCTGGCCGCCCACCTGACCGTAAGGTTGATGGATCATGACCTTGGAATGGGGCAGCGAGTAGCGGCGGCCCTTCGACCCGCCGGCCAAGAGCACCGCGGCGCCGGAGGCGGCCAGTCCGATGCAGAAGGTCGCGACGGGACACTCGATGAATTGCATCGTGTCGTAGATCGCCAGCGTGCTGGTCACGCTCCCCCCCGGGCTGTTGATGTAAAAACTGATGCCCTGGGTCCTATTCTCATATTGAAGAAAAAGAAACTTCATCACAGCAAGATTGGCCGCGGCGTCGTTGATGATTCCTTCGAGGAAGATGATGCGGTTTTCCAGGAGCAGGTCGCCCAGGGTCATCTGCCGCTGCCGGGCATAGTCGCGGTAGCGCTGAAGCCTCGGGTCCGCGAGAGGATGGTCGGTCGGCATGGCACGGTCCTAATGGATCGTCACCCTCTGGCGACCTTCGGCTACTGGCAAGCTCGGTCGTCCGGGGGATGAAAGACACGGGAGATACAAGGTCAGTAGACAAAGAGAAAAACGATCGAAAATCATACCGCCCGCTCCGCGATGTCATGCGCCAGCGGGCCTGACGCATCCTCCGGCCCGGCAAGGGCAAAGCCCCACCGGCGCCTTTCGATCACGCCTCATCAGCCTGGGGCGTCGCGGTCTGGTCGAGGGTTTCCACAGCGGTTTCGGGCTCGTCGAGGGGAACATCCTCGATTTCCACCGAGCGAAGAATATGATCAAGCGCTTTGCGCTCGAGAATCTGCGTCACCAGCGCGTCGCTCAGTCCTTCTTTCTCGATCCGGGCCCGGATTCGGCGGACGCTTTCATCGCTGCGCTCGGCCATCGCTTCGATTTCCAGCTCCAAGTCTTCCGGCTCAACCTTGATGTCCGCGGCGTCGGCAATCCGCGCCAGGATGAAAAACTCCTTCAGGGAACGCCGGGTCATCTCGTGGGCGTTGGCGCGGATCTCGGCTTCTTGAGCCTTGATGTCGCTGTCGGAGCGGCCTTCTTGGCGCAGCTCCATGATCAGCCGGCTGGTCGTGCTCTTCTCCTGCCGGGAAACCAAGTCCGCGGGAAGCTCGAAGGGGGTCGCGGCGATGAGCGTGTCCATGACCTGGCGGCGGATCGCCTGCTTTTGCAGTGATTCATGCCGCCGCTTGAGGGCATCGCCCACGGCGTTTCTGAGCTCTTCGAGGCTGTCAAAACCGATCGAGGTTATGAACTCGGAATTGACCTCGGGCATTCGCACCTCTTTGAGGTCATGAACTTCGATCTTGACGCGGGCCGTCTTGCCACGCAGCTCGGGATCAACAACCGCCGACCCCAGTTTCACTTCGAGTTCGCGTGCCTCACCGGGCTTGATTCCTTCCAGAGCCGAGCCAATCTTCGGTATCTGGCCGTCCTGGAACCGGAGCTCGGACTGAAGACGGAAACTGACCTCCTTGGCATGGTTCAGCACGCTGCCGTCGGGCTTCAAGAAAGTCAGATCGGCGGTGAGATAATCGCCGATCCGGGCGGCGCCTTCAAGCTTCGGAACGATCTGCGCATACCGCTCAAGAAACCGACTCAGTTGCGCTTCGACATCCTGCTCGCGGATGGTCCGCACCGGCCGCTTGACTTTCAGACCATGGTATTGGGACACCGTAAACTCGGGACGGACTTCCACGTCCATCTCGAACGCCAGCGGACCTTCGTCGGGAAGTGCGATCGCTTCGACGTCAAGTTGCGGCTGAGTGATCGGATGGAGCTGATAATCGGCGTCAATCTGCTCGAGGGAGGCCATAAGAAGCGACGATTTGACCTGCTCGCCGACTTGCTTGCGAAACCGCTTAACAACCAGTTGGCGGGGCGCACGCCCGGGACGGAAGCCCGGCACCTGTGCGTCTTTCTGTAAGGTTCCGAGCGACTCCTCGAATTGGCGTTCGACCTCCGCGCGCGAAACCGACACTTTCAGATGCTTCTTGCAAGGGCCGACGTCCTCGATTTGGACGTCGATATCCAGCTTCCGCTTTGCCTCTATCTCGGGTTCGGGTTCGGTCCCTTTCGCCTCTATCTCGGGCTCGGGTTCGGTCCCTGAAACCAGTGATTCATCGCCGGGCTCGTCGCTGACTGACACGGAGTGATCGTGTTCGCCTTCGCTGCTATTCATCAGTGGCTTTCCCTCGGATCACATCAGGCTGGGACGGCTTGATCCGCCATCACGCAACCAACGCGCTCGAGCGAAAGTGGCCAGCCCGAAACCAACACACCAGAGCGGGAGATGGGATTTGAACCCACGACAACCACGTTGGCAACGTGGTGCTCTACCCCTGAGCTACTCCCGCCGATCTCGATGCGATCGGAATAAGCCCAATAGCCCACATGCGTGGAGGAGCCGACACATCGACGATGTTTTCAGTATAGCGCTGCAACCCCGGATTGCAAGACGCATTCGAGGAATCTGCCCACGCGCCGGTGCCAACGCCGATCACCCCCGCGAGGAACCCGGCTTTCCATTTGCTTGCCGGGAAAGCAGCGGGTAGCTTGAACAGGTGTCGTGGTTCCACACTGACACGACAAGGTGTCGTTCCCCAGGTACACGAAGATTACCCGGTCCCTTGGGATTGTCCCCACCATGAGATACGCACTTCGGATCGTGCGAGGTCGCAGCAACGCGAAGATGCTCAAATTGATCGACGGGGTCACCAGTCTCGGTCGCCATGATGACTGTCTGATCCGCGTCCGATCCTCGCAGGTCAGCCGTCGTCACTGCGAAATCTACGAGCACGACGGAACGCTCATGATCCGCGATCTGGACAGCTCCAACGGAACGTTCGTCAATGGGAAGCGAGTGCTGGGACAGCAAGCCCTCAGTCCCGGAGACGTTCTCACCATCGGCACGGTCACCCTCAGCGTCGACTTGTTGCGGCCGGCGCGAGAGAGCATCCAGACTCCGCCGGTATCCGCGCAGAAATCGGAGGATACCGCCGAAATGAGAGCCGCTGCGAAGGGCAGCGATCGAGAGCCGCTCGAGGCCATCGAAGATGAAGAGCTCGAAATCGTTGAGGATGATGACTCAGAGTTCGAGGTTGCCATCGACGACGAGTCCCAGCACCCCGACTTGATACCTCTTGAGGACGAAAAAGCGACGTCTCTTTTGACCAATTCTCCGAAACCAGCCGTCGCCGGGGCCGCCAAGGCAGCCCAAGTGCATCCAGAACAGTCCAAGCCCCCGCGTGCCGCAACGAACTTAGAGAACCAGTCCTCCGAGCCAGAATCGTCCCCTGCCGACGATGACGCCGTGGCCCAGTTTCTCATGGATCTAAAGCTGGATGATGACTGACCACCCCCCAACTGGCGTGGCCGCGACGTTGGTCGACGACTTCGGCATCTCTTAATCGTGACTTGATCGATTTAGTTCTACGCCAGGAAGGACGTGAACCGACGAACTCATCCACCTATGCAGGGTTACCCTGCGGGCACCTGTGCTCGGGTCGATGGCCGCTATCATGGTCAACGCTTTGATTACATAAGTCCCTCATGCAGCTGTGCGAGCAATCGGCGAGAAGAAACTGTTGATCTTTCGCATCGTGGAGGACAAGTGGATTGATTTTTGGCCGTCTATCGCTTTATATGGCCTCAGAACAAGTGATCCAGCACAGTTGTGGTGACTCTCCTCTTTGTCGTTTGTCCAATCCGTAATGGCAGCATGCAGGAATACTCGGCCATGGCTCGTAGGAAGACTTTACCGGAGTCGCTCAGCGCCAAACTGGCGCTCGCCGGACGACTGTCGAACTTGCGGATGGAGTTGTTCGGCGACCGGGGAGGGCCCGAGATGGCCCGACGCCTCGGTATCCCGGTGCGGACCTGGTACAACTATGAAGGAGGGGTGACTGTCCCCGCCGAAGTCGTGCTCAGGATCATCGAACTGACCTCGGTAGAGCCGACCTGGCTGCTCCACGGCACCGGGCCCAAGTTTCGTCAGGAGTCGCGAGCCGAGCGAAGCGACGCGGTATCCCAGCCGGGTATGACCGTCGGTGCCCTCTTACGAACCGCCCTGCGACTGCTTGAGAATGACGCGGAGACCTCGGTCGATCCCAATGTTCCGCTCTCGAACCGCGGCGAGGGCTACGACGTTCCGATGGATACCCCCCTCAGGCAGGAATGGCTAGAGGCTCAGCAGGAAAATCGCTGTATCCTCGTGAAAGGGCAGTCCATGGCGCCGATTGTCGTCGACGGTGCCCGTGTCGCCTATTCCAAGCACGATGACGACCCCCGTCAACTCGACGGCAAGATGGTGGTCGTGTGGCTCGACGACCAGCCGACAGTCCGCTGGTTCCGGCATTGTGGGCGGTACGCTCTCTTGCGTGCCGAGAATCCTGAAGAAGTCCCCCAGCAACAACTCATCGACCTCGATCAGGGCGCTGAAAAGCACCGGTTAAGGCGTGTCCTTTGGATTGACACTCCTCATTGAATCAAGACCGACTGCTGACTGGGCTTGCCCTGCTGAATCGTCACATCCGGCTGAATCGTCGCAGGTTGTCAAATCGACACATCTTTGCTGAATTAGCACGGGCTGTTGATCTACGGCAGATCGCTGAATCGCCCAGCCCGGCACCTTCTCGACCAGCGCCTCTTGCTCGATTTTCCTGTGACCCGGCTCGGACGCTCGCGTGCGCGGCCAGGAAGTTGGCTATGGCGGGATTTCAGCGCGGCCGGTCCTCGGACCCCCACGTGCGCGGCCAGGAAAAGATGGTCAGTTCCGCGGGCTCAAGTTCGTCCCAGCGGGTCGACGTTTCTCGGTCACCAGCTCAGGTTTGCCTCCAGGCAAGAGAGGACCAAGACCTTGCCGTCACCGATGCGTCCCGTCCGGGCCGGGCCGACGATGGCCTTGATGGCCGCCGCGACCTGGCGCTCTTCCACGAAGATCGTGAGTTCCACTTTGGGAAGAAACGACGTGTTGTATTCGCTTCCCAGGTATTGATTCAGGCGGTTCTTCTGTCGCCCGTAGCCCATCGCTTCCCGGACCGTTCCCCCCAGAATCTCGACCGACTCGAGAGCCGAGAGGACCGCCTGAGCTCGAAACGGTTTAACAAGCGCGACGATCATCACCGGGCGCTTCGATTCAGGTGCCTTGACCTGGCTGCCACGATCATGCAGAGTCGACTTTCCCTTGGATTCGGGCATGGCCACTTTCCGTACTCGCTGAGCTCTTCTTGCGGTCGCCTCCGACTACTTGACACTGGGAATGAACCTACCAAGACTTAGGCGGGGCCCGATAGGGGAGGCAGGCGCGACGGGGAAGATTCCAGGCGAGTCCTCGGGATCACCCTGTGGCAAGGAGTGAAGCATGAACCGGGTGATCGCGATGATCGTGGCTGGCATCTTCGTCCTGGCCGTCGGCTGTGGAACCCAGAGTTACGAAAAGCGCCTGGAAAAGACGATCGAGAACATGAATTATCAAAAGCGGCTCAACGCCAATTTGACCGACGCACCGGCCAAGGGGAAGCTGGAGGAATTGCAGATTTACGTCCGCCTCCCCAAGAATATGAAGGGTCCGACTCCGACGTTTCAGCTTGCCGCCCCCGAACCTGAAAAATTTGACCTCGAATCGAGCTTTGACGAGCCACAAAAGTCAAGTCTCCACCTAGTGGCACGCGTCAAACGCCCCAAGACGCCGACGAACAATGCTTCGACACCGGCCGCCGAAACCGCCCCCCACGGCGACTTCAACACCGAGGTCATGGATCTGCTCAAGAGCGCCTACGGAGTCGAGCTTGACGCAGGGCAATTCAAGGAAGACACCAGGCGCGAGAACATGTTTAGGTCCAAAACCATTGAATTAAACGAGAAGACCATTCAGATCTATCTCTACGGAGGCAAAGACAGCTCCCACGAAGTGGCCCTGATCTTCGAATATCCCAAGACCGAGCGTAATGCCGTCGACCCCAAGATCGCGCTTTGCCTGGAGTCATTTGCTGTCGGAGAGCGGGCCAGAAGAGCTTTCGCCGGCGGCGATGTCGAGGAAGAAGAGAGTGAGGGTCCCACCGAGGAGGCCTCTCCGGCCGGTGTCCTCTAATCCGAGCAGGAAGATGGCTCCACTCGGCGTCTTCTGATCCGGTCGGCGCCCGCCGCCGTGGCCCATCCTCTGCAGTTCATTCCCGGCCTGACCAGGACGAAATCGCTCAAACCCGGGCTGCCGAAAATCTCACCGCCCCTCGAGCGATCGATTCACTCATCCCGATCAGTTCGTCCCGCAAGATTGTGACATCCGGCGGCGCCTCGATGCCGATTCGCACCTGGTTCCGATCGACCTTCAGGACCGTGATCTTGATGTCCGAACCGATCATGATTGACTGCAATGGCTTCCGACTTAGAACGAGCATCCTGACCTCCCTGGCATCCCGGTGTCATCACGGAAAGCCGATTGACATCAGCATCTTCAGCCCATCTGCTATGCTCTCGGATTTAACGGGGTCCACGCGACACGTTCATTCTTGACGCCTGGAGCGAGATTCGTAGGAAGCCTGAAGTCGAGCACGGCCGACAATAAAGAGACCGGCCGCTTTTCCACGGGCAAGAGGGCGGATCCAGAAGCAGACATGCCAGCGCCGCGGGGGTGTGAAATCGGACTCGACATGAAACCCGGCTGCCCGCGGCCGCCCAAGAGCCGCGGCTTGGCAGCCACCATCCTATGCGCCGGGGCCCTGCTGGTCTCTTTGTTTCCCCTGGCCGCCAGAGGCGAGCTCCTCTATTTCCGCAACGGAGGTCAAGTCCAAGCGATCGCAACGCTGCAGGACAATCGTGTCCTGATCATCATTCCTTCAGGAACCTATGAGTTTCGCCGCGACGACTTCGCGAGAGTTGTTCCCGGCTTCATCCCGGAGAGCCAGTGGGAAGAGCGCCTCAGGCTGGCTCGCCCGTCCGGATTTCAGGCGCGTTACGCGGCTCTCTGGTGGGCCATCGAGAACGGTCTTAGCGACGAACCCAAGGCCGAGCTGCGCGAACTTCACCGCCTTGACCCCGATCACGCCGGCGTTGCCCGGATGGTGGGCGTGCTGGACCGGCTCCAGCAACCTCTCAAGGACCCTGACCTGACAGGCTTCCGCGCAGCCTTGGGGATCGAGACGCGGATTGCCAACGGATCGCACATCGTCCTCGTGCATCAAACGACCGATGCCGAGGCAAGCGAGCGGCTTGCGGTTCTGGAACGCGTCATCACCGGCTTCTACCTGGATTTCGCCGCCCGCGGCATCGAGCTTGCTGCTCCCGATCGGCGGCTCGTCGTTGCCTGGTTCGCCTGCCAGCAGGATTACCGGGCATTTCTCCATGCTCAGGGCGCCGATGTTTTCGCGAGTACCCGCGGCTATTACCATCCCACCTGGAACGCCGTGGTCACCTACGATGCGCGCAGCAACGATCGCCATAAGGCAGTTTTACAAGGCATCCGGTCGCGAAATCAGGAGGTCGAACAGCTCCAGACGATGGCCCAGCGGCTGCCGGCCGGGGCCAAGTTGAGAGTTACCCTCAGCGGCGAATCGGCGAAGAACTTAGGCAAAGCCGAAGCCATCTGCCTGATGGAACGTCTCCAGCGTGAACTCCGGCGCCAGGAGCTGCTGCTGGAGCTCGAGCGGCGAGCCATCGACGAGGGAACAGCCGCTCATGAGATCGTCCACTTGCTGGTGGCCAACAGCGGCCTCTTGCCCCGTCATGATGCCTTTCCGATCTGGCTTCAAGAAGGCCTGGCCATGCAATTCGAGCTGGTGCGCGGCGGCCGCTGGGCCGGCATCGGCCGGGCCCACGATCTCCGGCTTCCCGACTGGAGGCAAATTCAACCACCGCCCCAGATCGATGCCTTGATTCGCGACGTCGGCTTGACGCGAGGTTACGAGCGTTACGCCTACGCTCAGGCATGGGCGCTGGTTTATTACCTACGGTACGCGCATGCGGCTGAGTTCCTGACATTCCTCGATCTGCTCCGAAGCGCTGACGCTCCACTCTTGGTGCTTCCGAGAACCGACCGCTACCACGCGACCTTCGAGCGAGCCTTTGGGTCCGACCTCGCGGGCCTGGAGCGCGACTGGCATCAGTTCATGGCGACCGTCCAGACACCTCTGGAGCAGCACGCTCCTGCTTCCGAAGTTCGACCCACTCCGCCACCTCGACCGACTTCGCCGACTCCCATCGACCCAGAGCATCGGCGCGACCGAAAGAATTGAAGCAATTGACAGGACTCGGCGGATTGTTGAGAATCGTGCTTGGACACAGACGGGGCGTAGCTCAGCTTGGCTAGAGCGCACGGTTCGGGTCCGTGAGGTCGGAGGTTCAAATCCTCTCGCCCCGATTGACATTTCCTAACAACTGCCCTTCTCGGTCGGTACCACACGGAACCGCAGGCAGGGCCGGAACTTCTGGCCTGTAGCCAGAAGTTACCGCCATGCTTTGGAGAGCCCGACGCCCGGTCGGTCCCTCATACAAGCTGATCGGCGGACGCGACGTTCCAAAGGTCACCACGCCGCCTGCTGCCTTGTTAATCTTACGCTTGTTCGGTTGAATCTGCTCGAACCGCAAGAACAGATTCGCATTCACTTGACGGAAAAGCTCACCAATCGCCCACAGATTTGTATCGTCGGCCGCGAGCTCGACTAACCGGTCGAAGTCTGCAAGGGCAGCTGCGATGTCATCCTCCAAATCCGGGGCGTTCTTGGCCGACTGCTCATCCTGTCGCAACTGCAATTCCATGACCTTCACTTCCTGACTCACCTGGTCGAAAATTGTTGCTATGGCCTTCCGCTGATCAGCGTTCTCTGCGAGGGCCAGGTTTTGTGATACCCGCTCGCGTTTCCTCCTTAGCTCATCCAGGGCTGCTCGTTTTGTTGCAATCACTTGGTCATGGCTATCCTGGGGTTGATCTTGCTCCGCGAGTGCACGAAGCCGCTGCTCAAGCCTGGCCCGGAACCCAGGGGTTAGCAACCGCTGGCGAATGCACCCAAGTACGAAGCGCGTGGCTAGCATCCCATCAACATGGTTATGACGGCACTGCGCCCCGTGGCTCTGTTGATACAGGCCGCATAGATAGCGGAAATTCTGCTGATACGGCTGGCGGTACATAGGCCATCCGCAGCCCATGTCATAGAGCCGGCTGCCGAGCGGATTCTTCTCGGGCGTTCGTGAGCGCGGCTTACCCTTCTGGGTCCCAGCTCGCCGATCCAATTCGCGCATTAGCAGCTGGTGCTGGGTCTCATTGACCACGGGTTCAAACTTAGCTTTTGCGACGATGCGATCCGTATCAGGATTGGCAACGACCTTGGGCTGACCGTCGCTCCGTAAGTCCGCCTCGTCGAGGCCGCGTGGACCATGGGGCGAAAATCGCAACTGATCGCCCATAGATCGGCGTCCATAGGTCGTCATAGCTACGAGCAATGGACTACGGGCGATGTTGCTGATCGAAGTCTGATGCCATACTCCGCTGGTTCGGTGCCTTATTCCGCGGTCAGTACGGTATCGGTCTGCATCAGGAGGTGGTACGCCTTCCTTGGTGAGTTTCGCAGCCACTCGGGAGGCTGGCATTGATTCGAGCATTTCGAGAATGCGACGGATTAACCTCAATTCCTCCTCGGGGCCCGGTAGCCAGACAACGTGGTGACCGGCCTTCTTAACGTACTCGCCATCTGTCAATTGTCGCACTGGCGATCCGTCGTAGTGGGCCAGCCAGCGGCGAAAGCCGAAGGGTGCCCGCCCTCCGATTGAGAAGCCTGCCCTGGCCAAGGCAATCTGGGCGTGCACTATCTTCTGAGCCAGCTCACGGCGGTATTCCCCTGCTGCACTGTATTCGAGGACGGACACGATCAGTTCCCCAAGATCGTGGCGACGCCCCCGTTGCAGGGGAGGAAGGATACGATCCATAAAGACCAAAGTCAGGCCAGCCGCACGGAGTAAGTTCTCTAGCTTGACACCATCCACAGGGTCATCGGGGCGCGCAAGTCGATCGCGTCGCGGAATGAACACGTGGGAAACGCTCATATCCGTCAGGGCGAGCTGAATCATGGCATCCAGGCCAAGGCGACTGAGCTTGTTGCCGGTCACCCCGTAGTCGAGAAACAGGTCTCCTTCGTGGGACAGCCCCTTCCTGATCATGTTTTCAATCTGCTCGGGCAATCCTGAAAAAGCGGCCCCAATCCTGGCCGCACCATCTTGTGCCCAGCGAACATACTGAGCCGGCGTCGTTTCGTGCCGACCAAGGCTATCCCGCGTGTAGAACAGGGCGCGACCGCTGGTCAACCGCCGATCCTTCGTTCCGGTGCCTTTCACGCTCTTTCTCCTCGGGCGACCAGTCGCCTACTCCAGAGGAGTTTTGCCAACGCATCGACTGCCATCTTGTCGTCCAGAAAATCCAAGACCACCGGCGCATCCAATTCCCGTCGGCCATTCCACGCAAAGTTCTGCATGAACATGTTCGTTACTTGAATCGACAGCCCCGTCCCGTCAGGCATCGTACCCTCTTCGCGAAGGGCTCGGGCAGCATCCGTTAATATCTCACAAGCCGAAGGAAAACCTCGGTCGCGGTGGATTCTTATTCCTGCATTTTCCCAGCTATGGAGACGCAAGACTGCCCCATAAAATAGAAGTAGCTCCCGCTCCATGACGAGGGGTTTGCTTGGGGTGAAATTATACCCCATTGCGAGGATCAGCGCTGCGACTCGATCCGCGTCAGTCTCGGCCTCGATGGCAATCGCTGAGCGGAGTTCTTCGGGGTAGGGACCTGTCGATGGGGAAGTATTGTCAAAGGTGTTGGCCATCCTGGCGGTTCCTGGGCTCGTCATCCATTCGCTATATTGCGATGTAAATCGCTATTGCCAATTTTCGTGAGCCCCTGGCTTTGGGGCAAACTTCTTCTCGGGAAAAGAGAGAGGACCAGCTCGAGTGCATTCGGCCGAAACCTCATAGTGCAAAGATCTGTAGCCCCTTGTAAATATTATACGACGTTTGACTGCGATTATTCACTTGGGCAATAAAATAGACTAACAAAAACGCGGAAGGCACCACGCACGGATGGTTGTCAATTGGATGCGAAGGTCGATTTTCAGCAGATTACCGGTGCGGTCGAGAACTGACCGATGTGAACTAACCTTCCCTCATAGTATTATGCCGCGAATTCGCCGGGAATTTAGCTTAATGTTTTTGCTGGTTATCACTTCCGGTCACGGGAGCAGGCTGACTCGACCTAGCTGAGATCCCAATCTCGCAAAGTGCGTCTCCGGCACTCTTGCGTCCGCAGTCGTGCCGAAGCCGTACTTCGGCACAACATCATGCCCAAATTCCGGCCGGAATTTTGTGGGGTTAGTGAAAGCGGAATCGGCTCGTCCACGCCGCAGCAGATCCCTTCTTCCGTGATCGCCGCAACTTCGGCCGCTTCGCAGAGACAATGACCAAACTGATTTGAAGCACACATCCATTCGCTGAGTGTCGCAACGCGCCCCCACGTACTCGCAATGCAATACTTATGAAGATCTTGTGAAATCAAGAGTGGCTCGCTGGCTCGCTACACATGCTGTTTGCATGGGGATGTACCAAACGTTAGAAGCAGGATGTGTAGCAAACGGCTGGATAGAAAAATGTCGCGGTCTGCGGCTATCTACAAACTCAAGCAAGAGCCGAGAGCGGCTTCCAGAGTTCCATCATGGTTCCGCCGAACCTGGATCTGCTGGATATCACTCAACCCGAGGATCTCTTGCTTTACGCTCCAGGTCCATGTCTGATGTCTGGTAGCCAGGAGTCGATACTGACCCATGGCCCCATAGGTCAAAGACGCTGAAGTCACCGCGCTCGCTGAGGCGATGCTTCGACAACTCGAAATCCTGGGCCACAGAGGCGACGGGGCGTCCGTGCTGAAACTGCGACAACTTGCCACGCTAGCCGGGGATTCGCCGACCGACGAGCAGATCCAAAAGGCCGCAGGTAAGAAAATCCGCCTGGTCTGCGACAATGGACGGTTCCACACGACCAAAGCCGTACAGGCCTGGCTGGAAGAGCACCGCGACCGGATCGAGATCTACTGGCTGTCCCCGTACTGCCCAAGCCTCAACCTGATCGAGCGATTGTGGGGACATTTGAAGCGAACAGTCCTGGCGAACGTGTTGTTTGTTGTTTGCGCCTTCCGCAAGGGAGTCACGCGGGTCAACGGACGGCGCGAACGAATGGCCTTCGTGTTCCGCCATGATCGAGAGACCAAACGGGCCGCGTGACTACTTCTGCTGTTTCACTTAGCTGAGACCAGTAATTGGCCCGGGTTGTGAATGATTGTTAAGGTCGGCCCCCTCCCGTTATGCTAAAGCTCGTAGTGGTATTCTCAGGTGGGGGCTGATCTGATGTGGCATCACCGACGCACCGTCGTCAGTTCGTTCGATCCCCTGTCGCACCGGACACAGGTTTCACGGCACCGAAACCTCGTGCTCTGCTGGACCTGCTTGGGCGGTGGGCTCATTCTTGCGCTGTCTTTGTCTTGCGATTCTTCTCGGTCGGAGGACAGTGTGGGGTTTGTGCTCGAGAAGCACGGAGCATGGTATCTGGAGCAGGAACCCTCCAAAGCTCTCTCAGAAGGTGATCGAGTTCCGGCGGGAGCCAAGATCCGGCCGAGAGAAGTCGAACAAAAAGAAGGGGAAAAATGTTCACTAACGGTCTGTTTCTATACAGGTCAGGCCAAGGTTTACACGGGTCCAGCCACTCTTCCCGACCGCGTCGCTGCCTCCCCGGTCGCGCGACTCTGCCGCGCGATGGCCGGGCGACAGCCCACCGGGTATGTTCATGCGATCAGTCGAGGGAACGAAGTTTCCGATGGAGTCGTGCGTCTCGAAAATGGACAGGTGGACTTAGCCCCGATCTTCCACGCCGGCCAGCCTGGCGAATATCAGGTCGAGTTCAAGCGTGCCTCTCCGAGTTCGGCCAATACACCTCCGGCAGCCACGTTACGCTTTGTCTATGACGCGAAACGAAGCCTCTCCGTCGCCGCGGTCGGACTGAGTCCTGGGTTATTCGAATGTGCGGTCCTCCTGCCGGGCGGCCGCCCCGGGGCGGCCGCGTGGGTTCTCGTGAGCGAACCTTCCGCATACGCACAGGCTGCAGAAGCGTACCGCCAGGCGGTGACGCTCAGCGAGGCGTGGGACCCCGACGTTAGCCCCTACGCCATCGTTTCGTTTCGACGAGCCTGCCTCAAGACCCTGGCCGAGCCAATCCGTCCTTGAGCCACGAAGCGAGCGTGACGGCTCGTCCGCACACTGGGCCCGGCTTCGCAGGAGCGCATCATGCCGTTTCGATTCCGTCTCCCTTTCAGCGATGAGGTCCGTAAAAACCTGATCGCTCTGGTCTTGATTAGCCTCTTCGTCTTACTGCTCGAGCATTGGGGCTGGCTGGCCGGTTTCGAGAATACCGCCCTTGATTCGTTCCTGCTGGCCAGCAGGTCTCGGCCGTCCAAGGATATCTACATCGTCGACATCACCGAAGACGACTATCGCGACATGTTTCGCAGCCGAAGTCCGCTCAACGCCGCTGAGATCCAGCGAATCCTGACCTTGATCCAGCAGGCCGGCCCCAGTGTGATCGCGGTTGATCTTGATACCTCTTCAAGCGAGTACGGAAACGCCAATTTGCCCGACGCGGTCTGGGCCCGGGATGTCCTGTCCGACTGTGAACAGGATGCAAACGTGGAAGCGACCGACAAGGAACGGCCACATCCCGAAGCGAAGGGATTGCGTCGCTTGCGTTTCCTGGGCGGTCATTTCAGCGAAACCGAAAAGTCTGGCAGGATCGAGACGACGCCGCGGTCAGGGCTGAGTCTCTTTCCGCTCGATCGCGACGGCGTGGTGCGCCGCTACCGCACGGCCTATTTCTCCGATCAGGCCGATCCACCATCTTCGCGCAAGGGACTGGTGGACTCATTCCCCCAGGCAGTTCTCATCGAATACAAGAAGGCCAAACGAGCAAATGGGCAGAAACCCGGTGAGTCGCTCAGAACCACCCATGAGACCCCCTCGGCAACGGACCACGGGGAGGAAGGTCTCATTCTCAACTTTTCGGGAGACCGCTACGACTTTCCGCGCATGTCCCTGCGCCAGTTGAAGCAAGCCGCCGAAAAGCCTTTCTGGTCGAAATCTTCACCACTTCGAGGGCGGATCGTTCTAGTCGGCGGAACCTACCGCGCCGCGCGTGATCTCTATTTCACCCCGGTTGGACCTCGGCATGGTGTCGAGATCACGGCCCAGGCGATCCAGTCCGAGCTGTCGGGAGGAGGGGTGCGGCCGTTGAATCACGGGATCGCAATTCTGGTCGACCTCCTGGCGGGGATTGGTCTGATTTGGCTGAACCAGACCTTTCACGGCGGGTTCGTGCTTCTGATCAACGCCCTCTTCATTATGGTAACTTCCCTCCTGGGCAGCTATCTGGCTTTCGATGCCTTTGTGTACTGGTTCAACTTCACCGCCGTCCTGGTCAGCCTCTGGATCCACGTGCTCTGGGAGCACCTGGGTCACGCCCGGCAGCTTGGGCTGCTCCCCAAAATCTGGTCCAGCCGAAATGGGAGTCCTCCGGTAGACTGAGTCACGGAGGGACCCATGAGCAGGCGAAGGACCGCCCAGGAAGTCGCGCATATCTTGCGCGAAGCAGACCGCGATC
>JBKQMU010000290.1:0-33977 GCA_052146555.1 Isosphaeraceae bacterium
GAGTCGTTGAGCCGAAGCCCACATAAAAGTCACGCGGTTGGCCGTCTGACGACTCGGGCGCCCGGAAAGATAGGCGAGATAACAACGTGCCGGAACCGCACTTGGCCCTATCTAACCCAGCCGCCCCAGAACACAGACGAAAACGCACAAAAAACCATACTGCGTAACTCCACCACATTCAAGCCAAACAGATGACGCGATTCAAGACAATTCCGGTAATTCGGTTCAGCCGCCGCTCGTTGGACCCGCCCACCGGTTCCAAGAGGGGAGCGACTGGTGACGACACCGGCGCCCTTCCACGAACTCGGGAAGGACGTTTACGGCAACCCTCTGCGGCGGGTCATTGCCTCTAATGGAACGTTTTCGTTCGAGTTAGGAGTTACGCGATTGGGGAGTTGACGGCGGCCATCGTAGGGTGGGTCAGCCGATGGAGTCGGCGCAACCCACTTTCTTCTCGGCTTATGTGGAGAGCACCGTCCGTTCCTCCTGGGCAAGTACGTCCTGACGGCGGTTGGATTGCCCTTTCTCGTCGTTTTCAAGAATTGGCCGCTCTTTGGCACGCGGTTTCGCGCCGGGTTCCTGCTGCCGGTGTTCCTCGGGCTTTACCTGGGCCTGCTCGTCTACCAGATGCACCTGCTTGAGCATTAGCTACCGCGGCGGCGAGGCGTCGGGAAGCTGCGGGAGCAACAGCCGCATCCCCGGCTTCGGCTGGTTGGTATCGCTCAGAAGGTCCTGGTTGAGCGCGGCGATTTCCCCTGCGCGGCCAGGGTCGCCGAGTCGGTCCCGAGCGATGCTTTCCAGCGTCTCGGACCGCTTGACCACGTGGATGGCGTAGCCGCTCTCCGGCACGCTGGCCAACGGCGCTGGACTGGCCTGGGACACCGGACTGGCCTGGGACACCGGGCTCGACTGGACGGACCCAGTCGCAGAGCTGCTTCCGTTCTGGCCGCTATTGCTTGCGTCCGCGGGATCGCTGGGGTTCCAAGGAATGCTCCCGGTGTCGAGGATCACCCGGCTGCCGGCCCCCAGTCCGCCCGGTCCAGGTTGGAGCCGTTCGAGGGGCGGAACATTGATTCGCATACCGGCTGCGAGCGCCCCGGGCCAGGCGACGGTACCGCGGTTGGCCCACCAAAGCGCTCCGGCGAGATTCCCCGAGCCGTAGTAAAGCCGGGCGATGGACGAAAAATCCTCGCCGGAATGGACCAGATGCTTGAGGACATTGTGGGGCGAGCCGGCGGTAACCGCCCTCTCCGCAGGCTGGGCGGGTCGGACAGTCTCAAGGGAGGCTCGGCTGACCATCGGGTCCACCTTGGGGGTCTGCCCGGTTGGCGGTTTGGACCGAGGGTCGCCCGAAAGCCCGGATGGATTTCCGGCGTCGTCCGATCGGATGCTCTCGGTAGATTCCAGCGTATCGGCAAGGACCGTCGAGCGATCCGTGTCGAGCTCCTCTCCCCCCTGCATCCGGACACGAGGCTGGACGCTGCCGCCGGGAGCCGTCAAGGGAACGATACGCTGGTAGGGAGACGGATCGGTGGGACGGGCGCTGGGATCGAGCGCTGAAAACGCTGGTAATGGCGGCAATGGTGGCAATTCCTCATCGGATGATGGAGCTGGGACGACGGGTTCTCGGTCAGCCGGCGCCGCAGCAGCCGGCGCCGTGGCCGCAGCCGGCGCCTCAGTCGAACCCGCCGCCGCGGCGGGCGCTACGGCCACGCTCGGTGCCGAAGTCCCGTTGGGCACGGTCCGGTTCGCCGCCGCGCTCCGGTTCGCCGCCGCGCTCCGTCTTGCCGCCGAAGTCCGGTTCGCCGCCGAAGTCCGGTTGGGCGCCATCGCAAGGGCTGGGCGATTGTTTTCTCTGGTCGATCCACCGGCCCCCCGCGAGAGATCGTCGTGGCCCGCACCGGCATGGCCGGCCGTCCAGATGCGCGGAGTGAGCAGGACGACGAGCTCGCGCCGCTGGTCGATCTTGTCCTTGTAGCCGAAGAGATGACCCAGGATCGGCAAGCGCGTCAGGCCGGGCAATCCTTGAGCCGAGTACTGATCTTGGTCTTCCATCAGGCCACCGATGACCAGCGTGGCGCCGTTGGGCACCATCACGTTGGTCGTCAGCTCGGCGGTCGCCGCGCTGGGGAGGTTATTGACGACGGCCCCCTGGCTTCGCTCCGGGTGGATCTCCATCCGCACCATGCCATCGGTCGAGATGAATGGCCTGATCCGGAGCAAGGTTCCCACGTTCAGGAACTGGACTTGCTGGATCGTGCTGGTGAAATTCTGCGACAGGGTCTGAAAGCCAAGTCTCGAGCCGAGCTGGATCTCGGCGCGCTGCTTGTTGAGCACGAGGATTCTCGGGCTGGCCAAAATCTTGGTGCTTCCCACGGTTTCCAGGGCCCGGATAAAGCCGGTGATGTTGTTGGAGATGAAGCCGTACTTGATGCCGTCGACGGGCGACGCGAAACCGTTGGGGTCAGGGGTTGCCCCGGCGGCGATCTTGCCGGCGGCCGTCAAGACCGAGGCCGGCGTGAAGCCCACGTTGCCGTTGAGCACGGAGCCCTCGCCGATGGTCGCGAGCTGCTGCCCAAGGTTATCGACGACCGCGAAGTTGACGCCGAGCTGCGTTTCCGTATCGAGCTCGACGCTGATGATCACGGCTTCGATCAGCACCTGGAGCGGCTGGACGTCGACCCGCTGGATGATCTGATCGATGATCTTGAGGTTCGATTCATAATCCTGGATGACGAGGATGTCGTTGCTGGACATGGAGATGCCGCCAGTGGAAGGTTGCGTTCCGCGCTGGATCGTGCCGGCTCCTCCCACGGCACCGCCACCGCCGCCGCCAGCACCACCGCCGCCGGCTGCTCCCCCGCTGGCGCCGCCGGTGGCCAGGGTGGAAGCCTCGCTGATGCCAAACTGGTAATTGGCCGAGGTGGAGAACCGCTTCTTGCCGACATCATCGCTCAGAAACGGAGCAAGCATGACCATCAGCTCATCGGCCCGGATGTAGTTCAGGCGATAAACCTTGGTGACGATCCGCTCTTTCTTGGCCGTTTCCGCCACATCCCTGATCTCTTCGCGTGAGTAGATGTAGTGAATTCCCCCGTCGGTCTTCTCCACTAAGTCGGCGAGCTTGAGCACGGATTTGAGAAGCTCCTGGAGCGTGACTTTCTCGAAATTGGCGGTGATCGAGCCGGCGACCTTGGGAGAAACCAAGATGTTCATGCCGCTGCGGCGGCTGAGCAATTCCAGCAGCTGGCGGACGTCGAGCTCGTTCGTGTGCAGAGTGATCAGGCCGTCGCGATCGAACTGGATGTCTTGAGGCCGGGAATCTGCGGGCCCTCGCGGCGGGTTCGGGGCGCTGGTTGCTGGGCCGTTGGCTCTTGAGCCCGGCGCGGGTTGCTGCGGCCTCGCGTTCTGACGGCCGGCATCCGCACCCGTTGTCGCGGCCCCTGGCTGGGCCGTGCGGCCCTGGGTTTGGGACCGTGCCGGGTCCGGTGGCAGAGGAGCTGCCGAGGGAACCTGGTCCGGCCCTCGACCTGGCTCGGAAGCGAAGCCCGGCACAGGAGGCGCAGGTGTTTCCTGACCGCCAGCCTCTGCCACTTGACCCGGCGGCAAAGGGACCGGCAAGAGAGTGAGCTGTGGCGCTGGGGGCTGTTCATCCGAAACGCCCGGCCGGGCCACGACCAGGAGCGTGCCAAGCACCAGTCCCGTCACCATCACCTTGATTCCCGAGACAACCAGGCGGTTCAAGGGAGAGAATCCTCATTGATTCCATGGGTTCGTGACGGATCCGCTTGGCGAAAGCCAGCAACGCGGCCTGACCCTGGGCCCTGGAAAGAGGAGCCCTAAGGCGGTTGGCCGGGATCCACGCAAGACATGCGTTCGACGTGCTTTCTCTCTTAGAGTTCGGCACGGGTCTTGGCGAACTTAAGAGTCGTTCCGATAAAATGAACTTTAGCGATTGTAGGCTCTTACCGGGCCGCGCCAAAGGAGGCGTCTCATGCTCTTGATCAGCCAATGCGCGGCGCCTTCTCCCCGGGGTTGAAGGCATCGTTGCGATAGTCTTACACGCTCGATGCAAGGCAAGCGCAGACCGCCCTCTCTTAGTAGGGCATCGTTGCTCCTGGCGTGAAGGGGGTGTAAGGCCATGGTGCGTAAGGCATATAGGGAGGGTTCGGATACTCGATCGTGGGAACGTAGGGACGGTAGGGGTCGAAGGGGGGTGGGATGGCTCCGGAACCGGTACCGGTGACCGGCGCGGTAAATTCAAGCTCGGGTGCCTTGCGCTCCGCACCTGGTCTGAGTCCTTCTCCCTCAAGGACTTGCGGCGGCTCGGCACCAAATGGCGGGGGCGTGGTGTAGACCGGGTTGGTGCGCCGGGCCAAAGTTGGCTCCATGGGGAGGTAATCGCGTGGCAGGGTGCCGAAATTCAGTGCCACTCGACGAAAAACATCACGCGTGAGCATATGATCTCCGAGGTGCACCGGTCCGATCTCGATCCGCATATTGGTCATTGCGTTCTGGGGCGTGAACGTGACGGTCGCAGGCCGGTTGTCGGGAGTCCGGGCCGCGATGGCGATGGCTTCGTCGGGACATAGCTTGGCCGGACCGAGGTCCTTAAATCCCATATCGAGCAGGGCTTCGGTCGCCGCGCTTTGAACCTGCGGAACAGTGAACTGGAATACCTGGGACGACGTGCCGCAGTAGTCGTAGTAGGCATAGTCGCTGGGTGCGATTCCCGGGTAGTGTCCCGCGCCACGGAGCCATTCCAGAGTTCCGCAGCCGGCGGCCGAGAGCCCCGTGACAGAGATCAGAACCAGGGAAATGATCCGCCGCATGGTCTCGACCCGCCTCCAGATTCTCCGCCCCGGGTGATTCGATCACCCTCGATCGGCGAAGTAATCGGTGATGATTTCGACCTTGCCGCGGTCTTGCCTTCAATGATTATGGCGGTTCTCGCGGATCGTCCGGAAATCGCGATGCCAGTGGTTCTCGGACTTCTGCCACGGGCGCTGCCGCTGCCTGCAAGCGATCATGGGCCAGGCAAAGGCCGATCATGGGCCAGGCAAAGGCGTCGGATACGTGCCCGGAGCGACCTGTACCGTCCATCCGTTGGAAGAGGTGGTCACGGGGCTGAAGGTGGCGACAAAGCTCTGGCCGCTGGGATCACCCTGAGGCACCTTCACCCCATAGCTGACCGGGGTGCGAGGCAGCGAGGGATTGCGCTCCAGGTACATCAGACACTGTCCCAGAGCGGAGAGCATTCCGGCGTCGAGGTCGTCTCGCTTCACCCGCGCCGTCTCGACGCGCAGAAAACTCGCGGTCGTCCGGTACACTGCGGCCCAGAGGCCCAGAAGGAGCACCAGGAAGAGCAGCACGACGGTCAGCGAGTAGCCGCGACGGTGCACCCTGATGTTGGTTCTCATGGCGGGGGTGGTACTCCGACAAAAACATACGTCCCCGAGAAACTCGGGAACGGTCGGCGAGGGCTCAACGGGTCGGGATAAGTCAGCGTGAGCTCGATCTGAACGTTGTTCGGGTTACCAGGATCGGTCTGCACGAGGAACCCGGTGACGTGGCTGGCGACCACGGTCTGAACACCACTTGTGAGTTGCGTGCGAACGAGCTGATAGTTCTGCCGCTGGTATGTGACGATGAGGTATGGCGGGCCGGGAGACGTCCCTTGAAAGTTGAGAAAGAGCGTCGCGCCGTCGCCGGAGAACGACCAGTTCGCAAACTTATACTGAGTCAAGGTTCCCGGGTTGCCTGAATTATCGGTTGAGAAGCCCCCCAGGTCGCGAGCCAGGGCTTCGGCGGCGAGGCTGGCCTCCAGCGCCAGTCGGGTGCGGCCATCGACCTCGGCGGCCGGCCGGGCGAACGTGGCCACCGCCGTGGCCAGAAGCACGGCCAGAAAAGCCGTCAGGAAGGCCGCGATCACCATCTCGGTGATGGTGAACCCGCGACGTGTCCTGGTGCGGCCACGCGTCGGTTCTGCCCTGAGGTACATCGCTGGGCCACCGGATTTTCATTGAACCTGGACCGTGACGGTCACGGCGGTCACATTTCCATTGGCGTCATAGGTCGGCGCGAACGGCCCGGTGAGCGTTATGTGCGTGACCGAGGGAGTTGTCACGCCGGGGTCGCCCGGGTTGGAGCTTGTTGTCAGAAGCTGAGCCCGTGCAGTCAGCTTCCGGGTCCAGGGATTATTCCAGGGAACGAGATAATACGACTGGTTCGACTGCGCCGTTCTGCTGGCCATCCCGACGCTGTTGTAGGTGTAGGTGTAGGCCACAAGCCGGGATTCGAGCTTGGTCAACTGCCGAAGCTGCATGACGACGAACGGACAAAGGCCGGCCAGGCCAATTCCCAGTACGACGAGGGCGATCTGGGTCTCAAGCATCATGGCCCCGCGGCGACGGGACTTCAACCGGTCGACCGGAGAGGAGGTTAGGTCGCATGCAGCCCTCATGGATTACCGTGCCTCACTGGAATCCAACCACGATGTCAGCCTGACCCGAACACTGGAGCGTGCCGGTGATACCTCCGTCCTGCGTGATCGTGAGGGTTCCGGACCAGGTCGCTCCGGCGACGCGCTGGGCCGTCACCGTGAACGTCGCCGTACTAGCCCCGGTCACCGCGTAATTATAGAACGTGTCGGTAAGGATCGACGGATCGAGCAAGTTCGCGCTGACGAGATCGGGAAGATTGCTTGTATAAGTCCGGTTGTCCAGCCAGTAGATCCGCTGGGCCGTCCAGATGGCACGCAAGTTCGCCCCGGCGATGTCGACCCGAGCCGATTCGAGGCTGCGCGAGAACCGAGGCAATGCCAGCGAGGTCAAGATCGACATGATGACCAGCACTACGATCATTTCCACGAGCGTGTAGGCCCTTTGCCTGCGCCTGCGGCAAGAGCGAGAGAAACGGCTGGAGGCGATCTGGAATCTTGTGCTCATGAGCTTCCGTCTCGATGGGTGTGTAAGCCTGCCCTGTCCGCGCGACGCTCCTCGAAGCCGCGTCCTTTCTTCTTCGGTCACTTCACGTTGCCCGCCATCTCGAACATCGGCATGTAGATGGCCAGCATGAGCCCGCAAATCGATGTTCCCATGAACATGATTATGATCGGCTCAAGCATCTTGGTCACCTTGAGGATCGCCGACTCCATCTTTTCCTTGTAGAAGGGAGCGATCTGCTCCATGACCAGGGCGAGCTGGCCCGACTCTTCACCCACCTGGACCATGTTCGTGAGCATGGGCAAGAAGATGCCGGTCTCCTGCAGCGAGAGGTAGAGGGCCCTGCCCGAGGCGACGCGCGAGCTCACCCGCTCAAGCGCATCGCGATATATGGGATCGTTCTGGAAGATTCCCTTGACCGTGTTCATCGTCTCCATCATCGGCACGCCGCTCTTGAGCAGCAGTGCCAGGTTCGAGGAGAACCTGTACATTGCCAGCTGGACCATCAGCTCGCCCACCGTGGGAAGAACCATGAGAAAGCCGCCGACGTAGCGGCGGCCGGTCTCGGTCTTGATGAACTTCCGGAACGCCACCGCTACGATGACGACGACGATGACTCCGTAGAGACCGTAGGCGACGATGAAATCGGAGGCATCGACGACATACTGGGTGATGGCCGGCAGCTTGGCGCCCATGTCATTGAACATCTTGGCGAACGTTGGAACCACCATCCAGAGCATGACAGTCACGGCAATGACGGCGACGCAGATCAGAATGCACGGGTACATGAGCGATCCGGTGACCTTACGCTTCGTCTCGCGGGCATCGCGAATCTGCTTGTTGAGCTCGATTAAGACCATGGCCATCTTGCCGGTGACCTCACCGGTGCGGATGGCCTCGATCCACTGGAACTCGAAGACCTGGGGAAAGCTGGCGGCGGCCGAGTGAAACGTGCTGCCCGAGGCGACCCGGGCGGTGATCGACTCGAGAATCGCGCGCAGCTTGACGCTCTCACACTGGGTGGCGGCGATCTTCAGCGACTGCAAGAGCGGCGTTCCGGAGCTGACCAGAGTGGAGAGCTGGTGGAAAAACGTGAGCGTATCTTCGAGCTTGGCCCCCTTGTGCGGCTTCTTCGACACCCTGGCGTGAGAGACCACCCACTCTTCAAACGGCACCTGACACCTCCCCTGGTCAAGACGGTCGACGAACGCCGGGCTCGGGGACCTCTGGTGGCCTCCCGGAACCCATCCCGGCGCGCGGTTGCATTGCTGGCTCGACCGTGGCTCTCTAGTCCAACCCTAGCCCAGGGTGAGCCCATTGCGCAGCGTTGTGGCCAGGGAACCACACCCCACAGCGTCCCCAGCGTCCCCGACGACAGTTCATTTGACGCTGGCAGAACCTGTCCTACGCTTCACTTGTCTCCGGAGTGACTTTACCATGCCCCCGGGGTGGTCATCTAACCAGTTGAGAGCCCAGACCATGTTGCGACGTCGTGCTCGTGCTGGAGCCCCCAAGGGCTTCACCCTCGTTGAACTCGCGGTTGTGATCGTCATCATCGGCGTTCTGGCCGCCTTCGGTGTGCCTCGGTTCCTCAAGTCCGTGGAACGATCGAAAGCCGCCGAAGCCTTTTCTTTTCTCTCTGCCGTCCGGTCGTCCCAGGAGCGTTATCTGGCCCAGTACGGCCAGTACTCCACGGACCTCACTCTGATCGACATCCAGTATCCCACGCCGGCCTACTTCTCGGTGGGAACCGTGTCGGCGGGATCGACCGGCCAGATCCAGAACTCCTGGACGCTCACCCTCACCCGCACCGGCGCCTCGGCCGGCTACGGAGCTTACACGGTCGTTTTCACCGACCAAGGCTACGACTCGACGAATTCGGGAATCCAGACGATTCCGGACATCAACCCGATCAGCAGTTCCATCAGCACGAGCTCGGGAAGCTGACCCATGGCGGCGGCCAGGGTGCCCGGTTGCGGTATCTTCCTGGCTTCGCCGCCGTTCTCAAGACCAATTTGAAGGGTCACGGGCGGCCGCACTGGCCGCCCGCCTCTATTTGACCCCGGCTCCAACCCCAGCACCACCGGCGACCTCAATGATGAGAGCCCTCTGGAAACGGATGCAGTACCGGCCGGCCATCGGCTTGGTCATCGATCAAGAGCAGATCGCCATGAGCGTCGTCGCGAGCACGCCCACGGGCCGCCTGGAGATCGCTTCGGACCTCCAGGAATATGGCGTCGAGTCGGTGGAGGCCGTGCTGCGGCGCATGCTCGAGCCGTGGGTGCCACATCGAGGAAGTCGAAAAGCGAAGGCCGGCCCCTGGGTCCAGATCGGCCTTCCCGAATCGCGAGTCTTTCAGGCCACCCTCGCGATCACCCCGGCCAATCGCCTCTCGACGCCCCAGAGCTTCTTCCTGGAGGCCGTGCAGGCGACCAATCTGCGCGCCGAGGATCGAATTATCGATCTGCTGAAAGTCGAGTTCAACAAGCAACAACTGGCCTGCCTATCGGCTGTTCCCCGCGCTCAGATCGTCGAGATCGTGGATATGCTCTCGGGGCTAGGCACAAGGGTCGCGGTGATCGAGCCGGTGCCGATGGGGCTGCTCCGTGCCGCGTTTTCGGACCGGCCACCACCGCGCGGCTCGAAACTGAGCGTGCGGTTCTTCCTGAGTCAAAAACGGGCCCTTGGCGTCGAGGTCGCCGGCTCGCAGCCCCTTTTCTGGCACCCGTTCGACCTGATCCCCGGCCAGGAGTGCGCGTCGATCCTGGCCGCCTATTCGACGCTCTGGATGATGGGGCGGCACAGCAAGATCGGCGCACCGATCGACTCGGTCTTCATCCACGGGCGTCCTGACCTGCCGCCCCTGCTGGAGACCGAAAACTTCAAGCACCGCACCGGGGCCCGGCTGATCTGCCGGGGCAGTCCCAGCTATGATCTCGCCTCAGCCGCCCTGGGCGTTGCGCTGAACAACCCGCTGGTCGATGACAGCGGTCACAACCTGGCCCGCGAACTCAGGCCGGAAATCTCCATCCGCGAGATTTTTCCCTGGGCCGAGGTGGTCGTCCAGGGCACGCTGGCAGGTGGGATCTCGCTCCTCTTAGCCGGTGCGGCCGCTGACGTCGAGACGCGCTATAAGAACGCCCGCGGCGCGACCTCCACGATGACCTGGCTGAAAGCCCAGGACCAGTCGAAGCTTGAATCCGAGAAGCGATCGCTCGATGATCGGATCCGCACGCTCGACGCCTTCCAGAAGACGAGTGTTCGCTGGAGCTCTCAGCTTAGGACCATCGCCGCGGACACGCCCGAGACCACGATCATCACGTCGCTGGCCGGCGATAGCGAGATCGATCTTGGCAAGGCAAACCAGGGAAAGCCGAAGAAGCAGCTCATCGTCAGCTTCGCCACGCCGCTCTCCGAGGACGGCGCGATGCCCCCTGAGATCGACAAATTCATCACCTCTCTCCGAGCCGAGCCCTCGATCCTGGGCCATTTCCCCACCATCGAGGTCTCGGGGCTGCGAACCGGTACACTCGGGTCCACCGGCAGCAAGGCTGCTCAGTACAGCGTGGTCTGCCTGCCCAAGGCCGAGGTGATAGTCGCCAAGCCAGGACCGAGCAAGTGAGCCAGAATGCAACACCCCCGGCCCATACCCCGGAGATGGCTTACCCATGAGCGAGAAGACATCCAAGTCTTCCCTGCCACGCCAGGTTCTGACCCTGCTTCGCAACCCCACGAGGCTGCGGCTGGCGCTTTCCGCGGCCATCCTGCTCTCGTGGTACTTCGCAGTCTACGGCCCGACCAGCGAGTACATGACTCTCGCCTCAACACGCACCGACAGCGAGCGCAAGCGCGCAGTCACCGCTCGCGAGATCGAGAAGCTGCGCTCGATACTCAACCCCTGTCAGGATCGAATCCCCGATCAGTCGGGACTCAACGAGCTGATCCAATACGTGATGGCCCATGTGCGCACGTTGCCGATCAATCTGATCGACCTCAAGCCGGGGAAGGTCAAGGACCTCGGCCCCTACGACAACCTCAACCTGCGACTTCAGTTCGAGTCGACCTACGAGGATCTCGATGCCCTGCTCCACTGGGTCGAGACCAACCAGCGCCTGCTCCGGGTCGACACGCTCAAAATCGAACTTTCCAAGGAAAAAAACCGGCTTGCGGTGCAGCTCGAGCTTGTGAGCCTGGCCGAAAAAGAGAAGAACACGGCCGCCGCCAAGTCGGCCGGCGCAGCCAAGACCGAGACCAAGCGATGAATGAACTCCCAGGGCTGTTTCATTCGGGCGGCAGACTCCTTCATCTGCCGCTGCACGGTACCTTCTCCGGAGGGAGAAGGTTGATTCACGCCCTCTCCCAGATGAACCTCTGGACTGAGCGATAAGTTCCAGGACGAAGCGATCAACTTCAGGATTCGGCGATGAACACCCGCAAGCTGCTGAAGCTGGCGCCCACCGTGATCATGGTGGCCGTGATGGGGTACTCGACCTACGCGGTGCAGCCGGCCGCGCCGGCGCCCCTGGACGCGGCAACCGCGAAATCGAAGTCGGCCAGCCCCATCGCGAGCCTGGTCCTGCCGGACGCCGACAAGGCGAATGATCCGGCCCATCTCAAGTCGGTCCGCAATCCCTTTTTGGCGATTGTCCAGTCGGCTGAGCACCGTCACGGCAAAGGGGGGGCGGACGCGGGCCAAGCGGCCGCGGACCCCTATCGCATGCTTCTGCAGCAAATGACCTTGAATGCGACCTTTGTCCAGGGTTCGGTCGAGTATGCGTCGATCAACGGTCGTCTCTACAATCGCGGCGAGCAACTCGAGGGCCCCGACGGTGCGAGGTTGGGGCTCTTGATCGTCCGGGTCACGCCCGCGGAGGTTGTCTTGGAGGCCGAGGGGAAGCGCTACACCCTTGCTTATCCCGAACAATTCACCGCGTCCGTCGGGCCGGCCCGAGGACCCGCCAGAATGAACCGAACAACCGGACGGGCCGGCCCGCAAGGTCGGCTACCAGTGCGATTTCCCAGATCCGCGGCCCTAAGCCCCGCTTCGCGCTAGCTGAGCTACCATGAACAGCGTATTCGATTCGACATCCGTTCAGCACCTTATCCTGGAACTGCTGGCTCGCCGCAACCGGTTCGAACCCAAGCAGCTCCAGGAATTCGCGGAGATGATCGAGAAGGCCGGCCCCACCACTTTGCCTGAGGTCACCCTCGTCAAAGCGGCACATCTCGAGGACCAAGAGATCGCCAATATTTACGTCGAGGACCTCTTCCTTCCCCTGGCTCCTCAGTGTGACGATCCCTCGGAGATCGACAGAGATCTGGCCAGCTTCCTTCCAGAGAAGCTTTGCATCGACAAATTAATCAGCCCACTAGCTTTGCGTGACGACACGCTGGATGTCGTGTTCGTTTCTCCCGAGACGATGGGCGTCGTCGATGAGCTGCAACTACTGACCGGACTGCGGATCAATCCCTACATCGCCCCCCTCTCCCAGGTCGAATCGCTGCTGGATGTCCTCTACCGAGCCAATCGCGAGAGCAAGGCCATCGGCGAGGGGGGCGAGGATTTTCAGGACGCCGCCGAAACGACTGAGGAAGCCGACGAGAACATTCTCAACCTCGACACTCCCCCGCCCAACGATGAGAACGGCCGCGTCGTCCGCCTGGTCAACCAGATTCTCGAGCAGGCCATGCGCAACGGAGCCAGCGACATTCACCTCGAACAGTTCGAGGACGGCTGCAAGTTCCGGCTGCGCATCGACGGCTCATTGAACGAGCTTCCCTCGCCGTCGAAAGCCGTGTTCATCATGATCCTCTCGCGACTGAAGGTTCTGGCCAAGATGGACATCGCCGAGAAACGCATTCCCCAGGACGGCGCCATCGCGGTGCGCTCGGGAGAGAAGCGCGTGGACCTTCGCGTCAACACAGTTCCCACCGTTCACGGTGAGAAGATGGTCATGCGAATTCTCGACAAGGCGAACATCCCGCTGAACTTGACGGGTCTGGGGCTCGACCAGCGGCAGGCGACCGACATGGTCGAGTCGATCCGCTCGCCCCACGGATTGGCCCTGGTGACCGGGCCGACGGGAAGCGGCAAGTCGACGACGCTCTACGCCTGCCTCAACCTGCTCAACGAGCCCCGTCACAACATCTGCACGGTCGAAGACCCGGTCGAGTACAAGTTCAAGGGTATGAACCAGGTTCAGGTCAAGGCTCAGGTCGGGCTGACCTTCTCTTCCGCCTTGCGAGCCTTCCTGCGGCAAGACCCCGACATCATTATGGTGGGCGAGGTCCGCGACCAGGAAACCGCCGAGATCTGTCTGCGTGCCGCCCTGACGGGCCACTTCGTCCTCTCCACTATCCACACCAACGATGCCCTGTCAGCCGTCACCCGACTTCAAGACATGGGAATCGAGCCGTTCTTGCTCTCCTGCACGCTGCGCGTGCTGGAAGCGCAGCGACTGGTGCGGAGGCTTTGTCCTAAGTGCAAAGAGCGATACGAGGTCGACGAAGTGCTGGCCGCGCGACACAACCTGATTGTGGGCGAAACCCTGTACCGCCCCAAGGGCTGTGTTGCCTGTCGCCGCTTAGGCTACAAGGGCCGAGTCGGCGTCTTCGAGATTATCCGCATCACGCCCCGATTGACGCAGCTCATCCAGAAACGCACCCCGCTGGACCAGCTTCGCAAGGCTGCCCGGGAGGAAGGCATGAAGATGCTCTACGACAGCGCCCTGGACAAGGTCCGCGAGGGACTGACCAGTCTCGAGGCCGCCCTCAGCGTCACCATGGCTGAGGAAGAGTGAACAAGGCCCCAGACCGCGGTGAAATTCACCCTGGCCCTTGCGGGCCGGAATTGTTTCTTGCTTCGCTGAGCCGAAAGAAGGGGACACTCAAGCGCCGAAGTAGCGCTTCATCAAGTCGGGCAGTTCGGCGGCAAACTTGCTCCGGGGCAAGACCGGATTGCAGCCGGCAGCGCGGGCGGTCGCCAGCGCCTCGGTATCGACGTGCGAGCCGAAGGCCACGAAGGACGTCCCCGGCTCGGCCAGTTTCTGGTAGCCTAAGAGCGCTTCGGGGCTCACCAGATCGCCTGCTCCTAAGTCGACGAAGACCACGCACGGCCGCCACTCTGCGATCATCGTCGCGGCCGGCTCGACGTTCCCCGCCACCAGCATCCGATGACCCAGCAAGCGTGCCCTCCCGGTCACCTTCGACGTGAAGATCAGGTCCCGCGACAGCAAGATGCCCGTGGCTATGCCGTCATGGTGGGGAAACGGCACGGCGGCAGGCTCGAGAGCATCAAGATCCATGAGAAGGAGGCTCCTGTCTTAAGTAGCCCGCCGCTGGGCCGTGGGCGCTCACCACGGACCGGCGGGCATCCCAGGCAAAATGCGTGTCGATCCACTGCGGTGTCAGAGTTTCCAGCCCGCTGATGATGGCGTCGGCACCGGACTGGCGGAGCTGGGCCGCGGTGTACGTGTGGGTGATGCCAACGGCCCACATGCCCGCGCCCTTGGCCGAGACGATGCCCGCTAGGCTATCCTCGATGACCAGGCACGCGTGTGCCTCCAACCTCGGTCCCGGGGCGTTTCTGGCTGCCAGGGCGCTCCGCAGGGCGTCCAGCGTCTGGACGTAGCCGGCCGGGTCGGGCTTGCACTTGTGGGCATCCTCGGCGGCGACAATGGCCATCACCTGGTCGCGCCGCTGCAGCCGGTTCAAGGCATATTCGATCTCCGAGCGCAAGGCGCCGGAGCAGATGGCCACCGGCCAGCGCGCCGCCATGGCCGAGAGCGTCTGGGCCGCGAACGGGAAAAAACGCAGGCCCGTCTCGGCGACCTCGACGTAGCGCCGGGCTTTGCGCTCGATGAGATCATCCAGTCGAGCCGCATCGAAAACCTGATCAGCCTCGCCCAGAGCAGCGGCAAAACAGCCGCGATCGTCGTAACCTAAGTAACGCTCGTGGTAATCCTCCTCGGTGATCATCACCCCTTCCTGGGCAAGCACTTCGCGGAAAAGCTCGAAGTGCACCTGCTCATCATCCACTAAAACGCCGTTGAAATCGAAAATCACTGCTTCGATCATGATGTCCCAACAGTTGCCGACAGCCGGCCGCCGGCTGCTGCCGGAACGTCAGATGGCCTCCGGGCCGCGTTCGCCGGTGCGGATGCGGATGCAGTCATCCAGCGGCAGGATGAAGATCTTGCCATCGCCGATCTTGCCATCCGGTCCACTTCGGCCTGCTTCCATGATCGCATTGACGGTGGGCTCGATGAAGTCTTCGTTTACCGCGATCTGGAGCTCGATCTTGCGCAGCAGGTTTACCGTGACTTCATGCCCGCGGTAAACCTCAGTGTAGCCCTTCTGACGCCCGAATCCCTGCACGTCCATCACGGTCAAGCGAAAGACTTCGACTCGAGAAAGTGCTTCCTTGACTGCCTCCAGCTTCGTCGGCTGGATGATCGCGATGATGAGCTTCATCAATGGAAATCTCGAAAGGGGTACAGCGGTCCTGAACCGGTCACGGGAAGACGGCTCCCGGACCACCATCTCTCGGGGAGTATGCCAATGGAACTAATTGTCCCGGAGAGTGGCAACCGTCGTCAACGGCTACGCGACGGAAAAGGAGAAGAGCCGGCAACCTACTCGGTTCGGTTGCTGCCGGCTCTTCGGTCAGTGGTCGGGTCAATTGGCACTTAGGCCGGGGTCGCGATGAAAGTGGATCGGGTTGTCCCTGACGCCCACTCCCGGCGGATAGTCGCGGCAGGTCTCCGTCCAGGTGCAGCCTGAAGCACCCACGAGGAGAACCAGGCAGAGCAGCCCCAAAGCGATCCTCGCCATTGATAGGAATCCTTTCCTGGAGCACCATGCCGTTGCCGCTAGCCAGGATCAGGGCAGCGCTGGCGAGTCGTTTCCACCGGCCGCGGGGACTGCCAGCTCGTGGCCCGGAGAGGCCAGCACGGGCGCGGGAGAGGAGGAATTCTCGGCCGGCACGGCGACCGGGCTGTCACTGTCCGCCCGCGCGGAATGCTCGGCCGGTACGGCGACCGGGCTGTCACTGTCCGCCCGCGCGGAATGCTCGGCCGGCACGGCGACCGGGCTGTCACTGTCCGCCCGCGCGGAACTCTCGGCCGGCACGGCGACCGGGCTGTCGTTGGAGGAGACCGCCGGCGCGGCGGATGCGGCGTCTCTGGAAGCCGCCGGTGCTGGCGGCGGAGAGACTTGTTCGCCACGAGGAACCCCACCCGAGCCCGACGGAGCCGAGCCCGACGGAGCCGAGCCCGACGGAGCCGGACGCTTCAACGACGAAGAGACTCCCGCCGGCCCCGGATCGGGCGCGGCACTCAGCGGTGGACCCGCGTACGACCCGGGCATGAGCGCAAAGCCACCCGGACCGCCGGGCGATGGGAAGTCGTCGCACTCGTCGCAGAAAGTTGCGCAGCCCACTGCACCTGTGGCCAGCACGGCGGCCAGCACCGCACCACGAAGCCTCCTCATGAGCAGTCCCCTTCCCTTCCCTGTATATCGAAATCAGTTCAGCGGCCGGTTGTGCGATCCCGCGGTTCATGGCGCGATTGCGATCTCCTCCACCAAAGCGGGCCCGTGCCCCCTGCACTTTGATCGCGCGGAGAATGTCGTATGAATCATCGGCCGCCTCTACCTCTCTCGATGAGCGGAATCCGCGCCTGCTCCCCAACTCTTCCCAACCATTAAAGACGTCGGCAGGGAACATCTTCCTGACTCATCGGACTCGACACAAATTGACAAAAAAAACAGACGATCTAGGGTAATACAGGAAGCCTGCTTCTCGAATGGGCACGATCAGCTCAACGTCCAGAGCGACTTTGCCACGGAAAACCAGGAGCGCCTGATCATGATCCCGCCTCGAGCTGATCGCCGGGAGCTGAATACGGCTTCCCCTCTCCAGATTTACCTGCACGATATCAATGACACGCCCCTGCTCTCGGCCGAAGAGGAGCGCGAGCTCGCCGAGCGGGTTGCTGCTGGTGATCCCTACGCCCGCGAACATATGGTCAAGGCCAACCTACGGCTGGTGGTTAATATCGCGCGTGGCTACCTGAACAAGGGCTTAGGGCTGGAAGATTTAATCGAGGAAGGAAACCTCGGCCTAATGCGGGCCGTCGAGGGGTTCGACGGCATGATGGAGACCCGCTTTAGCACCTACGCCAGCTACTGGATCAAGCAGTCCATCCGCCGCGCCGTGATGAACAACGGCAAGCCGATCCGATTGCCGGCTTACATGGTCAGCCTGCTCTCGAAGTGGAAGCGTGCCAGCTCGATTTTGACCGACCGCCTGGGTCACCCCCCCAGTCCCGAGGAAATCGGCAAGGCCCTGCGGCTCTCCAAGAAGAAGATCGGCATCGTGACCAAGGCCATCAAGGTCAACAACCTGATGCCGCATGCCGAAGGCTCCGAGGACGAGGGAACCGTCCTGGACGACGTCCTTACCGATGACCGCAGCAAAGCGCCTGAAGACCAAATGATCGAAGCCGACGACCTGGACCGCATCTTCGGACGGCTCGGTGAGCTCGACGAGCGAGAGGCCACCGTGATCCGCATGCGATTCGGTCTAGACCCCTACCCGCCCATGACCCTGCGCGAGGTCGGGGAGAACCTTGGGCTGACACGCGAGCGGGTGCGCCAGCTCGAAAACCAGGCTCTTCAGAAGTTGATGCACGGACTGAGCGGAGCAACCGGCCACGCTGAATAATAAAGCGGGGAAGAGTGCTGAAGCCCGAGCGTTCACCCCTAGTCACAGCCCTCCCCGCGAAGACCCCCGGTGTCGGACACCGGGGGTTCTTTTTTCGCGTCCGACGCCTCGCAACTGCCGCGCCAGCCCAACGAAGGCCTAGCCGACGACTGCTAGAGCTAATAATAAACGCATTCTGTCTCGCTTTAGCTTCGTAATTTTCCCAAATCTGATCGTCATTTCATCCAATCATGCCGCTCAGACGTCGGGCGGTTGGGTTGATCATCTTCCGCGTACCATTTCTCTGAGCACGGTTTCTGCCGGATCGCCGGTTCCTGGTAGAATCGCTCCGGACTGGGTTGGAGAGCGCGAGGACCGGATTGCGCCCTCGACAGAAATTCCCCCGGTCCCATGGCTTTCCATGACCTTGCCCAGGCAGGTTTCCACGCGAGGTATTCGATGACGACCGGTGAGCGTCTGCTGCTCTTCGTATCCGGCATTGCGACAGCTACGACGTTCAGCGGCTGCGGCCAGAACATCCCAGCCGCGCCCATCGTTTCAGCAGCTCCGGCCGCCACGACCCAGACACAGGCGGCCGACCTCGCGGCACGGGTGAAAGCACTGGAGGACCTGATCCCCGATCAGGCGCACATCATGGCCGACGTGGCGGACCACTTCACAAACCTATGGTTTGCCGGGACCGCCGAAAATTGGCTACTGGCCGAATTCTACCTGAATGAGACCCGATCCCACCTGCGCTGGGCCGTGCGGCGGATTCCGGTTCGCAAAGATAACCTGGGCCACGAGGTCAAGCTGGAAAGTATTCTTCAGTCCTTCGAGAACGGCCCGCTGGAACAGCTCAAACGCACGGTCGCCGCCCGCAATCGCGCGGATTTCGAGAAATCTTACAAGGAGACACTGAGCGGTTGCTACGCCTGCCACAAGGCATCGGACAAGCCGTTCCTGCGGCCCCGGGTTCCCGCTGGGCCGGCCACTCCGATCATCGACTTCGACTCCCGGGCCGACTGGCCGCACTGAGAGCACGCGGCTACGGGGAGTGTTTACGCTGGCTGGCTTCGCCGCGGGGCACTCACTTTCTTCACACCTCCAGGGACAGAGTCCATGAACCCGATCACCTTTGCCATGCGTCGGCCCTTCACGATCATGGTCTTGATCGTGGCCGTCGTGCTGGGCAGCGGACTGGCCCTCACCCGCATGGCGATCGACATCTTTCCCAACTTGAACCTGCCGATTATCTACGTCGCCCAGCCCTACGGGGGCATGGACCCGGCCCAGATGGAAGGGCTGCTGACCAACTATTACGAGTATCATTTTCTTTATATTTCAGGCATTCATCACGTCGAGAGCCGCAACGTCCAGGGCATGGCGGTGATGAAGCTCTTCTTCCATCCCGGCACCAACATGGCCCAGGCCATGGCCGAAACCATCGGCTACGTCACCCGCTCGCGTGCCTTCATGCCACCGGGGACGGTTTCGCCGTTTGTCACCCGGTTTGATGCCGGCAGCGTGCCTGTGGGTTACCTCGTCCTCTCCAGCGAGACGCGGTCGATCGGCGAGATCCAGGACCAAGCGCTCTTCAAAGTGCGGCCGATGTTCGCCAGCCTGCCCGGTGTCTCGGCTCCCCCTCCATTTGGCGGCAACCAGCGGACGGTGGTCGTCCGAGCCGACCCGGACCGCTTGCGCTCCTACGCGCTGTCGCCCGACGAGCTGATCGCGGCGCTCTCCAGCGGCAATGCGATCAGCCCCTCCGGAAACGTCCGCATCGGCACGCTCATGCCGATCGTGCCGGTCAACACGCTGGTGCGCGACGTCTCGGAGCTCGAGAACATCCCGCTGCGGCTGGGCTCGAGCCAGCCGGTGTACCTCCGCGACGTGGCCACGGTCCAAGATGCCAGTGATATTCCGGCCGGCTATGCCCTGGTCAACGGCCGCCGGGCCGTCTACATCCTGGTGACCAAGCGGGCCGACGCCTCGACCCTCTCGGTGGTCCGCAACGTCAAGGAAGCGCTCGCCGGCATGCAGGCGGTCTTGCCCGACGACATCCACGTGAGCTTCGAGTTTGACCAGTCGCCCACCGTGACCAGCGCGGTGCGCAGCCTGGCGACGGAGGGAATCCTTGGCGCCCTGCTCATCGGACTGATGGTTCTGGTCTTTCTCCGCGACTGGCGGAGCGTCATCGTCGTGGTCCTCAATATTCCCCTGGCGATCGCGGGTGCCCTGATCGCACTCTGGCTGTGCGGCCAGACCATCAATTTGATGACCCTCGGCGGACTGGCGCTGGCGATCGGGATTCTGGTCGACGAGGCCACCGTCGAGATCGAGAACATCCACCACAAGATGGACCGGATCGACTCGGTCGCCCTGGCCGTTCGCCGGGGCAACATGGACACGGCCGTGCCCCGGCTCTTGGCCATGCTCTGCATCCTGGCCGTGTTTATACCTTCTTTCTTCATGGAAGGAGCAGCCCAGGCGCTTTTCGTGCCCCTCTCGCTGGCCGTCGGCTTTGCGATGGTCTCGTCGTACTTGCTCTCCAGCACGTTCGTTCCGGTCCTTTGCACCTGGCTCTTGCGGCCCAGAAGCGGCGGGGCCGGAACCGGCCAACCCTCCACGATGGCGCGCGTTCTCGATCGTTATGAGCGCGTCCTCACGCAGGTCGTCGGCGGGCGGGCGGTCGTCGTGCCGGCTTACCTCGCCCTTTGCGCCTTGTTGATCGTTGCCGCCGGCCTCAATCTCGGCCTGGAGATTTTCCCCCGGGTCGACGCCGGCCGCTTTCAGCTCCGCATGCGCGCCCCGACGGGAACCCGCATCGAGGAAACCGAGCGACTGGCCCTCCAGGCCATTGGCGCGATCCGTGATGAAGTCGGCGGCGATGACCTGGAAATCTCGGTCGGCTATGTCGGGCTGATTCCTTCGAGCTATCCGATCAATGCTATTTACCAGTGGACCGGAGGGCCGGAGGAGGTCGTGCTGCGGTTCGCTCTGCGACACGAGCGGTCCACGGCGATCGAGGGGCTCAAGGAGCGGCTCCGCGCCTTGCTTGCGGCCATGATGCCGGAAGTTCGGTTCTCGTTCGAGCCAGCGGATATCGTTGCCGAGGTCATGAGCTTCGGCTCGCCCACACCCGTGGAAATCGCGGTCAATGGCCCGAACCTGGCCGCGAACCGGGCCTACGCGGAGAAGATTCGGTCGGAGCTTGGCCAGGTTTCCGCGCTACGCGATCTCCAGTTTGTCCAGGCGCTCGATTATCCGACCGTGAGCGTGCAGATCGATCGTCAGAAGGCAGGCTGGAGCGGTGTCTCGGTCGCCGAGGTGGCGCGGTCGGTCGTTGCGGCGACTTCGTCCAGCCGGTTCGTGGTACCCAATTACTGGACCGACCCCAAGACCGGCATCGGCTACCAGGTGCAGGTGGAGATTCCCTACCAGGCCATGAACTCGCTGCTCCAGGTCGAGACGATTCCGATCCTGCGCCTGGGCAACAGCCAGCTCTTGCTCCGCGACGTTGCCCAGGTCAGCTCAGGGACGATGCCCGGCCAGTACGATCGCTACAACATGAAGCGCGTCGTCAGCCTGACGGCCAACATCAGCGGTTCCGACTTAGGCCGCGTGGCCGGCCAAATCGATCGGGCCATCGCCCGGGCCGGCCAGCCGCCGGCCGGCTCAACCGTGCAGGTCCGCGGCCAGATTGTGCCGATGCGCGAGATTTTGCGCGGGCTAGCCTTTGGTCTGGGCATGGCAATCGTCGTGATCCTGCTCTTGCTCACGGCGAACTTTCAATCGGTGCGTCTTGCCGTCGTGGTGGTGGCGGCGACCCCGTCGGTGGTGGCGGGTGTGGCCGCCGCCTTATGGCTGACCGGGACGACGCTCAACCTGCAGTCGTTCATGGGGGCGATCATGGCCATCGGCGTCTCGGTGGCCAACGCCATCTTGCTGGTCACCTTCGCCGAGCACTCCCGCAAGGAGGGTGCCAGCGCGTCGGCAGCCGCGGTGGAAGGTGCGAGGGGCCGGTTCCGGCCGATCCTGATGACCAGTTGCGCCATGATCGCCGGCATGGTTCCCATGGCCCTGGGCGCTAGCGAAGGGGGCGAGCAATCCGCCCCCTTGGGCCGGGCCGTCATCGGCGGCCTGGCCGCCGCCAGCCTGAGCACGCTTCTGGTTCTGCCGGCTGTTTTCGCCCTTGCTTCGGCGCGGGCGAAACGCCATTCGGCATCGATCGATCCCTTCGATCCGGCCAGCATTCACTTCGTGCCCGACCACGACGCCAAGGTCCTGGACACCGCTGCGAAGCCCAATGGCGAGCCCTCCCCATCGCCCGCCGCAGAACAGCCCGTTCCATCAGGAGAGCGGCGAAATCCACTGAAGCATTCCGGCTTCATCCTCTTCTTTCTGGTCACGACGGCCGCTGCCTGCTCGGGCTGCACGCGGCTCTCGCCGGAGCAGTCGAGTCATGGCTCGAAGCAAGGTCGCGAAGCAAGCCATCCGGCCACAGCCGCAGCCCCAACCCGCGTGGAGGTCGTGCAGCCGCAGCGCCGGACGATCCGCCGGACGACCCAGGAGCCCGGGCAAGTCGAAGCCTACGAGGTCACGCCGATTCACGCCAAGGTCGCCGGCTATGTTGCCAAGTGGAATGTCGATATCGGATCGAAAGTGACGCAGGGACAGGTCCTTGCCGTTCTCAGCGTCCCCGAGCTCGAAGCCGAATTCGAGCAGAAAAAAGCCATGGTGGAGGAAGCCCAGGCCAAGCTCGCCCAGGGTAAAGCAGGCGAAGAGGTGGCCCGGGCGAATCTCGCCAGTGCCCAGGCCAGGGCGACCGAGGTTCAGGCCGGGATCAAGCGCGTCGAAGCCGACCTCGCCCGGTGGCAAGCCGAGATGGCACGGGTCGAGCAGCTTTTTAGCGAGCGTGCCTTGACCGGCAGCTTGCTCGACGAGACCCGCAGCAAGCGGCTTGCTGCCGAGTCTGCCCGCGAGGAAATCGTGGCCCAGGCCAGGACGGCCGAGGCCGCGATCCAATCGGCCCAGGCTCTGATTGATAAGGCACAGGCCGATACGGCCGCCGCCAGCGCCCTGGTCAAGGTGGTCCAGCTCGGTGCCCGTCGCGTCGAGGCTTTGAAGGCCTATACCGTGATCTCGGCCCCTTGCGCGGGCGTTGTCACCCAGCGCAGCATTGACGTGGGCGATTTAACCCAGCCTGGCGCCCAGGGCGTCCCCATGTTCACGATCACCCGCGATGATCCGGTGCGGATCGTCGTCAGCGTGCCCGAGATCGATGCCGCCGCGGTCCGACCGAGCCACCGTGCCTGGGTCCGGATCCAGGCACTATCCGGCAAAGAATTCGAGTCTCGGGTCGCCCGTACATCCTGGAGTCTCGATCCTCGCAACCGCACACTCCGCGTCGAGATTGACCTGCCGAACCCCTCCGGCGAGCTGCGACCCGGTCTTTACGTCCAGGCGACCATCGCACTGGAGGAGCGCCCTGGCGCCTTGACCGTTCCCAGCACCGCACTGTTGCGCCAGGATGGCAAGGTTTATTGCGTCGCCGTCGCCGGAGGTCGGGCGGTCCGGAAGGTCGTCGAGCCGGGACTGGCCGACGCCGGTTACACCGAGATTGTTTCGGGACTTGCCGGTTCTGACGTCATCGTCCGATCCGCTCCAGCGTCGCTGGCTGATGGCCAGCCCGTGGTCGCCGCCGCGGCCGATGCTGGAAATTAGAGGGGCCAGCATTGTAAGGAGCGACCGCGAAAACCGAGTCCACCCGCTTCGATCGGCAAGTTCGCGAAGTCAAGCGCGAACCCCGCGAACGCATCACGCGATACAATCCCATCATTCCGCAAAGCGCGCTTCCGTTCGCAAGAATCAAGACCAAAACTGCATTCTGTCGTGGTCCGGCACGATTCCAGCGATTCTTACGTATCAGAAAAACGCAAATCTGCAACCCGGCAGCCAAGCAGATGCAGAAACGTCGTTTCTGAGCCGATGAACCGGAACAGCGCATGGCCTGGAAAAATAAGGCCAGAGAACTCGCGGTCCGGTTTGTCCAAGGCGGTCAGGAGATCGCAAACAGGAGAGATTCCATGGTTGGAATCGAAGCATTTCGACGAGGCCTACGGCGGTTGGCCACGGCGGTTACCCTCGCGATGGCAATCGCCTCTGCGGCTCACGCTCAAACTCCCCCGTTGCCGAACCCGTCGGCGCCGGTCGACTTTGCAGCGGTGGCCGGAGGTCCGGAAACGTTTTCGCCGGCGGACACCCAGCCTGCAGGCACCGCACCGTCGTATTACGCCGGCGAGGGTTCGGAACCGACGGCACCGAGGATGGAGATGAGCCTCTGGGACACGATCACCGACTCACTCTTCGGCGATGTGTATGCCCCGGGCCGCTGGCGACCGCTCCCGCTGCGCACCTTCTTCTCGGAAGGCTGGCTCGAGCCCTGGGCAGGCGCTCCGGCAGGCAAGGACGACCTGACCCCGCGGCATGGCTGGCTCGGTGCCTTCGACGGCGTCTTCTACCGTCTCTGGCTGACGACGTTCACCTACTCGCACAATCTGAACAAGCCGTATCACGGCGATCAATACAGCGGTCTATACCAGATCTTCCTGCCGTTCTCGCGACGGTTCGAGATCCTCATGAACGTGCCGTTTGTGGTCTCCAACGGCACTGTGTCGCCCAACCACGCGTACACCCATGAGTTTGGCGACCTGTTGATCTCGCCGCGAGTCTTGCTCTCCGAGACCGCCGCGACCACGCAGCTTTTCTCGTTGAACATAAACGTCCCGACGGGGACCCCGGGCACCGGCAACGGTATCATGGCTCTGAGGCCGAGATACGAGTTCTGGACCAACCCGGGAGGTCCCTGGGTCGTCCGCGGTGGCTCGAGTTTCTTCGTGCCCATGAACAACAACTACAGCCATTCGCATACCGCGTACGACGGCGACCTGGCCATCGGCCGTTACTTCAGGCCGCACGACGTTCCGATCGGCGACCTGGTCCTCTACGCCGCCGCGAACTGGAGCATTCCACTCGATGGCACAACCAAGGCCAATACCTACTTTGGCGTTGGCCCGGGCACGCGGTTCCACATCGCCAAGAACTTCTTCTTCCTGCATTACTGGGAGTTTCCGCTGGTCGGTCCGCACCCGTATACCTACACAATGTCGACGGCCTTGCTCAAGGTGTTCTGAGAGTCGGCCAGACGGACACTCTTGCGCCAGAGTCAGCGTGACGGGCCGGCGGGCGTTTCCCGGGGCAATCGTGGCACCCGGAATGGGTGAATCCAGTAAGACCCTGAGGATTGCACGGGTCGTCCGCTCTGTGTCAGCCAGGCCGCCCTGTGCCAGGCTGGAGGGCTCTGCCGGGTATGTCCGAAAATGAGGGTAACCGTCGCGGGCCGTACTCGCCGGATGCGCCGCTGGCAACAGGGCGACTCCCATCAGGCTGCACAAGTCTCGACCGCTTACCGGCCAGGAGGGCTGGTTGATGACGCGAGCCGTAAGGAGAACCGGGTTGGCGCGGATGTGCGCCATGTTGCGGTTGGGCACCATCCTCGGGCTCCGCGCCATCCTCGGTTTCTCCGCGCTAGCGTGGCCTGGCGATCTGGCCAGTGCCCAGTCCCCAGCTTCGATACCCCAAGCCAGCGCCCTGCCATTACCCCTCGGTAACGCTCGAGACGATGGCTCGGGGCTGGCTAGACCCGAGGCGCGGCACGCTTCCGAGCCATCGGCGATGAAGGTTCCACTCCATGCAGGCCAGACGATCCAGGCAATCGACCTGGCCACGGCGTTACGGCTGGGCGGAGCGCGCGACCTGGACATCGCCACCGCGCGGCAGCGGGTCTGTGAGTCGCTGGCCGAGCTCGAGCGGGCCAGGGCCCTGTGGTTGCCTAGCCTTTTCATCGGGCCAACGTGGTATCGCGCCGATGGGCAGATCCAGACCATCACGGGACAGGTGGAGACGATTGACCGCAGCTCGCTCTTCATTGGCGCGACCGCTGCGCTGGCGAATGCGTTCCCCGCGGCACCGCCGGGAACCGGTTTCCCTCCACTCACCGGACTGAGTGCGACCCTGCGAATCTCGGACGCGATCTACGAGCCGCTGGCAGCACGTCGTCTCGTGGCCGCGAACCGGGCCGGCGTCCGGGCCACGACCAATGACGCCCTCTTGACCGTGGCCTTGAATTACTTCGATCTGCTGCAGGCCAGCGGCAACCTGGCGATCGTGCGTGAGGCCGCGGGTAATGCCCAGGCGCTGACCGACCTGACCGGCGCCCTGGCTCGCTCGGGCGCTGGCCTGGAGGCTGACCATCGCCGGACCTTGACCGAGCTGCGCAGCCGGCGGCGAGCGATCCAGGCGGCCGTCGGGCAGTTGAAAGTGGCCTCGGCCCGCCTCATCGGGCAGCTTGTGCTCGATCCTCATCTTGTCATCGCGCCGCTTGAGCCGGCCGAGGCGATCATCCGGCTCATCGACGACGAGCTTCCGCTCGATGATCTGATCGCCCAGGGCTGGCGCAGTCGTCCCGAACTGGCGCAGTCGCAGGAATTCGTCCAGGCGGCCACCTACCGGCTCAAGCAGGCCCGGCTCCGTCCCTTTGTTCCCTCCTTGGCGTTCACGTTTGCCGGTGGAGGATTTGGCGGCGGCCCGGGCTCGTTCTTTGGCAATTTCGGCAGCCGTGGCGATACCGCGGCCAGTCTCTTCTGGGACCTGCGAAACCTCGGCTTCAGCGACGTCGCCGCCGTTCACCGGGCTCTCGCACAAAGGCGCACCGCCGACATCGCGCTCCACCGTGCCCAAGCGCAAGTCGCAGCGGATGTGGTTGCCGCTTATGAACTTCGCGCAGCGGCACGGGAAGGTTTGGACGATGCTCGCCAGGCCGTGACCGAGGCAGTCCGGTCGCTCGAGCTCAACTTCAAAAGCATTCGCAGAGGCGCGGGGCTTCCCGGCGCGACCCGTCCTCTCGAGGTTCTTCAGCCGATCCAGGCCCTGGCCCAGTCGCGGACTGATTACCTGGCGGCCGTCCTGACCTACAACCGGGCCCAGTTTCAACTTTACCGGGCCCTTGGTTTTCCACCGGCTGCCGAAGCGCTCGAGGCGTCGTGGCCCAACGCGCGATGAGCGGCCTCTGCCCCCCAAATTAACACCGCCGCAAGCTCTGTCGCGGCCTAACGCGCGATGAGCGTCCAGTAGGGGCCCGGGCCATACGCGATGCCAAAGCGGGTGATCGAGGGCGAAAGCATGTTTTGACGGTGCCCCGCGGAGTTCATCCAGCCCTGGGCCACGGACTGGGCATCCGCGTAATTCCAGCCGCAATTCTGCACCCCGCACGGGTGGACGTGATGGCCAAGGCCCCGATGGCACTGGGCCACGTTGTTCTGACCCGCCCAGGAGGAAAGATCCGGATCGTAGGAGACCGGCTGCAACCCAGCATCGGCTCGGTGCCTGTTCAAAATTGCCCCAAAGCCGTAAGGGTCAGCGCCACCTTGACATTCGCAATCAGCAGCAGCCGTACCATCGGGCAAGGCTGCGACGGCCGCCGGTGCAGCCGCTTCTTGATAGACGTAACCTGACGTGCAGTGATGTTGGCGTATGCGCGTCAAGAACCGGCTCAAAGGTCCGCCTGAGACCTCCTGCGCCGGCAGCGTGGAAGCCGTGGAAACCAAGATCATGCCAAAAGCGATTACGGTCGGGCGTGTGAAGATGGACATCGTAAGAACCCCGATTCGTTCGAGGATGAAAGCTCAATAGCGCCATCGCGCAGCCGCGGCCCGGGCACTCGTTCGCAAAGAATGCGAAGAATCGCGGAAACCCCTTCAACCGGCACGCAGCGCCAGGAAAAACTGCGTCATTTACCAACGATCTGTCCTAATCGCAACTCTTGTGCCAGTTTGGGTAACGTGGGATGCACGGGATGTTTCGGGGGTAGGCAGTAATTATCGCAGGGGTCACACCGGTTCGAGGGCCGCGACGAGGCGAAAAATGAGGGTGAAGAGGTGCAGAATTACAAGCCGCTCAGAAAAAAAGACAAGAAAGCCAAGCGAAGCAGGAATAGAGATAATGTGGAGGCCTCTCTGACGGGGCGGTGAAATTGGGGCGTCATCGCCTGCAACCTGTTCTTTACCGAGGGGTCTGGGGAAAATGGGATCGGCCCAATAATGGGGCACGTCACCCGAATTACCTTTGTGGAGCGGCGAGGGTTCTTGGTGGCTCCGCCGCCGGCGACCACACGAATTGATACCGGAAACAAAGAGTCCTGAACTCTCAGGAGACACAGCATGGTCAGCTCAATGGTCAAGAAGGGACTGATTGGTGCGGCGCTCGGTGCCGGGGCATTGTTCCTGGTTTTCGGCACCCATGCACCCAGCTACGTGCGGACGGCGTTCCATAGAGTCAAGCGAGACGTCAAGCAGTCGGTTCCGATGCCGTTTGACATCGAGCGGGCCCGTGACGAGATCGCCGGCCTGGAACCGGCGATTCACGAGAACATCGAGAAGCTGGCCCGGGCCGAAGCGAAGGTTGAAGATCTCGACAAGGAGATCGGCGCGATCCGAACCAGCATGGATGGCGAGAAGAAGGCTCTCTTGACGTTGCGGAAGAGCCTGGATACCGGTGAGTACCGGCTGGCCGGACATAGCCGGGTGGCGTACACCGAGGACGAGGTCAAGGCCGATCTGGCCCGGCGGTATGACTCGCTCAAGAACCAGAAGAACATCTTGATCGCCAAGGAAACGACGCTTAAGGCCAAGCAGAGCGAGGTCCTCGCGTTCCGCCAGCAGCTTGAGACCATGATCTCCGAGAAGAAGCGGCTCTCGACCAAGCTTGACGAGATCGAGGCCCGGCTGCGGCAGATCGAGGCGGCCCAGGCTGCCAACCAATTTCAGCATATCGACGGCAGTGCTCTGTCCCGGGTCAAGGAAACGGTCTCCGACCTGGAAGGCCGGCTCAAGGTGATGGCCCGCACGGCCGAGATCGAAGGGCACTATGCTGAAACGGGTGTGCCGGTGATCAGCGATTCCTCCCGCGACGTCGTCAAGGAGATCGACAACGAGTTCGGCCAGGCCATCGACAGCTCGGTGTCCAAGCCGGGCAAGAGCCTCTGATCGAATTCGGCGTCAAGCGGACCCGCGGTCGCGGTCATACCTTCTCCCGCTGGGAGAAGGTGCCGCGAAGCGGCGGTTGAGGGGAGGGTGGATGCGCTGGCCCGCCCCTCCCCCTCATCCGGCCGTACCGTCCACCTTCTCCCTCAAGGGAGAAGGGGAAATCATGCCTTCTCCCCCCGGGAGAAGGTGCCGCGAAGCGGCGGATGAGGGAAGTCTACCGCCAGAATGAACCAGCCCTGCTGGAGCTGGGCACGAATTGAGAGGCGTCTGTACCAAAGCGTAAGATGTGCGGAGAGTCTCATCCCCATGGTCAATCCGGGCGGCGCGTCAACCATGTTGGGACAATGGCGGATTGTCCTGCGGCAGGCCGAGGAGGCCGCGCGGGCGGGCCGATATGACGAGGCCTTTGCGTTGGCCAGCCGGAGCGATGTCGCGGACCACAATCAGGCGGTCCAATTCCGGGGCCGGCTCGGGCTGGATCTGATTGCCCGGGCCAACCGCCGAGGTGCAGCCGATGACCTCGCCGGGGCTATCGACGACCTGGCCTTGGCCGAACGGATGGGTGCGCCACCGGACTCGCTGGCCGCAGCGCGGCTGAGCCTGGCGGACAGCGTGGCCGACGAGATCCGCGCCGATCTCGACGCCGGTGAGCCGGCGCGGGCACTCGAGCGGATCGAAGAGCTGGCCCGGCGCAAGGTCAGCGGGCCGGCCATGCGGCGGTACCGCGAGATCGCCGAGGCCTGGCAAACAGCCCTGGCCGAGGCGCGTCGCGGAGAATTCGGCCAGGCTCATGAAAACCTTGATCGTGCCGAGCGGTTAGCCGGCGGTGCCGGGGTGATCGCGGCGCAAACCGCGGTGGCTGCCGCCCGCCGCGATTTCGAGACCAAACAGCAAGCCGCAGCGCCCAAGGTCGAGGCCCTGTATACGGCCCTGGCGCAGGCGCAGTGGCCCCAGACTCTGGCCGCGGCCGAGGCCGTTCTCGCCGTGATTCCCGAACACCCGGCCGCGCGGCAGGCGCGAACCAGGGCCTGGCAGCAGATCGCGGCCATCGGCCCCTCGGGCGTGGCCCAGTGGCCCCAGCGGGGCGCTCGCACCGCGCAGGCCGCCACCCTCCTCGGTCCGGGTCCTGAAGGACCCTCGGGCACAACCGGCGCGAAGGGCCCCGAGGCGGGCACCACCCCGACGTCGAGCACGTGCCCTGACAGGGAGACCGAGGGCATCGTCTGGCTGAGCGCCGCCGGTGATGGCCCGGCTTCGCCGCCGGGGACCCGCCCGTCACCACCCCGCAACCCGGTCCCAACACCGGCTCCGGCCCGATCGCTGGGCCGGACCGAGACGGCCGGACTTAAGGGCCGGTTCCTGCTCTGGGTCGATGCCGTGGGCGGCTACCTCGTCTGCCTGGATGACCGGATCATCCTCGGCCGCGCTGGACCGGATAGCCCGGCGGACGTTCCCTTGATGGGTGATCTGTCACGCACGCACGCAGTTCTCGTGCGCAGTGGCGAAAGCTATGTGCTGGAGGCGCATCATCCGTCGTTCGTCAACGGCAAGTCCGTCTCTGACCAGGCCGTGCTCCATCACGGTGACGTGATCCGCCTGGGCTCGACCGTGGAGCTAGAATTCCATCAGCCCAGTCCGGTCAGCGCGACGGCCCGGCTGGTCATCGTCAGCCGCCACCGCTTGCCCCTGGCGGTCGACGGTGTCCTGCTGATGGCCGAGACCTGCATTGTGGGGGGGACAGGGCAGGCGCACATCCCCGCCTCGGCGCTGAAGGAGCCAGTCGTTCTCTACCGTCAGGGCAACGCTCTGTGGTGCCGGGCCTCGGGGAGCTTCGAAGTCGACGGCCGGACCTGCGCCGCCCGCGCCCCCTTGGGCATGCAGTCCAGCGTCCTGGGCGATGGTTTCTCTTTTTGCCTGGAACCTCTGCGCTGGAGTCCTGTCTAAATGAAAAGCGCGACGGCCCAACCAATACCGGGGGCGAATATGGACAAGACAGCCATTTACCAGGCACACGAGCTTTCGGGTTTGGGGCCCGAAGAGCTCGAAGAGCCCACGGGAAACTCCCACATGCCCACTGCCAGTATGCCCCAGGGACAAGGCCGTTATACCTTCAGCTCAGGGGCCCGACCCCTCGATGGCTATACCATCAAGCGGGCCATCGGCCGGGGCGGCTTCGGTGAGGTCTACTACGCCACGTCCGATGCGGGCAAGGAAGTCGCCCTCAAGTTGATTCTCCGCAACCTCGAGGTCGAGCGTCGCGGGGTCATGCAGTGCATGAACCTGAAGTGCCCCAACCTGTTGGCCATCTATGACCTGAAAAGCAACGATTGCGGCGATAATTTCGTGGTCATGGAGTATGTCTCCGGACCCAGCCTGGCCACCGTGCTGAAGCAGTATCCCGAAGGATTGCCGCTGTGCGAGGTCCGCCAGTGGCTCAAGGGGCTGATCGAGGGCGTCGCCTATCTGCACGACCACGGCATCGTCCACCGCGACCTGAAGCCGGCCAACCTCTTCAAGGAAGAGGGGATCGTCAAGATCGGCGACTACGGCTTGGCCAAGCTGATTACCCCCAGCCACGGCACCGAGCATTCCGAGAGCATCGGTACCTGTCATTACATGGCTCCCGAGATCGGCTCGGGCAAGTATCACAAGCCGATCGACATTTACGCGATCGGCGTGATCCTCTACGAGATGCTCACCGGGCACGTCCCCTTCGACGGCGAGACGGTCAATGAGGTGCTGATGAAGCACCTGACGGCGCGGCCGGATGTCTCGGTGCTTTCCGAGCCCCACCGGAGCATCGTCGCCCGGGCCCTGGCCAAGGATCCCAATCAGCGACCCGCCCGCGTCTACGACCTGCTCCCCGCCGAGGATGCGCCCCGGGCCCCGGACGTGCGCATCATCGGTGAAGTCAGGAAAGGCCAGAGCCAGGCGACCGCTCCTGAGCCCCCCCGCGGCGAGACCGACGACGTGCTGCGCATCGGACCGGAGGAGCCGGTCTTCTACATCGGGCCTGATACCCGTCCTCCCGTCCCCAGGGAGACGGTGCAGGAGCGGATCCGGGCCAACTGGGAGGCGCTGCGACGGCCCGCAACGTACCGGCCTGCGGCCTGCCGGAACCAGCAGGCCCCCACCCAGGGCCAGGCGCCCCGTCGGGCGCAAGCATTCATCGGAGGCCGGCGGCCCGTCCCGCCCCCGATTCCTCGAAGAGTTGCAGAAGCCCCCCCACCTCCGCCTCCGGAAGCCCCGGCTTTACCCAGTGGCCGCGTGCGAGTGGCTGAGCTGGCGGCCTCCATGGTCTGGGCAGCCCCCATCGTGGCGCTTCTGGTGCTTCCAGCGACCGCGCTTCTGGGCATCAAGATCGATGCGAATCCCGAGCAGATTGCCTATCTGTACGGGCTTTCGCTCCTGGGAACCTGGGCCGCGATGGTCCCCTCCAAGGTCTTCGAGAACCGGCCGATCGACGGGTTCGCCAGGCGGCTCCTGGCCTTGGTCGCGGGGCTCTTCGTCGGCGCCGTGGCGATCGTGCTGGGAAGAATCTTGCACCTCGGGCTGCCGCTGAGGTCCGAATACTTCGCCAGTCCCCAGGATCTCGAGCCGCTTTACTTCGGCGCCATGTATCTGGCCAGCGCCGGGTGGTTTCGCCTGGCGGCCCGCGATCGGAGGCGTCGGTTCCGTCTCATGCCCCTGGTCTGGACGGTCTTGCTGGCCGCCGTGCTCGTTCCCCTCTGGCCTTACCAGCGGCGCGACGGCGTGGCCATCGCCGCGATCATCGCCGCGACCCTGCAGGCCGTCAGTCCCATGAGCGAGCAGGCCTCACGCTATGCGATGTATACACGGGAAACCAAGAAGCGGAATTGCAGGTTCAGGACTGCTTAGACGGTCTTCTGGATGCTCTCCAGCCCGGTCAGCCAGAAGGTTTGATTGACGGGAGCGGAAGGTAACATGAAACAGCTCTTACTTACGATCCTCCTTGTTATGCTCTTGGCCTGGTACATATCCGCCCGTGGGCCGAACCAGTTTGGCTGCAAGCCATGGTCTTCCCCGTCCCGACCCGCGGAGCGAGCCAGGCACCACGTGCACCATGCCTTCGCCAGGACAGGCCGGGAGTTCCGCGAAGCCGTACACGAGACCGGCCATGAGGTTGGCGAGGCATTGAGTGATCTCGGCGACGACCTGCGGCAGTCGCTCCACCACGCGGCCGAAGACGTTCGGGACGCCATCGACGACGACTTTGAGCCGGCTCCGCCGCACGCCAGAGGTCTTGATGCTCCACCAGCTCACCCCGGCCCTCCGGCTCCGGCGATCTTCCCCGCTCCGCCGGCCCCTTCTCGACTTCCCGAGCGTGTCCTGGCCGAGGCGCCCTTCCCGCCGCCACCGCCGGCTTCCCCCGGTGCCAGGCAGGCCGCTGTTGATTCTCCCGTGGCCGTGGAGATCATGGGCGAAATCTCTTATAGCGAGGAGCGAGCCAAGGACGAAGCCCGCGCCAAGCTCAACCAAGAGGTCACCACCTGGCTCGAAGCCAGTGGCATACCCAGATGGTGGAAACCAGTGCCGCGGCTGGTCGACGCGATGATCGTGCAAACGACCGTGAAGCCGGTCATCAAGAACTACGGTACCCTTTACCAGGCGATGCTCCGCGCTGATTTCTCGCCCCGGCGCGTGGCTCCGTTTATCCAGAGTTACCAGCATCAACTGGTCCATCGGCGGATCGTGCTTTTGGGTAGCGGCCTGGCCCTCGTTCTCTGCTGCTTGGCGGCACTCGCGGGCTATATTCGTGCCGACGAGGCAACCAAGGGTTACTACACCAACCGGCTCCGGCTGCTCGCCACTGCTGGCGTGGCTGTGGCGGGTGTGGCGATCTACAAGCTCATAGCTTAAGCGCCGAGGGAGAATGAAAGACAAAATTTTCTCCTCTCGGGAGAAGGTGCCGCGCAGCGGCGGATGAGGGCCCGGGGACTGTATCCCTCGTGCAATCTTGCGATCGGAGGATGGTAAAGGCCCCGAGGCGCGCTTAGAATTCATTTAGGAGAAGAATTACTGCGGCTCCTCTTGCACAAGCGGGGCAAATTTCAACGATGGCAGCGACGGATACCGACGCTCTTCTTGTCAGGCAGGTGCGCGCCGGTGACGCTGAGGCCTGGCGCCAGTTCATCATGCGCTTCGAAGGGCGGCTGGTCGCCTTCGTGGATAGCCGGATTCGCGATCGCCCCGCCAGTGAGGACG
>JBKQMU010000291.1:0-2637 GCA_052146555.1 Isosphaeraceae bacterium
GTAAAGCCCAGGCTGCATGCGCCCGCCAAGCGTCATCGTGCTCATCTGGACTCTGACCGAAGCTCTTGCCTCAGCCATGGATAGATCGTCCACCAAGCCCCGCGTCTCGAACAGCAGGGCAGTAGCCAGGGTGGAAAATATCAGAAGCTGGGATCGGGTGGCGGACGGTTTGTGAATCGCACACGAGTAATGCATGCTTGAACTCCGCTTGAGCGGGGAGAACGAGCCAAGTTGAGCGCCATCGTTTTCAACACTCATCGTCCCTTTCTACCCATGGGGGCACCTGCGAGCACCATGGTTAGTTCACGGAATTTCATCTTTGCCAGGGACTTGCGTGCGGTTGTGATGGAGATCAGCAAGCAGTGTCGTTTTTTCACCTTCAGGAGCAGAATGTCTATTTGAACTATAGCCGTGTGGCCAGGAAGTGACCCGCCCGCAGCAAATTTTGCAGGATGGGTGGATAATTGACGACATGGTTGTCAAATTGCGATCCATAACCTAACCTGTGGCAGCGCACGGTTCGCCTCCGGATCGGCGGTACAATGGTATGTCCTGTCCGTTGGCACCGTACCTGTGACGAGAGGCCAGAAGACGACGATGGTCCAAGAGCAGGAGCAGTTCCTCGATGTCGTGGACCGCGACACGGCGGAACGCCTATGGTGGCAGGCCATTCGCCCCATGCCGCTGGGCGCCGAAACGGTACCCTTGGCTGTCGCGCTGGGGCGTGTGCTGGCTGCGGATCTGGCGGCCGAGGTTGATGTGCCGTCGTTCGACCGGTCCAACATGGACGGTTATGCGCTCCGCGCCGACAACACCTATGGAGCATCCGAGGAATCTCCGCGACGCTTGCGACTGGGCGGTGAAGAGATTCCCACGGGAGCCGTCCCGCGCCTGGTTGTCGAGCCGGGCACGGCCAGTCCCATTGCCACGGGTGGGATGCTGCCGCGCGGCGCCGATGCCGTGCTGATGGTCGAGCACGCGCGTGTTGACGGAGAATGCCTGGAGGTGCTTCACGCGGTGGCCCCCGGCGCCAATCTGAGCTTCGCCGGCACTGACGTGGCCAGGGGCGAGCTGGTACTGCGCCGAGGGACGCTGCTCTCGGCCCGCGAGACCGGACTGCTTGCCGCCATTGGCCGGGCCGATGTTCCCGTGCTCCGCCGGCCGTGCGTGGCCATCGTCTCGACCGGCGCGGAGTTGATCGCGCCCGGAGCGCCGCCACGCCCGGCCGCCGTGTATGACGCCAACGCCACGTTGCTGGCCGATGCCGTGCGCGAGCTGGGCTGCCAGCCAGTGCCGCTGGGGATCGTTGGAGACGACCAATCAGCCCTCGACGACGCACTGGAAAGGGGCTTGGCGACGGCCGACGTGGTGTTGCTCAGCGGCGGGACGAGCAAGGGAGGCGGGGACCTGTCGTACCGCGTCCTGGCCCGCCGTTCTCCGGGCATCGTCGTGCACGGGGTCGCGCTCAAGCCAGGCAAGCCGATCTGCCTGGGAGCGGCGGGATCAACGCCGGTCGCCATTCTGCCCGGGTTCCCGACCTCGGCGATCTTCACCTTCCACGAGTTCGTCGCCCCGGTCCTCTTGCAGATGGCGGGCCTGGGACCCGAAACCCACGGCGAGATCGAGGCTCGCATGGCAGTGCGGTGCAACAGCGAGCGGGGCCGCACCGAGTACCTGCTGGTGGGCCTCATGCCGGGCGCGGAGGGACTGGCGGCTTATCCGATGGGCAAGGGCTCAGGCTCGGTCACCACGTTCAGCCGGGCCGATGGGTTCGTCATCATTCCCAGGCTCCAGGAGTACGTCGCAGACGGCGAGCGCGTGCGGGTCAGGCTGCTGGGTCGGGCAATCGCGCCTGCGGACCTGGTGGTCATCGGCTCGCACTGCGTCGGGCTCGATTTGCTGCTGGGTCTCATGGCCGAGCGGGGGATTCGCTCCCGGACGCTCTGGGTCGGATCGCAGGGAGGGCTGGACGCGGCGGCCCGGGGCGAGTGCGATCTCGCCGGGGTACACCTGCTGGATCCGCAGAGCGACACGTACAACACGCCGTTTCTTCCCCCGGGCGTTCGTCTTTTTCCCGGTTACGGCCGGATGCAAGGTCTGGTGCACCGCCCCGACGATCCTCTGTTCGCTGGCCGCACGCCGGCCGAGGCGGTCGACCGCGCCGTGGAGAGAGCCTCTTGCCTGATGGTCAACCGCAATCGGGGAAGCGGAACGCGGTGCCTGCTTGACGGACTGCTCGCCGGCCGCCGGCCGCCGGGATTCGCGGTCGAGGTTCGATCGCACAACGCCGTGGCCGCGGCGGTCAGCCAGGGCCGCGCCGACTGGGGTGTGGCCATCGAGCCAGTCGCCCGTGCCTACGGGCTGGCGTTCCTGCCGCTACGTGCCGAGCGGTATGATTTCGCCGTACCCGCCGACCGCTGGGATCGTCCCGCCGTCTCGGCCTTCCGCGGGCTCTGGGACAAAGCCGAGACACGATCCAGGCTCGCCGAGATCGGCTTCTTGACCGACGGAGAGGAGGACCGACCTTGATCGTGGGAGCGGTGATTCTGTGCGGCGGTGAGAGCCGGCGGATGGGTCAACCCAAGGCCTGGCTTCCCTTCGGTCCGGAGCGGATGCTCCAGCGCGTGGTGCGGCTGG
>JBKQMU010000292.1:0-15336 GCA_052146555.1 Isosphaeraceae bacterium
TCGGGACCCCTTTCTTGCGTGGCTGAACCTATTCTGGTTCTTCATCTTCGCTGTGAACGTTTGGTTCGGATGTGCCTGCTACTTTCGCTGAAGTTGGAATGAGGGGCAGCACATACGGGAACAGAAAAGGCGGCAACGGAAAAGGGGAAGCGAATTACCATTTGACTGGCACGAGCACATCAAGGACGTAGAGAACGAATACCGAGCGGCCAGGTTCGCCCTCGATCGGCTGAATGCTGAGGTCGCCGCGAACCCGAGCTTACTCGACAGAGACGACCTGGCGCGCACATACCTCAACAACGCACAGAGGAACCTCGAGGGGACATACCTGGTCCGACTCTTTGCCGCGTTCGAGGCAGCGCTCCGTTCATACGACCGAGCACACCGCAACGACCCAACCCGAGATGAAAAAGCATCGGTTCTGATCGACACGATTGCGGGCCGGCGAGGGCAAGGGATCTCGACCGCCGTCCGCGAGGGCGCGCACGCCGTGCGCATGGTCCGTAACTACTGGGCGCACGACAATGACGCGATGGTCACTCCCATGTCTTTGGCCGAGGCTCGATCTCGACTCCAAACGTACCTTTCGTGGCTGCCCGAAGAGAGGGACTGAACGAACCGAAGCCTGTCACGCCTGCAACAAAAACGCCTGACATGCCCGATCATCTCCGGGCAGTGGCATTCCGGCATGAAATTCGTAATAGTATCCATCGTACACAGGATGGAGCGACGATCATGCCTGACTTCACGCCGACTCAGGGCCGTTACCTTGCGTACATCCACGCCTACACCGCTTTGCACGGGTTTCCGCCTGCCGAAGCCGAGATCGCCGCGGCCATGTGCGTTTCGCCGCCGTCGGTGAATCAAATGGTGAAGACGCTGGAGAAGAAAGGGTTGATCGCGCGCCAGCCGGGTCTGCCTCGAACTCTCCAGGTCTTGGTCCCGGAAGAGGAGATCCCACGATGGAACAACCGAAAGCAGGCTACGATTCCGAAACGTTCAGCCGAGACGACCGGTCGCCCGGGGACGCCCCAGGCAACAACTTCAGCAAATCTCTACGTCCTTACGGTCTATTTGTCAGGCGGTCCAGTCAGCGAAAAGTTCGCCAAAAAAGTGGTCAGCCGGGTCATTGAAATCCGCGGCGACCAGACGCTCGAGCAATTGCACGAAGCCATCTTCGAGTCGTTTGACCGTTGGGATCATCACCTGTATGAATTCCAGTTTGGCAAACGTCCGTTCGACCCCGACGGGCCCAGATATGGCATTCTCGACGAGTCGGCAGAGGAGCCGAACTATGGAGACGCGGCGACGACGAAGCTTGACGACCTCAATTTGAAGCCCGAACGCGTCTTCGGTTACTGGTTCGACTTCGGCGACGACTGGTTTCATCAGATCAACGTCGAACGGATCGAGCAAGCCATCCCGACTGTCACGTATCCTCGCGTCATCAAGCGCGTGGGCAAATCCCCGCCGCAGTACTCTGATAAAGTGTGACGGCAAGCCGGCCAATGTGTCTTTTCGGTTCCTCTTGCGTTATGAGCCTGGCTTTGATGAGCAGTTGAACGCTGTCCGCGATCGCCATCGCCGCCAAACTCTTTACTGTTCTCTTGATCTTCAGGTTGGCAGTCGTCCTTGGCAGCTCCGTTTCCTTGGACGGCTCACGGATGCAGTTCCTGGGAGTGCTCTTGAAACAGCCGCACGAATTCGTCCAGCTCCTGGTCGTTCAGATCGGATATCGCCCAAAAGATCATCCCGGACCGCTGCCAGGTTCGAATGTGGAATCCTTGACGGGACAGCGACTGAACCGCTTTGTCGCGGTCGTCGCCGGCCGGCCACGTGAAGAGATTGATCGTATGAAGCCGGCGATGGTAGACGAGGGCGGCAACCGGTCGGTCGGCCAAGTAGTCCAACCGACCGCCGGTGAGTGCGTACCCTTGTGGAGACAAGTCCGGAACCTGGGGAGAGAAGTCGAGCTTTCCACGGAACCATGGCTTCACGGTGTGCCGGTCGCTGGAGATCACGTCCGCGAGGTGATCGACCTGGAGCGATCGAACATGACCGGCCACGACCGATTCCGCGAGTCGGTTATCGCCGGAGGTTCCCGTCCGGGACAAGAGCGTCCCGACCGTCGCCGACGTGCCGATCAGAAGAAGAACACCCGCAGCGATGGCGGGCAGTCGCCCGGGTAATCGTCGCCGCCTGAGTGTCACTGGGGCAGTGGCGAGCTGCACCCGCGCACGGAGTGCGGCCGGGGCCCGGTAGTAGAGCGACGGGGACGAGATGGCTGCGCGCAGCGTCCGCAGGTGTTTCTCACGTTCCGCGCAGGCGGCACATTCGGCGAGATGCTCCTCGATCTGCACGTGCCGGACCAGGTCCAGCTCACCGTCGGAGAAGAAATGAAGCATGCCAGATGCATCTCGGCAATTCATATCATTTCTCCCTTGGAGCAAGAGGCCAATTGGCGTTGGAGCTGCTCACGACCTCTTGAAAGTCGGGACATCACCGTGCCGATCGGGACGTCCGCCACGGCAGCGATTTCCTGGTAGCTGAGGCCCTCGAGCTCACGAAGCACAACTGCCTCGCGCAATTGCGGAGGCAGTTTCTCCAGGGCCACCCGGACAAGTTCTTGCTCACATTTGCGAATGGCCAGCAGCGCGGGATTTGAGTCCTCATCGCCGGCGTCGTGAACGTGTTCGTCAAAGGCCACTGCCGCGGGCCCCCGCTGCTCTGTCAGCCAGTCGAAGGAGACACGGCGAACGATGCCCAAGAGCCATGCCCGACCATCGCCCCCCCGGAAACTGCTGAAGTACCGCGCAGCGCGATAGTACGCGTCCTGAACCACGTCCTCGGCAGCGTGCTCGTTGTGGGTCAGCCATCGGGCAAGGTTGTAGGCGGCATCGAGGTGAGGCAATGTCGCCAGCTCAAACCGTCTCTGCTCATCGGCTTCCAAATCCGGGGACCTCTTCGGAGCAGGGCGTCCGTTCGTCGTGGAGTTCTCGGCACCCTATTCTACTGCCCGGCCGGCACGTTTATTCCCGAAGCCGCGTTCTTTTTTGGGGAGGAATATTCTGGCGGAGTGGCTGGTATGGAACGGCACAGCCCAATGCACAAACGAGTGCAGGCCGGCTCAACTTCCAATCATGGGGATGGAAAAATGCGCGACGAGAATACGATGCTCCCGCAGGAGTTACCCAGTGACGAGGGAATTGATCGCAGGGGCATGCTCAAGTGCATGGCGTGGGTGGGCACGGGATTGATCTGGGGGATGAGGGGCGGAGTCCCCACCTCTCGCGTGCTCGACCAGATGGAAGACACAGTGGTGAAACCGACGTTCTCTTTTGTGCAGATCAGCGACAGCCACCTGGGCTTTGCCCGTAATCCCAACAAGGACGTCGCCGCCACGCTGAGGCAGACGATCGCTCGCATCAACGCCTTTCCGGAGCAGCCCGCGTTCGTCCTTCACACCGGCGACCTCACCCACTTTGCCAAACGGGAAGAATTCGACGCAGTGGCAGAACTTCTCAAGGAGGTGAAGGCCGGCAAGGTACTTTTTGTCCCCGGCGAGCACGACTTCGACGGGGACGGGAACGGGGAGTATCTGAAAAGGTATGGGCAACGAACGATGGGTACGGGGTGGCACAGCTTTGACCACGACGGGGTCCACTTTATCGGCCTCGTGAATGTGGCGAACTCCAAGTCAGGCAGCGGCGGCGGCCTTGGGGTGATTGGCAGGGATCAACTGCTGTGGCTGGAGAAGGATGTCGCCAGCCTCAAGGACAGTACCCCAATTGTCGTCTTCGCCCACGTCCCCCTCTGGACCGTCTACGAGAAATGGGGCTGGGCCACTCGAGATTCTGAGGAGGCGCTTAGGATCCTCAAGCGGTTTGGTTCGGTCACGGTGCTCAATGGCCACATTCACCAAGTGCTGCAGAAGGTGGAGGGGCAGGTGACATTCCACACGGCTCGGTCAACCGCGTTTCCCCAAGCGGAGCCGGGAAAGGGATCGCCAGGGCCGATTCGCGACCTGCCCGCCGACAAGCTGAAAATGGCTTTGGGCCTGTCGAGGGTTTCCTATGTGGAGAACCAAGGCTCGCTCGCAATCGTGGATTCCACGCTCGAATAAGCAAAAGGATGGCGCGTTGAGCCAAGGGATGCCCGCGAAGCCTCAGCTTTCTCTCCGTGGGACCGGCGGCCTGTATTCCCGACGAGGGTCCTGCCCGCACGAACAATTTGCTGCGAGAGGGTCGGTGCGCGATGAAAAATTGGTGGCTCATCGGATCCGTATCTCTGACGTTGTTCGCGGGAATTCGACCCGGGGCCGCGCGGGCAGACCCGAGTCCTCCGGTGCGGGACATTGGGCGGGAGGTTCGTGCCGTCTTCGCGGCGAAATGCGCCGTCTGCCACGGCCCTCAACTGAAGAAACCCAAAGGTAGGTTCGGATATGTGCTGGACCTCCGGCGCGTGGCCGGGAACCCGGAGATGGTGATCCCCCTCCGACCGACCGAGTCCGAATTATGGACACTCGTCCAAGGGGACGAGATGCCGCCACCCGGCTCTCCGCGGGGACCGCTCACCGTCGCTCAGAAAGAAATCATCCGCGATTGGATTGCCGCAGGAGCTCCGGACGCCCTCCCCGGCGCTGTGGGATCCTCGCCTGCAGTCCAATCGGAATCGACGGTACCGGCACCCCTGGAGTCCAACTTGGGCAAGCGGCTCGTCCGCTGGCTGGGCAAGTTTCACCTGCTTCTGGTCCACTTCCCGATCGCTCTTGTATTCGCGGCCGTACTCGCCGAGGTCCGATCGATCTGGCAGCGCCATCCGCTCGAGTCGGAAACGACGCGATTTTGCTCATGGCTGGCGGCTTTGACTGCGGTCCCGACAGCGGCGCTGGGGTGGCTCTTCGCCGCCAGCGGGTATGGGCGAAGCTCCCCTCAACTGCTCTTGTTCCACCGCTGGCTGGGGACAACCGCCGCTGGCTGCCTCGTTCTTACTGCCCTCTGTGCCGAACTCCGCGCTCGCCGCAAGGTACGAAGTCGGCAGGGGTGGCTCTGGCTGATTACCGGCATCCTCTTGGTATCGCTTACTGGCCACCTCGGTGGCCTGCTCGCCCGTGGCGAAGACTTCTTCAGCTTTTAGGAGGCAGGACCCTCGCGCTATCAAGCGTAAGTGGCGACGAGGAACTCGGGGAAGCACGATGGCTTTGAGTGAGGATATCGGGACGGTCTTATCGTACCCGCGCCGGGTTTGCTCGCCAGGCCACGACGACATCCAACTTTCCAAGGCCGTCATGCCTGGAATAAAATAGGAGGTGGCTCAAGCTTTCTTCGCGGTGGTACCATGTGGCGCACAGCCCTCTTTCTCCTGATCGCGGTGCTCCAGTCCGGGACTGGTTCACTCGCCCGGTCGGCTCCTCCCAAGCCCAACGCCGGGTCCGGGCCGGCCGATTTTCGGGTCGTCGTCTGGTATCGTCGCGATCAGCCTCTCGACACGTTCAAGTATCAGGCATACGACCAGCGCAAGGGGGAGTATTCGCCGGCTGTTGATGATTGGATCACGCTCTTGCAGACGAAATATCCGGCCTACCAGGTCAGGGCCCGCAACGTGTTTCTCGATCGCGAAAAGGGAGCGACCGAGGCGCTGAAGGTCGGTTCGGTCATACATGAGGAGCTCTTGGGCGCCGCGGCCCTCCAGGGCGTTTTCCTGGGCCCTCCCACACTCCGGCCTGCCGCGCGACCGCTTATCCCCCGGACCGAGGTGCAGACAGCGCCGGCTGTGCTTGGCCGGCCGGCTCCCTTGGGCGCGGCATTTCCGGACAGTAGTTACCTCAGTCCCCCGGCACCCAGCTTTCCCGTCCCGGTGCCCTATCCCCGGCCGCATCCTTGAGGATGTTGGAGTCATTAAGGAAGCGCGATAGGGAAATGAAGATCCGATGAGCGGCGTATTTCCAGACAAATGGCGCTCACCGGTTGACAGCTTTTCATCGTTGCACGAACCATCAAAGACCATTACTATTTCTGGTTCGTGATAGCGACGACGCAGAGAGGTAGTGAAAGAGAGAGGAAGGATCAGGCATGACGTTCTCGCTAGAGTGTCGTGCATGCGGACACTCGAACCGGGTCGACTCGTCCCTGGTCGGCAAGAGGGTCAAGTGCCAGGGGTGCGGCGCTGCGATCGCGGTTTCTGCCCCTCCTGAGAGTAGCGACTCCCCGTCCGGGTCATCGACCCGCTTGAAGTTCAACTGCCCCGCGTGTGGAAAAGAGTTCGCGACGAAGCCCGAGCTGGCTGGCAAGAAGGTTCGGTGCAGCGGCTGCCAGAAGGTGGTTCTTGTGCCTGCGGCCGCAGTGGCGCCCGCGGAGCGGGCCCCACAAGGACCCGTGCGAACCGATCGTGAGTCGGCCAAGGCAGAGTCATCGCCACGCCCGGCCAGTCAGCCTGATCGCAACCGTGAACGTGGCCGTAACTCCGACCGAGCAACGCCAGCTCCTGTCCTTCCTGAGCCCGAGAAGTCAGGCCCCGAAGCTCTTGCGCTACGAGGCGATCTCAGAGCGTTCGTCCAGAAAGGAGCTGAGGAGCACGTCGAGCAGGTCGAGTCCGTGCTGCCGCCGCGCTCGCAGCTCATGGAGCATGTGCGACGGAAAGCGGCCGCCGAGGCGGGAGAAGACCCGGCGCTGGCTCGTGCGCTTGCCTCGGCCAAGAAACGAAAAGGCAAGACGAAACGCAAGGGCCACCTCGACCCCAAAGACACCTTGAGACTCTTAGGCGGCATCCTGGGGGTCGTGCTTGTGGTGTCGTTCGTGGCCTGGGGCTATCCCTACTTCCGGTTGCCGTTTGCGCTCATTCTGCTGGTTCTAGGATTTGTTACTTACTTCATGGGTATTGTGTCGCTGCAGGAACTCATCGCCGATAAGCCGCCCCTCACACTGATGCTCTATCGCATCTTTCCCCCGTTCCAGTGGTTGATCATGGTGAGCCGCTGGGCCGAAGCCAAGGGTTTCGCCCCCTTCTTCGTTGTGGGAGCAATCATCATGGGCCTCGGCGGCGGCTTCATCGCGACGGCTCCTAGCGGCAGGCAAGCCGATAAGCCCGCGAAGACAGTCGTCCGAAGAAAAGGACCGCCTCTCGCTCAGCCCAATGCTCCCCCGCCTGCGACTAAGCCCGAGGAACAAAAAAAGCCGGCGGCAAGCACGCCCAAGGCGGAAGCTCCCCCGCCTGCGGGGAGGCCCAAGGAACAGACAAAGCCGACCGGCCCAGCACCAGCTTCGGCGAAGGAGCAGGCAAAGCCGACCGGCCCAGCACCAGCTTCGGCGAAGGAGCAGGTAAAGCCGACCGGCCCAGCACCAGCTTCGGCTCCTGCTCCTCTTTCGACTCCGGCGCAGTCCCAGCCCAAGCCGCCGACACAGCAGCCGTCAGGTTCCAGCAAGCCTGCGGACTGGAGGTGAGGAGCCGCATGGAATTTCGTTGCGCGATTCAAACCGTGACTCCATCTATGGGTGCCTGGGGCAGAGCGATGCAAAGCCCCAAAGCTGAGGCCGCTGCTCTGGGGCGTCGAGGACACCGCCCCAGCCACTCAGTTCGAGAGAATGGTCGGCTTATTCTCACGCAACTTCTCAAGCACGTGTCGCGTCCTTGATTCGACCTCGAGAGCTGCTCGAGCACCGGCCGCTATCATTCTATCGGTTTACGTGAGCCGTTCAGACTCACGACCGGCTGGCCCGAGCGCGGTCTCCTTTGGAATGGCTGTCGGCGTGAAAAACTCTTCCCTTCTCCCTCGAGATAGGGGAAGGGAACTCCGCTTGAGGGGTCGGGCCGAAGGCCCAGTGAGACCAATGAATCGGCCCGGTGCACTGATCCCCCGGGCCGTAGTCCGTGATCTCCACTTCCCGATGCTCGCGGCTTCACGCGTCGAGCTTGTCTCGCAGCCCGCCGTAGACCAGATCCTTTACGAGGTCTCTGGTGTAGAACTCGTGCGGAAAACCGGGCTCGATCTGGCTGACGGAATCGAGCCGCTCGAGCTGCGATGCGTCGAGCTTGAGGTCAAGGCAAGAGAGGTTGTCCTGGAACTGGGCGAGCCTTCTGGCCCCGACGATCGGAATGACGGGAATCGGCCGGTGCCGCAGCCAGCCCAGCGCGACCTGAGCCGGGGGCTTTCCAAGCTGGCGAGCGACCGCCTGAACCTCGGCGACGATCGCACGGGTACGTTCGTCAGCCCGGCTGAAACCCTTCATCATTTCGCTATTCATTCGAGCGTCGGTTTCGGCTTTGCCATCGGCATACTTACCCGAGAGCAGACCGCCGGCCAGCGGCGACCAGGCCGTCACACCCAGCCCCAGCGCCTCTGCCATGGGGATGAGTTCGCGCTCGACGGTCCGCTCAATGAGGCTGTATTCGATTTGCAGACCGACAAACGGAGTCCAGCCGCGCAGCTCGGCCAGCGTGTTGGCGCGGGCCACGGCCCAAGCCGCCATGTCCGAGACTCCGGCGTAGAGAATCTTTCCCTGCCGCACAAGGTCGTCGAAGCCGCGCATCACTTCATCCAGCGGCGTGATCCTGTCCCAGATATGCATCCAGTACAGATCGATGTAATCGGTTCGCAGCCGCTTGAGGCTGGCCTCAACGGCGTGCATCATGCTCTTGCGGTGATTGCCGGCTGCGTTGGGGTCGGCACCGGGCATCGCGTTGGTGTATTTGGTCGCCAGCACGGCCGCATCTCGGCGGCCCTCGAGAAACTCACCCAACAGCTTTTCGCTGCTGCCATTTGTATACATGTTTGCTGTGTCGATGAAGTTGCCCCCCGCCTCGAAGAAGGCGTCGAGGATCTGACGGCTCTCGTCTTTGGAGGAGCCCCAGCCCCAGTCTTCGCCGAAGGTCATCGTCCCTAGGCACAGTTCCGAAACCCGCAGGCCGGACTTGCCCAGAAGTCGGTAGCGCATGGTCGATTCCCCCTTACGAGAAAAAGTCTCAGTCTCGCGTCTCAGTTCGATCGAAGCCGGGCATGACCAGCCCCAGTCCCCCACTCGCCTCGACGTATTGCCCGGTTATCCAGCCGGCATCCTGCGAGGCAAGCAGCGACGCGGCACTGGCGAGATCCTCGACCGAGCCGATCCGGCCCAGCGCGGTCCTCGACGCAAAGGCACGCTCGGCGTTCGGATTGGCCCGCATCTCGGCGTTCAGGTCAGTGGCTGTCAGGCCGGGAGCCAGGGTGTTCACCGTGATGCCCCGCGGGCTGAGTTCCGTGGCCAGCGCCAGGGTAAACGTGTCGATCGCGCCCTTGGTCATACTGTAGGCCGTATACTGCGGCATCGGGCGGCGGGACAGTCCCGATGAGATGTTGATAACCCGCCCGCCGTCGCGCAGGCGGGGGATGGCGTGCTGGGTCACGAAGAATGGTCCCTTGACGTTCAAGGCGAACACGCGATCGAAGTCGGCCTCCGTCGACTTCGCCGTCAGTCCGGCGACGGCCACCCCAGCGTTGTTCACCAGGATGTCGAAGCGGCGATCGCCTCGCCGAGCGGTTAGCTCGGCGTCCAGCGTCTCGAAAAATCGGCCCGGTTGCTCGACGGAGCTCACGTCGGCCTGAAGTGCGAAGGCATCGCCGCCGGCCGACTGGATCTCCTTTTCCAGCGACTGTGCCGCCTCGGCGTTACTGTGGTAATTCACGCAGACGAGCGCCCCGTTGCGGGCCAGACGCAGGGCAATGGCCCGCCCGATGCCCCTCGACGCTCCCGTCACGACGGCGATCTTCCCTTCAAGGCTCATGACTGCACTCCAAAAACAGGCCCTCGCCGGAACCGACCGCGACGATCGCGACCGCGTGGCTCCTGCGAGCACTGTCCTCGCACTTGATCAGGACCCCTGGCCCAGTTCGTTTGCGGCCAGCCGCTCGATGATCCGCGCGAAAGCCAGAACGTCCTCTTGGCCCACGCGCTGTAGCCGCTGGCAGAGGGCAGTGCTTAAGATCTCCCTGCCTCGACCAAGCGATTTTCTGCCTGCGGCGGTCTGGACGAGCCGGAACTTCCGCAGGTCTCCCGGCACGGCCCGACGCTCGAGAAAACCTCTTTGCTCCAGTTGCTTGATCATGTAAGTCACCGTAGGAGGAGGCAGATGCATCCTGCGGGCAAGCTCGGCGGGGAACGGGTGCTCCCGGGCGGCCTCGAGCAGGAAAAACGTCTTGGGCGAAAGTCCGTCCGCCTCCAGGCCACGTGCGGACTCGTCCAGGACCGACTGCACGAGCCGCCAGAGATTGGCCAAGATCCCACAGGCGTCAGGCTCCGGCTGCTTTCCTCCGGATGGCATGGTAGGCACGTCCGATTCAAAAGTCAAATAGTTCAAGAGTGGAATTATACAACATGGCCGGCCGGATCACCACCGCTTCGTGTCCCGATGATGACTGGCAGTCGCGCCATTGACTTGCGCTTGCCCCCCAGCTCTTGAAAGGCCACCGCAATCATGCAATCGGCCCAGTGACGAAGGTGCCCGGCAGCAGAGGATGAGGGGGTGATTCGCCTACTTCCGTGGCTGGCTCTCTTTCTTTCGACCGTTCCGATCCGTTCGAATTGCTCCGGCTTCTCGGCTGAGCGATGAGTTCACGACGGTTCGACACCGTGCGGCGGCGCATGAAATCATGGACACAATGGACGCAAAAATCGGTCGAATATTCTCTTGACCGTCTTCCGGCAATCCGATAGGTTTCGCCCGCCGTGGGTTTCCGCGACCCGCGGCCGCTTGTTACACAGGGAAGTGATCAAGCGGTCCGGTTCGAATGGCGCGCCTCGGTTCTCGAGGCGGGTCCGGGGGTTCTCCCCGAGTGGTGGGCAAGGAGGCAGGTCGATGTGGCGATGGGTCCCCGGAGGGACGTGGACGTCCCGACTCCTGGTGCTGGCGCTTCTGCTGACGCAGGTCCGGGTTGATGCCGCGAATCCCAAGAAGAAGAGCGAGCCTGCGCCGCCCAAGGTCGAGGAGACCGTCGGCGATCTTGCGTATGTACTTCAAGGTGGCGAGATCAAAGTCGAGGGTGTTGGCCTGGTGACCGGGCTGGACAACACGGGGGCTGATCCGCCTCCGTCCTGGCATCGCGCCCAGCTCGTCGACGAGATGAGCAAGGCCGGGGTCGAACACGCCAGCAAGTTACTGGCCGACTCGCGGTTCTCGATGGTGTTCGTGCGGATGACCGTCACGGCGGGAGCTGATCCTCAGGACCGTATCGACGTCGAGGTCGAGGTGCCGCCGAATTGCGGAACCCGGAGTCTGGCCGGCGGTTACCTGATGCCCACCCGGCTGCGTGAGATGCTCGTGGCCGGGGGAATGCCCCGCACCGGAAGCGACCTGGCGATCGCGCAAGGGCCGGTCATGATCGGCAACGCCAAGGACCCGAAAGATGCGAAGGTCGGTCGGGTACTCGGCGGCGGGCACGTCAAGAAAGAATCGCCGTTCATGCTGGTTATCAAGGAAAAGCGAAAGAGTATCCGCACCGCGGCGATCCTGGAAAAGGTGATCAGCGAGCGCTTCCACCAGAGCGAGGCAGGCAGGCAGAAGGGTGTGGCGACGGCGAAGACCGATGGCTTCCTCGTGCTCCGGGTCCCACCGTCGTACCACCAGAACCAGGAACGCTTCTTCCGGGTGGTTCAGCTCTTGCCCATGGTCGATACGCCCGCGCTGCGCGCTGTGCGGATGGCGGCTTGGAGCAAGGAGCTGCTCGACCCCAAAACCAGTGGAGTGGCCGCGCTTAAGCTCGAGGGCCTCGGCCCTTCGGCCCTTGACTCTTTGCAGGAAGGGCTCAAGAGCCCGCATCCCCAGGTCAGGTACTTCGCGGCCGAGTCTCTGGCCTACCTCAACGAACCGGCGGGGTCAGAAGTCCTGGCCCAGACCGCGGTCGCCATGCCCCAGTTCCGAGCCTACGCGCTGGCGGCCCTGGCGTCCATGGATCAACCGGCGGCTCACGTCAAGCTGCGCAAGTTGATGGACGAGACGGACATCGAGGTTCGGTACGGAGCGTTCAATGCACTTCGCACCCTGGACCCGCAGGATCCGTCTTTGGGACGAGTCCGCGTGCTCGACGACCCCCGGGGCCAAGAGGAGCAACAAGACGAGGCCTCCGATTCCATGGCCATCACCCTGCCCTCGGCCTCGCGGCGGCCCCGCGCTGATGACCCCTTTGCCTTTTACGTCGTCGATTCGGAAGGCCCCCCCGTGGTGCACGTTTCACGAACCCGGCGATCGGAGGTCGTCGTCTTCGGCCAAACCCAGAAGCTCTTGCCGCCCATCGTCCTGGGCACAGGCGCCATCCTCCTCAACGCCGCCGACAAGGACGACAAGGTCGAGATCTCGAAGATCGTTCCCAGCAAGTTCGGCGACTCCGACGTCAAACTGCGAACTTCCCTCGACTTGCCCGAAGTGATTCGCCAGATTGCCAACCTGGGAGCTACCTATCCCGACTTAGTCGCCATTCTCGAGGCCGCCAATCGTCAGCGAAACTTACCCGGCACGCTTGTCGTCGATGCCGTCCCCAGCTCGAACGTCGACTATCTCCAAGCGGCAATCCTGGGCAAAGATACAACCAGCACAGTCGATCCGGGAGTGCGCCGGGCCTCGGCTCAGCCGACCTCGCCATTACGGCGGCTTCTGGGCCGCTGGAATCGCGATACAGCGGAAGTCACCGCGGCAAGCTCGGTTCCGGCGGAATTGCCCCCGGGCACCATCGACGGCGCCTCATCCACCGGCCAAGACGGGAAGGGCTCCGCAGCAGCCAAAGCGGCCACCAGCGATTCCAGCCCCCGCACAACCGGCTCTTCCGGTACCCAAGCAACCATCCCTAACTCGGGCACCAACGCTCCTTCGCAAACGACCCCCAAGAAAGACGACGGAGTCGAGCGCACCAGCGGCAGCCATCCCGATGACCCTCCCCGCTCTCGAATTCTGGACTGGTTGCGACGCAAGTTCGAGTGATCCGCTCCACTTCCAGCCCGCCTCCAAAACCCGGTCCACGAGAGATTTTTCAACCTTGACGAGAGTACAAACCTAATTAAAAATTGGGTCTGGCCTATTTTTTCCACTTGCGACGCAAGTTCGTTATCAGGCTTGACTTTTGCAACCCGATCAGCCGCGATGACTGGCCTTTCTGGTGGGACTACTCCTTACCCCTCCTAAAGTCCCACGCCGTGCGGTTCGAATATTAGTCGTGACGGTCAGGTCCGCTACGGCAAGGAGGCGACGGGCCCCCGGGTGGTTATGGACCAGGCCGCTTCCCGCGCTGACCGGGGCGGGAAGATCTTCCGTCCTCGATCGGAGGGAGTCGGGTTCCCGATCCGTCCTCGTACGCACTCTAACAGGCGGCACATTCTCTCCTGCGCAAACCTAAGTTCCTTGTGAACTGGCTTTTGCGTTGGAACGGAAAACCACCTGGGACAGCATCCGGGACGGGACAGGGGTCGGAGCGTCTTGCACGATAGCCGTCTCTCGCGGTGGCTCTAGCGCTTCTCTGGAGGGCTGAGCCGGACCAGCCGCCGAGCCGGGACTGTTACCGCGCCGACAGGTTCCTAACCGGAGGGAGGAGGAAACCTCCGTGGTCTCGCACCCAACAGGGCGAGTGGAGTCCTCGAGATGAAAAAGGTCTTTACAACCGGCCAGGTCGCGAAGATTTGCAAGGTCGCGCCCCGGACCGTCAGCAAGTGGTTCGATTCGGGCCGCTTGCGTGGTTATCGAATCCCCGGTTCTCAGGATCGGCGCATTCCGCGGGAGCACCTCCTGCGGTTCCTCAAGGAGCATGGAATGCCCTTGGGCGATCTGGAGGCCGAGGTTTACAATAAAATCTTGGTGGTCGGGGCGGATGCACCGCTCCAGGCCGTGCTCAGGGAGCACCTTCGCGAGAGCGATGACTTCCGGATCGAGACGGCTGCGTCGGGATTCGAAGCGGGAATTCGCGCTGAGAGCTTCCATCCCGATTGCATAATCATCGATATGGCCCTGGGTCGCATTGAGGCCGGTCAAATTGCGCAAAACCTGCGCAAGAGCCCGGACCATCAGGGTACGATTCTTCTGGCCTTGACGAGCGATGAGCCCGGGGAGGAGACCTTCTCGCTCGGTTTCAACGACGGCTTCAAGAAACCGTTCGACGGGGCGCTTCTGGCCGAGCGAGTGCGCCGCCTCATCTCCCAGAAGAAGGCCGAGGAACCCTGATCGCGGTTGACGGCACTGTTTTTCGAGGAACCCGACGCCTTGAACCGGAAACGACCTCCGGAACTTCGAGCTCGAGCCGCTGCCCGGTTCCCGGCCAGGCGCGGATCTCGAGCTTGTCGGTTTTCCCGGCCAGAGGAGTACGGCCGCCGTTTGGGACCGGTCGGCTCCTGTGCTTCCCAGGCAACTCAGGCGCGGCCGGATCGAGCCTCTTCCAGCGCCAATTGCAGCTCGTCGATCCGCTTTTGTAAACCCGCAATGATCCGGTTGACGTCGGTCTCGCGGAGCCGCGGGTGAATGTGCTGCGGGCAGTTGGCGTCCCAGGCCTCGACGGCAAAGACGATTGCTCGCTCTGGCCTGGCCCTGTATCCCGGCTCCACGAGTCGTGATAGCAGTTCAGGGTCATCTTCGACCACCCGCGCTGTGCCCCAGACTTTGACCCGCCGGCTACGCACATAATCCATCAGAAACAGGAACGCCCTGGGATTCTCCGAGAGATTCCCCAGAGTAATGTACTGCCGATTTCCCGAAAAGTCGGCGAACGCCAGCGTGCGATCGTCGATAACCTTCAGGAAACCCCGGGGACCGCCGCGGTACTGGATATAGGGTTGACCGACCGCGTTGGCCGTGCCGAGGTAAAACATGTCGAGATTGGCGATGTAATCGGCAAGCTGCGGACTAATCATCGTCGCGAACCCGCCGGAGGCCTCAAGCTGAGCGTGGCCTCGTCTCGAACCTTTCTTTTCTTGCACCAGCTTTACCGCCGCGGTAAACGCGACATCGCTCGAAACTTCACTCATGGCTCATTTCCCTATCCCTCGCCCATGCCTTGTCGCGCGCCTGGTACTTCCCTCCCGATCCGCCCGCGAGTGCCCAGCTCCACTGCGACGGTACCCATGCGGCCGCTAAGCACAGCTCATTCTTTCTCGATCCTTCCGCGAGTGCCGAGCTCCACCGCGACAATATTGAAGTGGCGGTCAAGGGGCTCTTCCAAACCTAACTTGGGATCCGAAACAACAACGATCAAGGATACCAGGTCTGCCCAGGAACCGGCTTGATCGGATCTGCACGAATACGCATCCTGGGTTGAGCGGCGAACATGCACAGCCTGCCATGGCGGCCACGAGGTTGCGATGCATCGACCCGACGCGGCAGACAGCAAGGCCA
>JBKQMU010000293.1:0-2769 GCA_052146555.1 Isosphaeraceae bacterium
GTGGCCGTTTCGAGGAATGGATTCAGATTCGTTGAGAGGGGAACATAATCGAAGCCGCCAAGCCGGAGCCTCGCGGCACAGCTCTGATCCGCGTCGTCAAGCGTGATTAGGAGTCTCAAGTCGTAGATTGCTCGACGCGACGACGAGGCGCGCGATTAAAGATTTCTGGATCGAGCTGAACGTCCGCGAGTAAGCTCTAAATCCTAGCCGACCGAAGTCGCGCATCGTTTTCTAGGGGAGACCCGTCTCGCTCGGCTCTCCCGTTGATTGGGCGCGCTCTAGACGGAATACCGATCTGGCGAAGAGCGTTCAGGCAAAGACCGAACGTCGGGACGGATAGCGCGGTCACGATATTAACCCACGCCTTCTCCGGAGTCTCAGACGGAGCCATCCCCGAAGGTTGGCTTCACTGCCGAACGAAACCGTTAGGCTTGGCGAGCAAGACAGGGGCTCGGTTCTGCCCGTGGATTCACCTGCGGTCCTTGATCAATAAGCTCGTGAATGTCCCGATCACCTCGTTTGCCACCTGTCTTTGCCGCGCACGCGGAATTCCGACTGTACGTGCAAGGGTTCCCTCGAGGATGAGTGTCGCCAAGCCGTGCACCATCGCCCAGCAAGCGATGGAGATTGTTAGTCTGACCGCGGGCGGTTGATCGGCAAACGCCTTGCCGATCTCCTCGACCAGCTTGCCAAACGCTTCATCTTCGCGTTTGCGCACGTCGGGGTAGCGATCGAGCGGGACTGCGTCGGCCCGAAACATTGCCTGAAAATAGGCGGGATGGCCCAGGGCAAACCCGACATAGGCGCGGCCGATAGCTTCCAGGGCCCTTGCCGGTTCGGACTCAGCTTGAGCGACGGCCCGCACGAATAACTGTCCGAGCTTTGAGAACCCTTCCCCCGCGATGGCGGCGAGAATGGCCTCACGGTCGCCGATATAGTAGTAGGGCTGTTGATGGCTCTCGCCGGATTTGCGTGCTACCTCGCGCTTGCTGAGCCGGTCGAGCCCACCCTCTCCAATCAGGGCCAGGCTCGCCTCTAGCACCTTTTGCCGAAGATCAGTGTCGTTTCGCATGGCCTAAAATTTTTTAACCGAACCACTTGACAGTGTCAAGTCCTGGTCTTATATTTAGACAGTGTCAAGTTTCTTCTATTTCAGAAGAAGCCCTTGACTCACTTCTATTTTGGAATCTAGTATCCGCGAAGGGAGGAACCCCATGAGTGCTGCCGGAGCGGGAGCTCGGACAAAGAAACCTCTCAAGATAGTTATGTACGCCGCGGCTTTGACGGCAGTGGCCGGCCTCGGTACGGCGGTGATCTTCCGTCCGGCCACGGCAACCAACCGGGAGCTGGATCGGGCGGCGCGGCTCGACCCTCGTCAGGGATCCCAACTCGTCCAGGTCGCCATAGTGAAGCCGGGTATAGCTTCCGAGCGCGTATTCACGGGCGTAATTGCCGCGCGCGTGCAGAGCAATCTTGGCTTTCGCGTTCCGGGTAAGGTGGTCGAGCGCCTCGTCGATGTCGGCCAGGAGGTTCATGCCGGCCAGCCGCTCATGCGCCTCGACCCGAAGGATCTTGACCTGGCGCTGACCGCTCGGGAAAACGCGGTCGCAGCAGCGCGGGCCGCAGCCGTCCAGGCCAGGGACGACGAGGTGCGCTATCGCGAGCTCGCAGCCGCCGGTGCAGAGAGTCGGCAGAAATACGAGCAGGCCAAGACCGCCTCCGACTCTGCGGCCGCGCAATTACGAGCCGCCGAGGCCCAAGCCGACGTTGCACGAAACGAAACCGGATATTCGCTGCTGCTGGCTGACACCGACGGGACTGTCGTCGAGACCCTGGCCGAACCTGGGCAAGTGGTCGCCGCGGGCCAGACGGTGGTGAAGCTGGCCCATGCGGGGCCTCGCGAGGCAGTCGTTAATCTTCCTGAAACCGTGCGCCCGACAGTCGGATCTCCGGCACAAGCCAGGGTGTATGGCGCGAGATCCACCCCTTCGCCGGCACATCTCCGGCAGCTCTCGGATGCCGCCGATCCCTCTACCCGAACTTACGAGGCCCGCTATGTCCTGGATGGCGACGCATCGCGGGCTCCATTGGGGGCAACTGTGACCGTGTCGGTGGCGACCGGCGGAACCACCGACGCCGTGGAAGTGCCACTTGGAGCGCTCTACGACGACGGCAAGTCCAGCGGTGTCTGGGTCGTCGATCCGCACTCGTCGTCCGTTCTATGGAGGACCGTGCAGGTTCGCCGGCTCGGCGAAGAGACCGTCGTTGTTACCGGCGTCGAGCCCGGCGAGCGCGTCGTGGCGCTGGGCGCCCACCTGCTCTACCGGGGCGAGCATGTCCGCCTCGTCGATAACAGGAGAGCCCAATGAGCCGTTTCAACCTCTCCGCATTGGCGGTGCGCGAGCGCACCATCACTCTGTTCCTGATCATCATCATTGCCGTTGCCGGGGCCTATGCGTTCCTCAAGCTTGGCCGGGCCGAGGATCCCTCGTTCACCATCAAGATCCTGACCGTCACAACGGCATGGCCGGGAGCCACCGCGCAGGAGATGCAGGATCTCGTCGCCGATCCGCTGGAGAAGCGGATGCAGGAGCTGCGCTGGTATGACCACGTCGAGACGATGACGCGACCGGGGCTCGCGTTCATGACGGTAACTCTTAAGGACAGCACACCGCCGGCCGACGTCCCCGAGGAATTCTACCAGGCGCGCAAGAAACTGGGGGACGAAGCCCGCAACCTGCCGTCGGGCGTGCTTGGCCCCTTTGTCAA
>JBKQMU010000294.1:0-4532 GCA_052146555.1 Isosphaeraceae bacterium
CAGGGCTCTCGGGCCCAGCTTTCTTGTGCCTGCCGGGCACGCGCGACCAACCCGGCGACCTGCTCGGCCGGCGTGGCGCAAACTCGACCGATCTGGGCTCCGGTCGCCGGATTGCTCGTGATGAGCACCTCATCAAGAATCACGGACACGATGCCCTCCCCGACGCCTACGGCCACTTTTCGAATTATATTGGCCACAGATGGAGTAGGATTATAGTAGATTTGTTATCGATGAGAGGTTAACTTGCCACGCTCGCCGCGGGCGTTCTCAGCCCAGCTCATCGATAATTCAAGTATCGCTCTCTTGATGGCACGGCGGAGGCAACGATTTCGACCCCTTTGCCCCGGGCTATGCGTAGCCGCCATGAAATCTTAATCTCGCTGCTCCCTGGTTCGTGTCTCGATCGTCTGCGACGAGCCTCGAAAAGGGTGCGCTTGGGTTGGTTCTCATCTGGACAACGATGGTCCTTATAACGATGAACGGATTTTAATTTAAAGGCTATTGAATTTGTCGCCCCCAAGAGTTATAGTACATAAATAGATACACATTACATCGTACCGGCGCACGCCAGTAATGACCATGCTAGATTCGGCATCGATGAAAACCGACATTCGAGTCGCGACTCGAACAACCGAGGATTCTTGTTAGAAGAGGTTTTCGACCACGGACGGCTATCAAGCGTGGATGGCGCAGAATTTGCAGGGCCATACCTGGCTCAGGGGCATGGCAGATTAGCCCGACCCGGGCGAGGTGACAAAGACATGAACTGCTGCACGCATCAAGGTCCGGACCTTGCTGTCCAACGATCGGAAGAGCGATCAATTACTGCATTTGTGGACTCTAGCGCGATGGCGAGTTTCCTGGCGTCAATCGTTGAATCGTCCGACGACGCCATCGTCGGCAAGACATTAGGCGGTATAGTCACAAGTTGGAATCGCGGGGCTGAGCGGATCTTCGGTTATACCGCGGCCGAGATGATCGGCAGCCCGATATCGGTGCTCGCGGTGCCGGGCAATAGTGAGGATATGGTCCGGATTCTTGAGAAGGTCTCACGAGGCGAGCGGGTCGACCACTACGATACAATCCGCCAAGCCAAGGACGGACATATCGTCCACGTCTCACTCTGCGTTTCACCGATTCGTGACGCGACGGGGAAAATCATCGGCGCATCCAAGATCGCCCGGGACATCAGCGACCGCAAGCGGATTGAGAAAGAAAAGGAAGCTCTCCTGGCGGAGATTCGCGAGCAGGTCAAACACAGGGACGAGTTCCTGGAGATGCTGGCACACGAGCTGAGGAATCCGCTTGCGCCCTTGCGAAACGCGGTGCAACTGCTCGAGCTTCAGGGGAATGACACGACGAGTGTGGCGATGATTCGCAGCATGATGGAGCGGCAGATCATGCACCTGAGCCGTCTCATTGACGATCTGCTTGACGTTGCCCGGATCACCCAGGGAAGTCTCCGCTTGAAGGAAGAACGAATTGACCTCTGCCAGCTTGCCCGGGAGGACGCGGAGGACCACCAGACGCTCTTCTACAAGGCGGGTGTCGCGCTTGTGACCCGGCTCCAGGAAACTCCCGTCTGGGTGCACGGCGACCGCACTCGGCTCACCCAGATCCTCGATAACCTCCTGGAAAACGCCTGCAAGTTCATGAATCGAGGGGGCAAGGCCGAGATCGAAGTCACATCCGACCTTACGCGCCAGCAGGCAGTTCTGCGGGTGCGCGACAACGGCATTGGCATCGAGCCGGAACTCTTGCCCCGGCTCTTCGATTTGTTTACCCAGGCCGACCGCAGCCTGGATCGCAGCCGCGGTGGACTGGGTATCGGTCTGGCGGTCGTGAAGCGGCTGACCGAGCTTCATCGCGGCAAAGTCGGCGTCCACAGTGCCGGTGCCGGCAAGGGTGCGGAATTCACTGTCCGGCTGCCGCTGGCCAGCGAGCCGTCCGCCCTCATCTTGGAGCTGCCACCGGCCCCGAAGGCCGACAGGAGCGTTCGCGTGCTCGTGGTCGAAGACAATCGAGACTCGGCCGAAAGCCTGCGGCGGCTGCTGACCATCCACGGCTACGACGTCAGCCTCGCTTACACAGGCACCGAAGGCGTCGAGACCGCCCAGCGCGCCCAGCCGGACGTCGTCATCTGCGATATCGGACTGCCCGGCATGGACGGCTACGCAGTCGCCCACGCAATCCGCCAGAATCCAGGCACCGCGAGCGCCCGACTCATTGCCGTCACCGGTTATGGCCAGGAAAGCGACCGTCTCCGGGCCCTGGCCTGTGGCTTCGATTCGCATCTCGTCAAGCCCGCCGATCCGCGCGTCCTGCTGGGCATGCTCGCATGCTGAACCCTGACGGCGACGAAACCGACCGCGTGCGACGAGCTTCGGGAACCATCCTCACGCACCAGTTGGCCGCTTTTCCCCACATCAGCACCGGGGCGAGCGGCCCGCCATGGCGTCGGCAATGGCCAGTTCGACCGTCTGTCGATCCGCGGCCGACCCCATTCGTCGCCTGACCTCGGCGCGGATGGCTTCTACGTTCCCACCGATCCCTGCCGCGAAATCACGGCCAAAACAATGGTCGAACCGCGCGATCTCCACCAGCCGCGCTGCCTCACCATAGGCCCGCCGATACGTGACTGCGGTTCCCGGGTCGATCGGATCGTACATCGCTCCCGGCCCCCCACTACCAACTTCGACCAACTTCGCCCAGGCACCTGCTCCCAAGAACATGCCTCCTGCGATTGCGCACAAACGTACATCATTCGTCGAGTCCTGGCAAGGCGGCACCAGTGACTTTTTCGTGTTTTTTCGGTGCGCTCGTTTCCCTCTGGCGCGGTGAGTCACAAGGAAAACGGCTGAGAACAACAGCCGAACCCTTACGGTTTGCATCCGCCGTGAAATTACCTTGATTCTCCAGAGAACCGAAGTTTGCAATTGACTCTCAATTCGCTAGACTAATCAGTGAAGTATCTGTCCCTGCATTTGTCACGGGATTCGTCGCTGTTCTCCCGTCTTCCCAGGGCTTAGGGACCTTTCGTTTGCGGCGCGGATCGTCGCGGGAAGCTGCGCTCGTTCCTGGCGTGTTAGCACCTACACGACATCAACCCCGCGAGCCGCACCCATGAGCCCAAAAGTCGTCGCGTCCAACCAAAAATTGCGTGCCAAAATCCATGAGCAGCCGCGACCCGAGGTTGCGGGGAAACCGCCTGCGGGCTTCGAGCCCAAGAATACGGTGCAGCGGCTCAAGTGGGTCGAGCAGTCGACTGGACTGAACCTGGAAGGCATGCCTCTTCCCAGGCTGGACGAGCTCCACGGGATCATCGAGAACCACGTCGGCTATGTGCCGGTGCCCATGTCCATCGCGGCGCCGCTCTTGGTCCACGGTGACTATGCCCGCGGCGAGTTTATCGTGCCCTTATGCACCCTGGAAGGGACGCTGACTCTGGCAATGAGCCGCGGCCTGCAGGCGATCGCCATGGCGGGGGGTTGCCGGACGATTCACCTGAAACAAGAGCTCAGCCGTAGCCCTGCCTTCTGCCTGCCCACGATCACCGAGATCGACTCGTTCCTGCGCTGGATCAGCGATCATGCCGACTCGATCCTCGCGGTCGCCGAGAGCACGACCCGCCAGGGACGCCTGCTCCGCGTCGATCCAACCCCCATCCAGCAGTGGGTCGTCCTCGATTTCGTCTATGACACCGGCAATGCAGCCGGCCAGAACACGGTGACTCTGGCGACCGAGGCCGCCTGCCGCTACATCCACCAGGAAACAGGCTTTCATTACTATCTGGAATCGGGCTTCAACAGCGACAAGCGGCCATCGCGGCGCAACCTGATGTGCGGCCGCGGCCACTCGGTAACCGTCGAATACTCGCTGGGTAACCAGGTGCTGGACTTTCTGGGCGTCCGCCAGGAAGCGGTGCTCGACTTCCAGCAACTGGCCACTTCGTCGTCGCAGGCGATCGGCATGCTGGGCGACAACTTGCACCTCTCCAGTGCGCTGGCGGCCATCTATCTGGCGACCGGCCAGGACATCGCCTGTCTGGCCGAGAATGCGATCGCCTTCAGCCAGGCCTCTCCCGACGGCGGCGACGGTTTGCTCTTTCGGATGACCCTCCCCTCCTTGACCGTGGGCACCGTCGGAGGTGGTACTCGGCTGCCGGTGCAGCGGCGTAATCTCGAACTGATCGGCTGTGGCGACCGATTGCACGACTCGCGCAAGCTCGCAGAGATCATCGCCGCCGCCGCCGCCGCGGTTGAGCTTTCGGTCCTTGCAGCTGTTGTCTCGGGCAAGTTCGCCCAAGCTCCCGAGAACTATGGGCTGGCCCGCGGCAAGCAAGAGCGCTGAAGTTCCCGAACCCTTCCGGTGCCCCTGCGCCGCCGTCGGCAGTGGGCCAACAGGCGCTAGCCCAAGTTACGGAGTTGCGAGAATTTTCCCCCGATTTTCGTCCAAAAATCGACGTAAGTCCAATTGCGATGGGCTAACCTCGCCGTTTTCACGATGTAGTCAAGACTTCACCTCTTGATTAT
>JBKQMU010000295.1:0-7725 GCA_052146555.1 Isosphaeraceae bacterium
GACGAGGACCGGAGCGAGGCGCTGCGGCTCTTCTACGTTGCGACCACGCGTGCCCGAGATCATCTGGTGCTTGCGACGGGACTGGAGAGCGAGCCGAACCCTGACGAACCCGGGGCACGCCTACTGGAAGCTGTGGAGTCGTGCTGCCTGGTCAATCCGGGATGCCCGAAGCCGGTGTCTCCTGCGCTTGAGCTTTTGTTCGAGCGTTTCGACTGGCGAACCGGCCGCTGCCTGGGCCGGTTGCCCGACGGATGGCCCGTGCCGGACGTGCAAGTCGTGTTGGTCCGCCCTCCCGAGCCGGAAACCAGACGCTTGCACCCCTCAGCGCGGCAGCGACTGCTGGATATCGAGCGCGCGATTGCCACGGCGGCACCGGCGTGGCAGATCAGGGCGGAGCTCGACGTCCGACCCTGCCCTGCGGTACCGCGGCGGATCGACCTCGACCTGGAACGTGACTCGACTGCGCGCTGGGCCCGGATCGGTCGCTTGGTCAAAGGCGCACTCCTGGAGTTGTGTCGGCCGGGCTCTGATTCCGTGGAGCAAGTCAGCGCCAGGATGGCGCTGAGGCAAGCTCCGGCGGCTAGCGGAGCGCTTGTGCAACTGGCCGCAGAGTGGCTAATGCTCTGGCCCACAACTGCACTGTTCCAAGAACTTCGTGACGCCGCGAGGGGTCGCACGTCTCTTTCCGAAGACTTGCAGTGGACCCTTGCCTGGCCCGGATCGCCCAATGACGCCACTGTGATTCTGGGCCGGGCTGACGCTATTTATCGCGATCGCAAACGGCAGTGGCGGACGCTGGTCGTGAGTGTCGATCCACGCGAGCGGGAGACGGATCGCCTGCGCCTGATGCTCGCGCAACGGGCCATGGCGAGCCGAGAGGGATGCCAGCCTACACCCGGCTGGCTGGTCTGGAGAGACGAGCTCGGCGCGCTGCAAGTCGAGCTTCAGCTTCCGGCCCATGCTGATACCATCGGCCAAGCGCTCGAGCTGTGGCTTCGCAATCGAGCTTGTGAGACGTCTGCGGTGACGTGAGACGCCGGTCTTTGCAAGAGGCTTATCGGTGAGGGGTCGATTCTAACTCCGAGGATGGTCCTCGGCTCGAGGCGGTTACCGCGGCGATCTGCCGTCGCGCGAAGTTCTGCCAGCGATTTTCCAGCTCGGGGAAGCCCCCGATCCCGTAGACCTCACGGAGCGCGCTTTCCACGCCCTTGTGCTGGGCGGTGTGCACGAATGAGACGAACTGCTGCGGGGTTCCTTGTTCCACCAGGAACTGGGTCAGCGACACACTCTGGGCGTAGTACAAGCTCCAGGCATCAGCGCTGGGATAGTCTGTCGCCATCAGCTCGCTGAGCCTGAACACCCGGCCGTCCTGAAGCGGACCGATCAATTCCGAGGCCCTGCTGATTTGCTCGGTGATGGGCTCGGCCAGCACGGCCATCCCCTCGTCAGCCCAGCGCGGAATCTGCTGCCGGGTGAAGAGATCGGCGAGGACGACGTGCGTCACCTCGTGAGGCAGGATCGCAGAGAGCATTTGAGGATGGTCGGCCCTTAAGTTGACCCGCCGGGCGATGATCCTGCCGCTGTTCATGCTCATCGTCGAGAACCCAGGCGACGCCTCCGGCTGACCGGTCATCCTGGCGAAGACCTTGGGAGACGAATAGAGATAGATATCACAGCGCGGCGACCACTGGCTCCCTGTGGCGGTGCTACCCCATCGCTCGGCCTGGCGAGCGCGAACCGCCTCAGCGGCCTCGGCCGCCTTTTCGGCCAGCGCGCCATCGGTGTAGTAGACGCGGAAATTGGCGGTATCGCGGACGTGCCAGGCCTGAGGCGCGGTCGCGGCCGGATTCTCGGTCGTGGAGGAAGGAGCAACCGATTGCTCCTTCCCTGCGTCGACGGGGGCGGTGGCTGTGGGCAAACCCAAGGGCTGCCGCTCGCCGGCATTGCCGGCTGGCGCGGGCTGGAAAGCCGCGGACCGGGATCTTGAGTCTTCCGCCACGCCGGGTTGTGCAGGCGATGAGGACTCGTCAGGAGCCGAGCCGCGTACGACCAACCGGCCGCGAGCGGATGAGCGTCCTGTGCGGCGCGCTTCGATGACCCGACTCAGGTAATCGCCGTACCAGCTTCCGGGGGTGAGTCGCTGGATGCTGCGAATTTCTTGCTCGATTTGATCCCACTCACGATCCGTGCGCGGGAGGGCGTTGATCCGATCAACCACCGCGACCCAGCGGCAATACGCCCAGACCTGCTTGCGCTCTGCGGGAAGCTGGTTCTTGGCGGCGAGCATGGCGTAGATCGGCCCGGCTAGCCCGTACTTCTTGTCGCTGAAGAGCCGATCGGCCCGCTCGACATCGGAAACCGTGACCACGGGATTGGCTGCGGGAGTTCCCGGCGTGCCAAGGGCCGCGCCGGAAGCGAGGGACGAATCGGCCGGTGCAGGGACCGCGTCCCCTGGACCAGGGGTAGTGGCAAGAGCCTGGCCTGAATCGGAAACAGCGAGCGGCCCTGCGGTTGTATCCGGAGCAAGCTCACCAGGCCCCGGCGTGCTCGCTCCCGAGTCGCGCGGTATACCGGGCCGGGTGGTGCCCGGAGTGCCGGGCCCTTCGAGTGCAGGCAGACGCCCCGGGTCGGCCTGCGCCGGCGGCTCTTTGATAAGGTCCTGATCGGGATCGGTCGATGATCGGGGCAAGCGCTGAAGATTGGATCGTCGCGGCAACTGCGCAGGTGGCGAACTGTCCGACGAACCAGCCGGCGGGGTTGCCACGCGCACTTCGCGCTGCGAAGCATTCTCCTGCGGCTTTCCCCCCGAGGCGATCGGCGTCTGGTCGAGGATCGCCAAGTTTTCACGATACTCGGCGGCCTGCCGGCTCTTGCCGGCCGCTTCGGCCTGATCGATCAGGCTGCGATAAGACTGGCGCAGCAGTCCGACCAAGGCAGGCTTGTCGCTCGGCGAAGCAGTCTCGAGCGCCTCTTCAAGCACGACCGCGGCTTTCTCATGCTCGGAACCGGCGATCAGGATACGTGCCCGCTCAAGCGCAACGGGCGAACCAGTCTGGGCTGCGAGCGTCCCGCAGGAGACACTCTGTGCCAGCAAAACGAGGGCAAATGAGAAAACTGCTCTCATAACGTCCGTGTCCTGCTCTTAACTACCGACGCGCGGGAACGAGCCGCCAAAGTCGGAGGTGTTCATCGAGCGGAATGGGCTCACCGCCGCGAACAGCGCAGCGATGGGGTGGATTTCGCGTGCAGTCTCTTCAGAACGAACTGCCTCGTCAATACGAAAAAGTGGAACTCGATAGCAGTATCTTCAGAAAAAAACTGGTACGTCAATATGAAAAAAAATTCAGGCGCGCCAATGCACGAATTCTCTGCCGTGCAGCGATTGGCACGGGCTGCATCGCGGGTCGAGCTTTCCGTCTCACTCGGCGGACAAGCCCAGAGGCGAAGGATTGCGGCGGATGCGGGGTGGTGATATCGAGGGGCCGGCAGATTAACGCGCTGTCGCTTTTGGGGCAAGGGGGGTTGGCAGTCCCAGCGCTAAAGCGGCCTCGACCTGGAACCGGTAGAGTTCCTCATCGTTCGGACTTCGCTCGTGGAACCAAGAGACCGCTCGGTCGTACCAGCGACGGGCTTCTCTTTCTTGACCTTCCCTGGCATCGATCATCGCCAGGAAAAACCAGTCATGACTATCGCCCTGGCCCTTGCCACGGAGTTCCATCGAGCGTTTCAGGGCCTCTTTCGCCCGTTGCCACTGGCCGACGCGAAAGTAGGCCACACCTAGCGTATTCCAATAATTGCCCTCGCTAGGGAAAAGCTCGACGGCCCGCTTGGCATAGGACAGAGCATTCTGCGGCTGCCGAAACTTGGCATCGTCACAGGTGGCCAGCAACCAGGACAGATTATTGAGCGCCAGCGCCAGCGAGTCCTTCCAGGTCGCCGCTGGCTCACCGTCCCGACTGAGCGCCTCGGCCCTGGCAATGACCTTGAGATAAGTATCCTTGGCCTGGGAGAGTTGATTGGACGCGCCAAGCTGAAGCGCGCTGTTGGTCCACATCCGGAGTTCCATCTCGTGCTGGCGGGGGTCTGCAAAGTTCGTCGGCCGATTCTGGTTCGAGACCTTCGCAGCCGCGCGATTCATTGCGACGAGCCCGCGGGCCAGCCGGAGCGGGCCCAGGACGTCGAGGCAGGCTGACCAGACCGGAATTCGAACCCAGAGCGCCAGGAAGACCAGGGAAATATACATTGCCAGGCGGCCGCGCATCCGCTCGCGCGGCGAAAGCGAAATCGCGTCGCTTGGGCACCTGGCAGCCACGCGGTGACTCTTCCAAACCAAGACGCAGGCAAATACCGCCGCGGCCAGCTCCATGGTCAACTGAACGGACCCCAGGATCGTGCGTGCCACCGCCGCCGGGTTTCCATGCTTCAGAGGCCATCGCGGAACGACGAAGGAACCTAAGAGCAGATCCGGCAAAGCTCCGAGCGTGAGTCCCGCCAGCAGCTCCAAGAGCCCGACCACAGATATCAGGGAGAACGTCATCGCCGAGGCGCCCTGGAAGACTCGGCCACCGGTCAACCGCAATGTCATCGCCAGAGCCAGCGGCCAGCACGATGCCAGCAGCCTTGCCGGGGAATTCTGAGCGAAAAATACGGAGAAGACCGCAAGGGGGGGAATGGTGAAACGAGTCGTCTGGAGCAGGCTGCTAATGTAATCCCCCAGGGCACAAACAAAACGGGCCGTACCGATGATCAAGAGCCCAGAGCTGAGGCGAAACATCGAGTCGGAAAGCGCATCGTGATCGGGTGGCGTGGTTTTTAGTGCGATCGCAGCCACGCGCGTCATGCGGCTGATTCCCAGCTCCACCTTTTGCTCCTTGACCCGGCGCAGTCCTCACGAGAACCCGAAGCGCCTCGGGGCGACAGGACACCGTTAGAACTTTTTCTAGCCGGATTCCAGGGCTGGGACACCGGCTTGCGACGGCGGATCGAATACCGAAGGCCTTTCTGCGAATGATCTTGTGCCTCGATCACTTGTTCACCTTCGTGGCGTGAATCGTCCGCCGGTAAGTTCGTTACCCTGTTTGCCGCTCATATTCCGGGCCGGTATCCGCGCGGGAGTTTTGCGGTTGGCGGACCCTGCGGCAGGAGCGGTGCCGGCAACAGGCTCGGAAACTACCTAGGGCAGATGATCCCGTCGCCAGTGGCTTTTGCGTCGTCTGTTCGTCGCGCAAGTCGCAGGACCGAGCTCCTCAAGCGAAGGTCAAACCGACCCAGCGAGCACCACGGATCAAAGGCAACATGGCAAGAGTGCCGAGAACAAAACTGGCTGCAGCCAACGTCCAGCTCAGCATCCCGATTTCGATGAGTTTGGCGTAGATGAACAAGCCGCCGAACACAACGCACGGCAACGCTGTTGCTACACCAAGAGTGTACTTGTGCGCGCGCCACCCGAGATTGAGATGGACAAAACCGTGGGCCGTATAACCGCCCAACAACACCGCAAACGTTAAGATCGCCAGACGCGACGCGGCCGGCTCCGCCGCCCATGCCGCAGCAGTCATAAAGATGGTCAGCTCGAATGAGATAGCCACGAGTGTCTGGGGCACATTCAACGTCGTGTAAGATATGGAGTTGTGCAGACTTCCTTTCATCCAGACGAACGTAGCCTCTTCGCCGTCGTGGATCGCGAACAAAAGTGGAAAAAGCCAGAACCATCCGGCGCCGAGATGCGGCCCCGCAGATTCGAACGCACTGGTCCAGAGTTCCGACATGGGCAATAGTCCCCGCAATGCATTGACGTTAATCAAGCGCCGCTTCGCGCCAATCAGGTACCATAAGGAACGCACGAACATGGCAGAAAAAGCAGCGGCATGTAGTGCTTCGACCGGGATTTCACGGTCCGCGTCTGCCGATCTGATCTTCGCTACTATTTGAAGACATCATCCAACCAGTCGAACTCGATCTGATGCTTGAGGCTCAGGTTATTCATTGTGCAGTGAGCCTCGCCGCCATCCACTAAGCGAACCACGCGTTCCGTCTTCGGACAGGTCAGCTTCTCGTAGAACGCGTGCCCCAGAGTTGTCATCAATGGTCCCTCTGCCTCACCGGCTATGCTCAGCAGAGGGCATGTGATCTTCCCCTCAAGCCCGGCCAAGCTGTAACCTTCGAGGTTGTCAAATAGGGCGGCGAGCGACTTCCCAGCCAACCCGCTTCGCTCCTTGAAATTTGTCGTCAATAACTTCTTCATCGGCTCAGAGAGGTCAATCTTTGCCTCGATGTCTTCGCCATATAGCTTGTTCGGATCAAGGCCCATCATTGCCAAGAGGACGGGCTTGGTCTCCGGTGCCAGCGAATTCGCGATCACGGCGGTAATGCGCTTCTCGTATGCAGCAGCACGGGGGGCGAAGTATCCGCCCATGCTGTGCCCCGACAGCGCCAGCCGTTTGGGGTCCACGTCGTCGCGAGAAAGAACGTAGTCGACGGCGTACCGGGTCGGAACTTCCCAATCCGGGCGATAGGTCAGGCTCGGGTCCAGGGCGAACGCGCCGACTTGACCGGGACCCTCCCACAGAAATGCGTTGTAGCCGCGGCGGATCGCCGCCGCGCCACCGCCAAAGTCGTACAGTTCCTCGCAAGTGGTGTCGCCGCCCCCGAGGATCATCACGGTCGGACGCGGGCCGCCGGTTGCAGCAGCGCGCATGAAATACCCAGGCAGCGTCTTGCCGTTCTCGTAAGGAATGCTGACAGGCTCGATTGGCGGGTCGAACAGCGCCGCGGCTTGCCTGAAGCAGGAGCGGTGACGATGGTACATGGCGAGTTGTCGGGGATCCTTGCTTTCGAGGTAGAAAAGGCCCGTTCGCCAATACAGGGACGCTCGTAGGAACGCCTCACGCGCACTGACGACATGGCCGCCGCTCAGGCAGTTGTGGGCTATGGCCTCGACCCTTTCCGCGGTGCCGCTCCATTCGACAGTCCAGCTTTCTACATCTTCGTCCACGATCCGCCGCGCCGTCGAGTACAACTCACCGAATGCGCCGCCGTCGCCATAGGCGCCGGCACACATGCCTCTGACGAGTTGGTAGTCGAAGTTTGACTTGAACATCGCTGGCATCCCCGGCGTGGCACCGAAAATCGCTCCAGTTGTCGTCGTCGATTTTGCCGAGGCTGTCGTAGGGGCCGCTCCAAGTTGAACACCTGTTGATCTAGGGGCCGGAAGGGGAATGATCTTCATTTCAAAACCTCTCTCGCCAAAGTCGAAAAAAAAGCCGACGTGGTCAAGCGCCCGGAAGGCGTTCAACCACGTCGGCTTACTCTGCAACTAGCCACCCGGAGAACCGGGGTGCCATTTATTTAGTCGTCCGACGACCTGTATTCATTCATCATGCAGCAGCCGTTGGCTGCCGTGCCATTTAACATCATAGGAGGAGGAACGAAACCTCGCAATGGACCATATTGAATTTGCGGGAAGATTGGCAGAATACCACAGTGAAATCGACACGAAATCGAGAGTGCGACGCCATGGGCTCTTCAAATCCGGTTACTTGGTCCCGCCGAAGGACGGGTTTTCCGAAGAATGTACCGGAAGAAAGTAGCGAGTAGAAAGGGACCGTCTCATTTCGGGCTCGTGGGCGGGTGAGCTAGTTGACAGTTGAGCTGGCGTGGGAAGCTCTCCCCTGGTGAAATTCGGGCGTACTGGATTTCACCACCGTTGCCATGGAGGGCTCACGC
>JBKQMU010000296.1:0-2760 GCA_052146555.1 Isosphaeraceae bacterium
CCAGTCTGGCCCATGCTCGGGGGGGCGCGTGGGAGCGTTGGTCGCGGCGACCACGTCCGGGCCCGGCCCGACCGGCTCGGGCTCGGTCTTCGTTTCCCCCGGCGCAAGCGGCCGGACCAGAAGCCGGACCCGATTGTCGGTCAGGTATCGTTCGGCGACGCTCTCAATATCTTTCGGTCTGACTCGATACCTGCGGGCGAAGTCCTTGCGATAATACTCGGGATCATCTTTCTGGGCGAAACCTGTGCTGATCGCGATGGCGCGGCGGACGAGCCCGGTGAGCTGGCTGTAAAAGCCGGTCTCGGACCACGCCAGCATCCCGGCGATCTCTGAGGCGCTGGGAGGCTCGGTCTTGAGCCGGGCGATCTCTTTCTCAAAGACCTTCTCGATCTCGGCGGTCGATTTCCCTTCGGCCGCGGTGGCCAAGAGCGTGAAGAGGCCGGCGATTTCCTTGGTGTCGCTGTCCGCAGAGACGTTCGTGGCCAGGCGGAGGTCGCGGACCAGCGATTTGTACAATCGCGACGTCTCGCCGCTGGCTAAGATGAGAGCCAGAAGATCGAGCGCGGGGGCATCCGGATGGTCGTCGGCAACTGTCGGCCACGACCAGTGGATCCGTGACAGTTTCACTTGGTCGGCAAGCTCGGCGGAGCCCGGCCTAGCCATTGCTGGGCGTGGCAAAGCCGGAGCCGGCCGCGGCCCGGCCGCAAGTGGAGCGAAGTACCGCGCGACGAGCGCCTTTGCGGCGATAGGGTCGAAATCGCCCGCCAGGCAAAGCGTTGCGTTGCCCGGATGGTAGAACTCGGCGAAGAACGCTTTCAAGTCGTCGAGCGAGGCGGAGTTCAGGTCCTTCATCGATCCAATGACCGGCCACGAATAAGGATGACCTTTGGGAAAGACCTGCGCCAGCAGGGTTTCGTCGACCAGCCCGTAGGGAACGTTGTCAATGCTTTGCCGCCGCTCGTTCTTGACCACCTCGCGCTCGGTGTCGAACTTGGCCTGGTCGAGCGCCGAGGGAAGGAACGCCAGGCGTTCGGCCTCGAGATAGAGGGCCCGCTCCAGGTATTCGCTGGCAACCGTCTCAAAATAGATGGTCATATCTTCAGACGTCGTCGCGTTGGACTGTGCCCCGGTTTCTTGGAGCGGGACGTCGTAGTTAGGAACGTTCTTGGTACCGCGAAACATCATGTGCTCGAAGAAGTGAGCAAACCCGGTCCGCCCGGCGCGCTCGTTGCGCGATCCGACGTGATAGGCCAGGCAGACCACGACCCGGGGCACGCTGGTATCGCGATGAAGCGCCACCTTCAGGCCGTTTGGTAGCTGATACGACTCGATGGCCAGCTTGGGCCCACGCGGCTCGCTGTCTTGGCCGAGGGCCGCGATGGGCAAAAGAAGCCATGTCAAAAAAACATTTCGCGATGCTTGGCACATGAGTGGAACTACCCTTGCTGGAGTCTTCTCATGATCAATGCGGTCCGGCTCGACGACAGCTTGGCCCTCCCTGCTCGCTACGCCCGCATCGAGACAGGCAATCACAAAAGAGCCGTCTCCTCGGGGCAGCCGGTCATGAGGTTCAGGTTTTGCACGGCGACGCCGGACGCCCCTTTGATCAGGTTATCCAGACAGGCAAGGATCAATATCCGACCGCGGACCACTCGTAGCGTGATGTCGCAGAAATTGGTGAAGGCCGAGTCCTTCGTCGCCGGCAGGTGCGGGACGACGCGAACAAATGGGCTGGCCGCATAGAACGAGCGGTATAGCGCCAGCAGATCATGCTCGACGGCCACTCCTCTGGGCCGGGCGTAGATCGTCGCGAAGATCCCCCGGTCCATCGGCACCAGGTGGGGCGTGAAGATCACCTCGACCGGCTCGCCGCGACCGCCGGTGGTCATCGTGAGCACCTGGTCGATCTCCGGCGTGTGCCGGTGCCGGCCGACGCTATAGGCCGCCAGGCTCTCGTTGCACTCGGGAAAGTGGAAGTTCAGCTTGGGCGATCGTCCCGCCCCGGAAACGCCGCTCTTGGCGTCGATGATGATACCGGTCCGCTCGATCAAGTTCTCGGCAACCAGTGGTGCCAGGGCCAGAATCGACGTCGAGGTGTAGCAGCCCGGGTTGGCGATCAGGTTCGCGGTAGCGATCCGGTCGCGAAAGAGCTCCGGCAGGCCATACACCGCCGTCTTGAGCCCATCGAGATCGGTATGTTCGTGATCGTACCAATCGGCATAGACCTGAGGGTCGGAAAGCCGGTAATCCGCGCTCAGGTCGATGACCCGGACGTTTCTCTGCCGCAGCGCCGGGACCACGGCCAGGCTTGCGGTGTGCGGCAAGGCTAGAAAGGCAAACGAGGCCCGCTCAGCGATCCGGTCGGGGTCCATTGGCTCGCAGACCAGGTCGATCCGACGGGTCAGGCTGGGGTGAAGCGCATCGACCCGCGGCGCTTCGTCCTGCCGCGAGGTCGCAACGGTGATCCGGACCCGAGGGTGGTCCAGCAAAATTCGGAAAAGTTCGCGGGCCGCGTATCCCGACGCCCCGATGATCGCCACACTCACGTCACGGTTCACGCCGTCCCCCTTCGTATGCTTTGAATGGCCGCCACGACGGCTGCCAGGCACCAAAGCGCCCACGCCAAGGCCGAAATGGCCAGGCCGTCACGCACGTCTCTGGCGACGTACTCCATGTGCAAGCTCCAGCGCCCGGGTCCGGGAAGTTCGACCCGCTGCCACCCTCCGTCGCTCGGTTTCCGGAGGAAGCTCGGGAGGATTC
>JBKQMU010000297.1:0-2542 GCA_052146555.1 Isosphaeraceae bacterium
GCTCCAGCACGGGCCCGATCACCTGCTCTTCCGGCTCCTGGAAAGGGCTGTGGACCAGTCGCTCGAGACCATTGAATTCCTCGATGATCGCGTCGATGCGATCCAGAACGAGGTGATCGAGAACCCCCGTGGCGAGTCACTGCAGATGATCTTCCGGATCAAGCGCGCAGCCATTGAGCTGCACAAGATCTTCGGGCCCCAGCGCGAGGTGCTCAACCGCCTGGCGCGCGACCCGTACAAGCCGATCCAGACAAAGCACCAGGTCTATTTCCGCGACGTCTACGACCACGTGGTGCGGATTCACGACATCTCCGAGAGCCTGCGCGACCTGATCGCCGGCACGCTCGAGACTTATCTCTCTGTCATGTCCAACCGCACCAACGACATCATGAAGCTGCTGACCATGGTCACTCTCATGTTCATGCCCATGTCGTTCATCACCGGCTTCTTCGGCATGAACTTCTTCGCCGAAACTTTGGCCTTCGAGACACCGCTGCCCAAGGCTCTGCTCTTTGTCGCCTCAAGCCTGATCATGTGCATCTCGCCCGCGCTCATGTGGAATTATGCACGCAGCCGGAAGTGGTTTTGATGGGCAGTCGTCAGGCGGTAGTATGGAGTGGGGGATGGTTTGACATCATCCACCGGGGGCCACGCTTGCGACTTCGCAAGCGTGCCCGAGCCGCTGCGAAGCCCGAACATAGCCCGGCACGCTCACACGGACGAGAGCGTGGCACCCGGCACACACCACTGCCCACTGCCGACTCTCAGAATGGTAGAATGGCACGGCGACCGAGCGACCTTCACCTCTCTCTGACATCCTCGAAGACTGGACGTGACGCCATGACGACTCCAAGTGCGACTGCTGACATCGGGCTGATTGGACTGGCCGTGATGGGCGAGAACCTGGTCCTGAATATGGCGAACCATGGTTTCACCGTCGCCGTCTTCAACCGCACGACGTCCAAGGTCGATGCATTCTTGGCTGGCCGGGCGCAGGGCAGGTCGGTTGTCGGCACTCACAGCGTGCAGGAGCTTGTCTCGGCGCTCAAGCGGCCGCGCAAGATCATGATGATGGTTAAAGCCGGCGATCCGGTCGACGAGGTCATCAGCGAGATCGTCCCTTTGCTCGAGCCCGGCGATATCCTGATCGACGGCGGCAACTCACACTATCCGGACTCGACCCGGCGCACCCGTGCGCTCAAGGAGAAAGGAATTCTCTTCATCGGCACCGGAGTCTCGGGAGGTGAGGAAGGAGCGCTCCACGGGCCGTCGATCATGCCCGGAGGCAACCCCGACGCCTGGCCACACATCAAGCCGATCTTCCAGGCGATTGCCGCCAAGGTGGCCGACGGCACGCCCTGCTGCGACTGGGTCGGGCCCGAGGGCTCCGGGCACTTCGTCAAGATGGTGCATAACGGCATCGAGTACGGCGACATGCAGCTTATCTGCGAGGCCTACCACTTGATGCGGACGCTCTTGCGCCTCGAACCGGCTGCCATGCACGACATTTTCGAGCGGTGGAACAGCGGCCCCCTCGATAGCTACCTGATCGAGATCACCCGCGACATCCTTGCCTTCAGGGATTCCGAGACGGGCAAGCCGATGATCGACTTGATCCTCGATACGGCCGGCCAGAAGGGAACCGGCAAGTGGACCGTGGAAGCCGCCTGCGACCTCGGCGTGCCGCTGACCCTCATCGCCGAGGCCGTCTTCGCCCGCTCGCTTTCGGCCCAGAAGGACGAGCGCGTGGCCGCCTCAAAGGTTCTTACGAGCTACCAGTCTCTCTTTCGAGGCAACCCCCAGGCGATGGTCGACGACGTCGAGGAAGCCCTTTACGCCAGCAAGATCATCTCCTACGCCCAGGGCTTCAGCCTGATGCACGCCATGGCCGAGGAATCAAAATGGGAGATCCGCAGCGGCGCCGTGGCCCTGATGTGGCGCGGCGGCTGCATCATCCGCAGCGCCTTTCTGGGCGACATCAAGGAAGCCTTCGACCGCAACGCGCACCTCTCGAACTTGCTCTTAGACCCCTTCTTCCGCGACGCGGTCAGCCGGGCCGAGGAAGGCTGGCGGCGGGTCTGCGCCGCAGCGATCATCCACGGCATTCCCCTTCCGGCCATGACCTCCGCCCTGTCTTATTTCGACGGGTATCGTAGCGAGCGGCTGCCGGCCAACCTGCTGCAAGCCCAGCGCGATTTCTTCGGCGCTCACACTTACGAGCGGATCGACCGCCCCCGGGGCCAGTTCTTCCACACCAACTGGACCGGCCACGGCGGCACGACAGCTTCGACCTCGTACAACGTGTGAGAACAGGACGAAGGCCATCCCCTTCTCCCTGCAGGGAGAAGGTGGCCGAAGGCCGGATGAGGGGGCTCACAAGGCGCGAGCAAGCCCCCGGGCCCTCATCCGCCGCTGCGCGGCACCTTCTCCCAGGGGGCATAGGTATGGACACAATTCTGTGACTTGGTAATCTTCGTCAGAATGGATTCCATTTTGGCGGCATGCATCGCCGCAACCAGGATCGGTTCTGGAAGCTCGTGAG
>JBKQMU010000298.1:0-16722 GCA_052146555.1 Isosphaeraceae bacterium
TATCGACCAACAGCCGCTCGGAGATAACCGGTGCGTCCTTGGCGCAGATATCGGGATCCTTGGCGGCCTTGCCCTTCTCGAAGAGCACCTTCACGGCCGGCGCGTCGCCATCGTAGGTGACCCGGCCTTTGAGCGTGCCATAGCCCTCGGCGCTTGCCGACGCGGTCGCCGTGGTCGTCGTTGAGCCCGGCGCGACGGCGGGAGCCGACGTTTCGGTGACTGTGGTCTTGGAGGCGGAGGTCGACGGATGGACGACCGCGTCGCTTGTCTCTGTGTCGGTCCCGCCGTAACCGAAGGCTGCGGCCATGAGCGTGGCGCCTAAGCTCAGGCTCAGCGCGGTCGGCTGGCGCGTCTGGCTTCTCATCATTGCTTCTCCTCGTGTCTTCACGCAAATTCTTGCCCACAGTCAAACACAAGGGCCGGAAGTAACCCCGGCCCCCTCATCTCCCGCTTACAGAGCGGGAGCACCTGACCGACAGGTCGGCAGTTCAGGTGCCGCCCCGGGCAGACCCCGCGCTTCCGAAGTGCGAGTCGCCCGGGGTGCCGATCGTTACAGGCCGCCCCCGGTCGGCTTGACGGCTGCCCCGGCTGCCGCGGGAGCGTTCTCCGGGGACGACGGCGCGGTACGCTTCGATTCAGCGAGTTGCTGCTCGACCGCGTTCGAATAATTCAGCAGGGTGTCACGGATCGCACGCACCATTTCGATCGGCTGGTCCTCGAAGGTCTTGGGCACCGGAAGCTGAAGCGCACCATGCGGCACCACGTTCTGAGGCATTGCCGTGTAGGGCACCATGCGCTTCGGATTGGCGATCCACTTTTCCAGGAAGCCGGGACGGAACCGGTTGGAGACCTGGCGGAGGTCCGGGCCGTTGACGACTTGGTCGCCTCCACTGGGCTTGTACTGGCCGATGGCGTGGCACTGGATGCAAGGCGAGCTCTTGTTGGCCATCATCGACCACCCTGCTGCCAGGTAGTCGGGAGGATGGACCCTGTTGCGTTCGGCAATGTACCCCGCGAGCTGCTGCGGGATCGCCTGATAGGGAAACTCAGCGCCGTCGCGGGCCGCGAAATAATCGGCCAGGTCCTCGGTCTCACGGGTGTGTACGCCCTCGGCCTTGCCGTAGTGGAACCGGGGCATTCGGAGCTGTGCGGCCGGACGGATCGCGTAAGGATCGCGGAGGAAGAGCGCAAACCAAGGGGTTTGCACCTTGTTCCCTTCGCGCACCAGAGGCGGAGGAAGGCGGTTCCAGAAGCTCTCGAAGCTTGTGCCCGCGCGTTCCTGAGCAACTGTCGCGTAGAGCCAGGCGAAGTTCCCTCCCAAGGCCGGCAGTTTCTGGATCTTGGTCTGATCCAGAGCGACGTTGTCGCCCACGCTGAAGTCAAAGCCCCGGATTTTGACCGGCTTCCAGAGCTGGACGGTCAGCTCGTTCTCGAAGACTCCGGTGGGCATGCCCTCGAGCGTGACCGCCTCACCGCTCTCAGGCTTGAGCGCCAGCTCGGTCTCGATGCTCTCGTTGTCAAGCTTCTTGGCCGGGTCGTAAGTGAGTCCGGGATAAAGCTCGGCCAGGTAGTCGTTGCTTCGGGACGTGTACGAGGCCCGGACGTTGCCAAGAAAGTCCGTAAACGCCTCGCCCACCTTCATCCCCTGGGTGATCGTGAATTTGGGCATCTCCAGCACGTGACAGGCGGTGCAATTGTAGCGGTTGAGCACCCGGCTGCCTCGGGCCAGCGCGGTCTGGACCTCATCATACTGGGCTTTGGCAAGATACTTGCTGTTGATCCGCTCGCCGGTCAGTCCCAGAATGAACGTCATCACCTCTTCAACCGCGGCCGGATCGTTGGCCCAGGCCATCTGGGGCATCCGCAGGCGGTCATCCCACGTCTTGTACTTTTCCTTGTCCTTCAAGAAGTCGTAACTGCGAGGCCGGTGCAGCTTCTGGTAAAGGAAGCCGATGCGGGTCTCATGTTCGATCTGTTCCTGGTAGAACCTGTCGGTTCCATCGCGAACTTTATCTGCCTCCTCAGGTCGGCTCTCCAGATATTCCTTAATGTGGCCGTAGTCCAGGCGAGTGGGGCTCTTCAGTCCCCAGTCGTTGAGCGCCGTACCGATTGGCTTGGCATTCTCGAAGCCGGGAATGATGTGGCAGCCGAAGCAGCCCAGCCGGGAGATCGTCTTCTCGCCCAGGAAATAGAGCTTATCATCAGTGCCCAGTTTTCCGACGAACGGATCGATCTCGCTGAGGGGCACCGAGGTCGTCTTGCCCTCTCGGTTCTTATATCCGCCCTTGGTCACGTAAAGCTTGACGAGCTCATCGATCGCGCCGGAAACCACGGGATCGGAAACCGACGCCACGCTGGACTCGACAGGCCAGTCGCCGGGGACCGAGATCAGCCACGAGGCAATATCGGCGGCATCCTGGAGGCTGAGCTGGAGGTTGGGCATCAAGCTCTTGGGATGGTACTTCTCGGGGTTCTGGATCCAGTTGGATAACCACTTGAAACCCTTGTCCGCCTGGGACTGGAACTTGGCGGCGACGTTGCCCAGGTTCGGTCCGTAGTTGGCCTGGGCGTAGGTGCGAACCGCCTCGGGGAAATTCTTGGGGTCATACATCAAGGCCGGATCCGGCTTGTAGGCCGGGTTGACATGGTCGCGATCAGCCTTTTGCACCGACTCAAGATCATAGGGGCGGTGCTGGTGGCAGGCTAAGCAGCCTTTCTGGAGGAAAAGCTCCTTGCCCCGCTTGGCATCGCTATTCTGCGGCCCGTCGACGAAACTGGTCGGGTGTGTGCTGCGGGCGAAAAGATAATGAGCGATCGCGTGGATCTCGGCGTCACTCTTGGGAATGTCTTCCTTGCCGGAGTTGTTGGTCAGTCCGAAGAACCGGGGCATTCGCGAGTCGGGCCGGAAGGCATGAGGATTCTTAATCCACCTCTCGACCCAATCGCGCGAAACCTTCGAGCCGATGTGGCGGAGGTTCGGCCCGACGGTCCGCTCATCGGTCAGGTCGGGGCCGAAGGACCCTTCGCCGCCGATGGCATGACAGCCCGTGCAGCCGTACTGAACGATCCGCTGGTAGCCGGCCTGGAGCTTCTTGGCCTGGGGAACGTCGGTGATCTGGTGGTGGCATTTCAGGCAGCTCGATTCGATGAACCGGTGGGGCAGCATGGGGTAGTCCCAGTGGTGAATCTCCTGCCAGCCGTATTGGTGTTTCCAGACCTCCTCTTCCTCGAGGCTTCCTGGGGTGTGCGAAGCGAACGTGAAATCGGTTCCCGAGCCCTGGCCGCCGTGGCAGATCGTGCAACCGAAGCTGTTGATATTGTGCGGCCCGTCGGGATCGAGGTAGAGACCGGCCTTGACGACCTCGCCCTTGGGGCTAATCGCCGTCGCCCCGGATTCGAGGAAGGGATGCGCGGCATAGACCCGGGGCATTTGCTTTCCGCTAGCGTCTTTGTCGTATCCCTTGCGATCGATGCCCTGGTGGCAGGTCGTGCACCGGTCGTACCGCGGCACGTCCTTGAAGTTGTAGTTGATCGTCAGCTCCGGCAGGCTGATCTGTTGGATCTTTTCCGGCGGGGCCGCCATGTCAATGCCGGGGAGGCCGCGCAACCAGGCCAGAATGCCGAAGTACTGCGCTTCCTTTTGCTCCAGGAGACGCTTGACCCGGTCCGCGTCGCGAGTCCGCTTCTCCTTCTCCTTGACCAGGTTATCGACGTGACCGAGGAGCTGCTCCTTGGCTGCCTCTTTCTCGTTCTGCTGGCGCTGGGCCGCTTCCAGCTCTCGAGACAGCTCGCCCACTTCCGCCTCGGCTTTGGCGACCGTCGTGTTCAAGTAGTTGTGTGCCTCGTGCTCCTCGCCCCGCTCGATCATGCCGTCGTAGAGGCTACGCAGGCTATCCAGCTCGGCCTTCTTGAACTTTCGCCGGGTATCAAGCTGCTCCGTCTTGGCCTGCATCCCTTTGAGCTCTTTCTCGATGCGCCGCAACTCCGCTCCCCGCTCGGCGGCCTTCGTCTGAGCCTCCTTGATCTGCTCGTCGATCCGTTTGATCTCGGCTTCGGACTGGGTCTGCTGCGTCTTGAGAGCCTCCTGCTCGGTGACTTTGAGCTTCTCACGCTCGATCGCGTGAAAATCGCGCTGAACCTGCTTCCAGGGACGCAGATGGTCGGCCATGATCATCCACACAATCGACAGCAACATCGCAATCGAAGACACCGCGAAGATGACGTGCAGCGCGGGCTGGGCTCGATACGTTTCCTCGGAAGCTGGCATGGCAAGAGAGTCCTGTGCTCTGGGTCCGGACACCCGGGCAGGCAGGCGCTGGACGCGCCCGCCGGCCGTCGTCGCGGGGAGTCACGCCCCACGAACTGACACTAAATGTTGAAGAAGTACTCGGGAATAGCCACCAGGTATTTGAGGTTCATCGTCCACCGCAACACCATCTTGATCGGCAAGCTGGCCATAAACAGCAGGATCACCGCCAGCGTCATGTACCGCAGCATGCCGGCCTGCTCGGCGTACTTCGAGAAAAAGAGCCGCCTCATGATTTCAGGCAAGAGCGCGAAGTAGAGTACGCAAAGGATCAGCCCCGGCGCCTCCCGAAGCAAGATCCACGACGGCTTGGTGGTGCCCAAGAGCGAGATCCAGACGATATCCGAGAGGTTCACGTTGTTCAGTGGGATGAGCTTGTGCAGATCCCAGTACTCGTAGGGGCCGAAGAAGTTCCAGTTCGGCCCGCGAAGGAACGTGCCCAGGAGGATCAAGACAGTCCAGAGCACCAAGTAGCCGTATTGGAAAGTGATGTAGGCGAACGGGCGCTGGGCGATCGTGTAGTAACCGTTGCCTTCCTTGTTGGTATCGATGTACGGAATCGCCATCAGCCCCACGATGATCAGGCTCGGCAAGACCACACCGGCCATCCAGGGATCGAAGTAGACCAGCATCTCCTGGAGCCCAAGGAAGTACCAGGGGGCCTTGGAGGGGTTGGGGGCGACCGTCGAGGTGGCCGGCTGCTCCAGCGGAGCCTGCAGCGCAATGCCCCAGAGCACCAGAAAGATGGTCAGCACGACCATGCAGATCAGCTCGGTATAAACCAGGTCCGGCCAGGTGAGGGTCTTATCCACCTCGAGCTGCTCGAGGGTCGGCAAGCCCTGGGACAACCGCGCGTCGTTGATGACGGCCCTCCGCAAGGCCAGCCAGGTGAAGTAACCAACCAGCACGATCAGCCCGACGATGGGCACGTTGTCGGGCTTGGTGACGATGTCGCGGAAGTCGAAATCGGTCATGCTCAGACCGAAAAAGAGCAGAAACAGGTTAACGCATACCCATGCGACCAGTCCGTTGGCCAGGAATCGGCGGAAGGCGACCATGGCCGCAAAGGCAACCGTGGCTCCGACGAAGAAGGTCGTTGGCCCGGAGACGGCGTCAATGGCGTCGCGGGCGATCTGGGGCATGATGACCTGACCACCGAAAAGGTAGGAGAGTCCCATGGCCTGGAAGACAACCGCGCAGACGGCCCAGATGATCGTCCAGAGCGTGCGGTTGATCGGTTTGCCCAGGCCTACCGCGGGAATGTGATCATCGAGCGTGGCCACCGCAGACCCGGCCGGGCCCGTGCCATCGCCCCCGCCGGCCTGCCGAACCTCGGCAACATGACCGGCGTCAGCCCCGGCAACGATCGCCAGCAGGGCGTTGGCTAGTGCGCAGAGGCAGTAGGCGATGGTCAATGCGCCGGGAAGGACCTGGCGGCCCAGGATCATCACGATCGCCAGGCCGTAGAGACCAAAGAAGGCGAGGGCCAGCCAGTCGGGCAGGCGGCGCGTCCGCGGCGCCAGTCCCTCTCGCGAGGCGCCCTCGCTGACCATCTCCATGTAGGCGACGTAGGCCGCAGCGGCCGCGTTGAGCATCGCGGCAAGTAAGTAGTACCACGCTAGGCCGGTCATCACGCCGGAAGAAAGATACTCTTTTTGCATGGCTGCCTGTGAACCGTTGTTTCTTGAGAGACCAAGAGAGAATCGAGACCCTGGTAGCCGCCGCACCACCTACCCAGGCAGGGCCGCACCACCTACCCAGGCAGGATGGCTGCAACCCTCCGGCCCGGACCCCTGGCCGGGACCTCTGGTTCAAGGAGCCCCCTGCCGCGGCCAGCCGGCCAGGGGGCTGCATCCGATCATAAGGGGCCGCTGATCCCGCCATCCTTCCGCACCCGCCAGAAATGAATCATGATCAGAAGCGCCGCGGCCAGCGGGATCGCCACGCAGTGCAGTACGTAGAACCGGTTGAGCGTCATCTCGCCCACTGCCCGGCCTCCCAGCAAGGCAAACTTCGCGTCCGACCCGGAAGTGATGAGCTTCACTCCCTGAAGCTGCAGGAGCGACGCTCCAGGACCCTCGACGCCCACACCGGGGGTGGCCCGGGCCATGTTCGATCCCACGGTGATGGCCCAGATCGCCAGCTGATCCCACGGTAGGAGATAGCCCGTAAACGACAAGAGCAGGGTGAGCACCAAGAGAAGCACACCCACGACCCAGTTGAACTCCCGCGGCGGCTTGTAGCTGCCGGTTAAGAACACGCGGTACATATGAAGCCAGACCGCGATGACCATGGCGTGAGCCCCCCAGCGGTGGAGCTCTCGCAGAATGCCCAGCGTGGTCACGTCGCGCAGCGCCAGAATGTCGTTGTAGGCGTGTTCCAGCGTGGGCCGGTAGTAGAACATCAGGAGCACGCCGGTCACCACCTCGACGATGAAGAGGAAGAACGTGGTTCCTCCCATGCACCAGGTGTAAGACAGTGCGATACCCTGCTTGCGGACACTGACGGGGTGAAGGTGAAGGAAGAAGTTGGTCAGCATCACCACCACGCGGTTGCGTCGGTCGGTGGGCATGGGGTGGCGGAAAACGCTCTTCCAGATCTGGTTGTTGGAGATCTTGTCCAGGATGGGCATGGGGTCTCGTTCACTCCGCTTCAGGCTAAGGGGCCGGTAAGTGAGGGCCCCACCCGGTATCGCACCTTTTGAGGGCTCGGGCGAGGGCGTCGCTATCCTCTCAGACTGCAATTCGTCACGCGCAGAGCCGGAGGGCGGCTCTGGCAGCTTGCACCGGCCGGCCCAGCTTCGGGCCAGCGCGGACCAGCTAAGGCGTCAGACCGCCGCGATGTAACTGTCCGGATCTGACCACTGCCCCAGCTCTTGCTGGAACTTCTGACTCTTGTCGACCTGAATCTGACCGTCGTCAGCCAGGGTCACCTTGAACCGCTCGAGCGGACGGGGGGCCGGCCCCTCGAAGTTGACCCCCGTGATGTAATAGCCGCTGCCGTGGCAGGGGCACTTGAACTTTTGCTCGTTGGTCAGCCAGTTCGGCGGGCACCCCAGGTGGGTGCAAACCGTCGACAGGGCGTAGATGATGTCTTGCCCGTTGTACCGGGTGGAGCGCACGATCCAAAAGCCCGCTTCGGCCTTGTAGCGCTCGCTGACGTATTCGGGCTCGTAATCCTTCAGGGTCCCGACCTTGATCGTGCTGGGCGGCTCGGCCAGCACGTTGGGGAACATGAACCGCCCGCACATCGCGGTGAGCGCCGCGACGCCCGCGGTGAACGTAACCCAGGCAACCGCGATCCAGGAGACCAGGACTCCGCCGACCATGAAGCCGCGGCGACTGGACTGCGCCGCTGGCGCGGCGGCCTTCGAGGGCTTGGGCAGCACAGTCTGAGGCTTGGCCGGCGCGGCGGCCTTGGCGGCAGGAGCCGGTTTTGCTGGGGCTGCCTCGGCCTTCTTGGCGGCACTTTCTTTGGCCTTCTTGGCTCCCGTCTGGCGCAGGGCCTCCGCCAGGTCGCGCGGGTCGGTGATTTTCTCAAGCGGGGGAAGCACCCTGGCCGCGCCGGCCTTGGCGGCGGCAGCGGCCGCTGGCTTGGCCTCCGCCGGTTTGGCGGCACCGGCTGCGGGAGCTGTCGCTGCGGTACTCGGGCCCCGGGCCGCAGCCAGCTTCTCTTGCAGCGTCATCGGCCGCCCCAGAGGCGCAGCCGGTGGAGGAGCCGCAGCTTGGGCCGGCGCCGCCTCGGCCGCAGCCGAGGCTTCGGTGATCGCGGCCTGCGGCGCTGCCGCTGCCGGCGCCCCACCGGCGCGAGCCGCAGCCAGCTTTTCCTTCAGGCTCAGCGGTCGGCCCAGCGACGAGGGCGTCGGAACATTCGCCGGCGGCGCTGGGGGAGCTTGGGGCAGAGCCGGAACCGCGGCGGCGCTGGACTCGACCTGGCTCTCCAGCTCGACTGCTGGCTCCGGCGCGGCTTTAGGCTCATTTTCGGCTTCGGGTTTGGCAGCCCCGCCCTTGCGCGCGGCCGCCAATATCTCTTGCACACTCGGACGTTTTGCCATAGCTCTGTCCCCGGACTTCCGTCGCAAGTCGGCGTCGTCACGGCCTGGCCTCCAGGACGCGGAAGCCGAGCGTCATCTCAGCGTAAGGCAAACCCAGTGCCACTTCTGGAGAGACCCGACAAAACGCTCTAACGGGCTTCCCACGCTGCTGTTGTAAGAAGAAGCCGCATTCACGAATCGGTCCCACCTTCTCAAAGATGAGAAACCCTCACGGTCCCGATTCTCAGTTCTTGGAAGTTCCGCCTCGACCCCGGCAAAGCGCCCGACCATCCCGGCATGGAGAGCCCAGGAGGCACTCGCGGCGACTTGGCGGCGGCACTCCGGAGGCGTGACTTTAGCGTAGCAAGGCCATCTGTCCCGAGCAACATGCTGGTCTCCGGCCGACAAGGAACGTCCGTGGGCAGCCAGAAGCTGCGCGGGTCGACTCAGGCTGAGTCGAGCGCCTCGATCGTGCTGGAGATCTCGCGCAGCCGAGAGCTGAGATAGGCACGGATCTCTTCGCTGGTGGAGAGTTGCAGCACGTGGTGGGCAAACCGCTCAGCCTGGGCGGTCGTCACGCCAGCCAGTAAGTTTTTCACGGTGGGCACGAAGGCCGGGCTCATGCTGAACCGCCGCAGTCCCATGCCGAAAAGGACCAGGGCGGACCGCGGTTGACCGGCCATCTCGCCGCAGACGGTCACGGGTGTCCCGGTTCGTCCGCAGGCGTCCAGAACCATCTGCAAAACGCGGAAAATCGCCGGGGAGAGTGGCTCGCAGAGGTGTGCCACCTTGGGATTGTCCCGGTCGGCGGCCACCAGGTACTGGATCAGGTCGTTAGAGCCGATCGAGATGAAGTCGGTCTCGCGGAGCAAGGCGTCGATGCAGAAAGCCGCTGCAGGGACCTCGACCATCACCCCCGTCTTGACGTCCTCAGCAAAGGGGACACTTTCTCGCCGCAGATTGTCGCGGGTCTCTTGGACCATCGCGTTGAGCTTCCGCAGCTCCTCCAACGTGGTGATCATCGGGAAGAGCATAGAGACCCGGCCGTGCCGCCCGGCGCGGAGGATCGCGCGGATCTGGGTGATCATCAGCTTGGGATTCTCGAAGAAGATCCGGATCGACCGCCAGCCCATAAAAGGGTTGGGCTCGCTTCTGCGGCCCAGGTAAGGGACCGTCTTGTCGCCCCCGAGATCGAGGGTGCGGATCGTCACCGTCTGGCCGGGCGCATGGAGCACGATCTGGCGGTAATACTCGTACTGTTCCTCCTCGCCAGGGACGTCGTGGTGCGTCAAGAACAGGTACTCGGTGCGGAAGAGCCCCACACCCGAAGCTCCGATGGCATTGGCCGCCTGGGCGTCGGCCACGTTATTGATATTCGCCAGCAGCTCGACCCTCGTCCCGTCCAGGCTCCGCGCCGGTTCGTCCCTGTTGGAGATCAGGCTGTCCTTGAGATGGAAAAAGTCACGCTGAATCTTGCGATAGGTCATCGTCGTCTCCTGGTCGGGCCGGACGACGACATGCCCCTCGCGGCCGTCGACGACCATCAGATCGCCGCTGACCACATCGTTCATGATCCCTTCCACTCCCGAGACCGCCGGGATCCCCCGGCTTCGTGCCAGGATCGCCGCGTGGCTTGTGGACCCTCCCACCTCGGTCACGATCCCGGCGATGGCCAGCTCGCCCAAGCTCATCGCCTGGCTGGGAAGAATTTCGTGCGCCACCAGGATCACCGGCTCCTCGCCATCATGCGATTCGCTGATGCCATTGGTGGTTGGCTCCTTCTTGCGGCTCAGGTGCGAACCGACGCGCGAGATGACATCCCGCAAATCGTTGAGCCGTTCCCGGAAGTAGTCGTGTTCGATGCGGGCGAACTGCGCAGCGTAGCTCTGCATCACAAGCTGCAGCGCCGAAAGCGCGGTGAGGTGTTGTTGCTCGATATGGGCATGAACCCGCGAGAGCAAGACCGGATCGTTTAAGATCTGGAGGTGCGACTGGAAGATCTCGGCGGAAGGGGAACCGAGCTCTTGGGCGACCCGCTGGACCAAGCTCTCCAGCTCGGCGGCGGACTCTTCCACCGCCCGATCGAAGTTCGCGATCTCCGCCGGCGCTTGATCGGCGCTCTCCAGGGTCTTCGGTTCGTTCGATCCCAGAACCGATTCCACCCGGTAAACGACCCCGACGACCACCCCGGGACTGACTCCGATGCCCTTGCGCATAGCGAACTCGACAAGCAATGATCAATCCATTAGGCGGCCGGCTACGAGTCGTACTCGCGTACGGTAGCCGGGGCTCGCCTGGAGTAGATTCTTTCAGCGCACGGCGAGCCTCAGACGAGAGCCGTCGCGCGACCCCACGGATTGAATGATCCGGCGCGTCCTCCGGCCTCGATCCGCCAGCACAATAGCCTAAGATCTTCGAGACGCGGCGTCTACCTCGGACCAGCCGGTTCGCCGGTTCGCGTCGTGAATTGATGCGGAAGGGCCATGCCAGATCAGATCGCTTCAGGCGCCTCGACCTCGCCCTCCATCGGTCGGACGCCCCACCGCGAGAGAACCAGCACGGTGATCGCCATGGCCCCGTAGGCAGCGGCCCAGTGGTAGGGCGTTTGCTGGGCGATCGCCCCTGACCATCCCTCGTCTTGAAGCTGGCGTAGCACCGCGGCGGGGTGATTGATCGGGCTTGAAAGCAGCGGTGAGTGGATGATCCCAAACCACGCCAAGACGCCGGCCAGAAACAGCGTTGCCGCAGCCGGCCGCGCTCGACCGTCGATCAGGTGCGTGAGCATCGTTCCCCACAGCAGAGAGATCAAGATGAACCCGCCGGAGAGCATGGTCAGGGTGCCGATCCAGTGCTGAGTTTGGGGCTTGAGGGCCGCAAGTGGCTGATCGATCTCGCGCAGCAGCCGGCTGACGGTGATGAGGGCCAGGTAGGCCAGGGCCGGCACGCAGGCGAGTGCCACCGCCGGGTAGTGCCGGGCCGAGGTGGCATGAAACGACTGCGCGGTGATTTCCAGGCCCACGAAGACGAGAATCGGCAAGATCACGGCCTTGGGAATCAGGAAGAAGATCCAGTCGAAGTAGCCGCAGACCCCCGCCGCTCCCACGAAAAGCGCGGTGGCCAGCGTGTATCCGCTACGAGCGCCCATGGCCTTGTAGGCAGGGTGGCCGATGTAGGGCGTCGATTGGATGACTCCTCCAAAGATCCCGGCGGCCAGTGTAGCCAAGCCCTCGGCTGCTATGATCTGTCCTGTCGGGTAGTCGTCACCGGCGGCCGCGGCGCTCTCGGTGCAGTCGATGCCCCCCACCACGGTGGCCAGAGCCAAAGGGATGGCCACCGGTAAGTAGCTGAGGGCTTCCGGCCAGGCATGCTGGATCCAAGCCCACCAGGCTGCAAAGGGCACAGGCAGCGCCAGCCGCAGGAGGGTCGATGGTCGCGGGCCCGCGTCACCGGGGCCCGGGCCCAGCCCCGCTGCTTGCATGCCGTAGTAAATGAGGCATCCCAGCACACAAGCGGCCAGCGCTCCGGGAATCTGCCGGGGCAAACGCCAGCGGGCCGTCAGTGTGGCCAGGATGACAAGCAGCGACACGAAACCGGCCACCGGAAAGGCTGCGACGTCCAGCAGCGGCAGGAAACTGATGAGCACAAGCGCGATGGCCGCCAGCGAGCCTAAGAGCCCGGCTCGCGGTATGAGGTCGCGCACCGGGCCGCTGACAAGGGCGCAGATGAGCTTGAAAATGCCCGAAGCCAGCAGCATGGTGAGACCTAGAAACCAGGCGTGCTGGGCCGCCGCCTCGACATCGAGCGACCGCGCCAGTGCAGCCTGGAAGGCCGGGCCGATGATCAGGATCACCGATCCGAACGTGCTCGGTGTGTCCAGGCCCAGCGGCATGGCCGTCACGTCCGTCCGCCCCGTCCGGCGGGCCAAGCGAAATGCCATGATCGTGAAGATCAAGTCGCCCAAGAACACGCCGATCGCCGTGCCCGGAATCATCCGCGCAAGCACGAAATCGCGCGGCATCCCGTACCCTACCAGCAGGCCGGTCATGAGGATCATGCCGCCGATGTTATCGATCATGAGTCCGAAGAAGGCGTTCAGGTCGCCCCCCCGGATCCATTCGTAGCGCTGGCTCTGAGGGCGTGTTAGGCCCGCGTGAATACTCACAATTGTGACCCTATGGCAGGAGCAGTCCGATCACTCCCACGGCTTCGGTAGCAGGCGCTGGCCATGCGCTCCTCGGTGCGCGGGCTCAGCCACGAGTGCCGCCCCGACTGCCAGGAGATTCACGAAAAGGTAAGGTGTCCGTCGAGCCGGCCCGGGAACGAGCTGAGCGGGCGTCTCTGCCGGCCGGCAGACTAAAGGTGCGGTTCTCCATCTTCTGGCCGTTGTACTGGGCCGCACGAATCAGGAGGCTGCCGGCCGCGCTGGCGCCCGGGGGCGCCTCGAGACGGTTGAGGGCGGCCTTGACAACGAGCTCGCCCGCGTCGTGCGAGGGCAAGTAACCTAAGATCAAGCCCGGTGGAACCGGCTTATCCTCCGTGCTAGCCAGCCGTTTGAGAAACGGCTCCGTCCAGCGCAGCAGGTTACCCTCAAGCGCGATGGTCATGTAGGTGCGGCCCTCATTCGACTTGATGTCGCGGGTCGAGTGCTCCATGCCCAGGATGGTTCCTCCCGCATTGTCCTCAAAGACGTTGTTCTGAATGATAGAACCCAAGAATGGGGCGTGGGACCAACCCCAGATCACGGGAGTCTCGGTGGGGCAGGCGCCGCACCGCAGCGCATTGGAACCACCCAAGATATGATTCTCGACGATCCGCGTTCCGTAGTGGTTGCCGACCAGTACCATGCCCGCCGACTTGCGTCCCGCGCGCATGTCGATTCGATTCTTGCGGAAGCTCTCGTCGACGAATCCCCGCGCGATTGACACGGCGGTGGTCTCTTTGGGGATGGGCAGGTCGACTATGTACGTCTCGGGATCAATGGCCTGCGCAATCCGGCGGTAGTGGCCGGCCGCCGGACCGGATAAGAGGGCAACGACGTCGCCGGTGGCCGCGGGCTGCCCCTGGGGACGATCGATCCGCACCAGCCGGCCGTCGCTCGAGAGACCGGCAAGGCTCCCCTCGTAGGTCAGGCGGTACGCCTCCGTCAGGATGATTTCGGGCTCGTTGGAAGGCGGGATGCTGTCGTCGTCGCGAAATCCGATGCCCTCGATCGTGTTCTCCTCGACGCGATCGTTCGAGCTGCGACCGGTCAGGACCAGGAATCTCCAGGTCTTGCCGTCGGGCGCATGCGGATACACGCGGTTGCCGCGGATTTCCAGATCGTAGGTGCCGTGGCCGCCGAAGACGCCGTGCGAGTACGTCCCCGGCGGCGTGCCCCGGAACTCGTTGTCGACGATCCGCCAGGGCCCCTCGAACAACTCGACCGGCCCGCCGCGAAGGAGGTTGCCGGAAATGACCCCGCACTTGGCGTTCGTCAGCCGGACCAACCGGATGGCCTCGATCCACTGCTTGGGATCGGCCGCGGCGGGGCTCTCGAGGTCCAGCCGCGAGAGGACGATGATCACTTTGAGGTCGGCGTGCTTGTCGTCGCGGCTGTCGGTCGTGCCGATCACGGCCGGTCCGTAGCTGACGTCCTGGTCCCAGCGAATTGGCCCCTCGAACCGCACCGCAAACCCCCTGAGCGTCGTGTGCCCGGCGTGGATTTTGATGGCCGTCGTCCAGGGGGAATCGCCTGGCGACTGCGAGAAAACCAGAGTCGCCTTGCCGTCAGAATTGAGCGTCACCGGCTTGTTCAGGACCAGCGGATGGACCATCCTGTAAGTTCCGGGCGACAGGTCGACCGTCCCGTACTGGCTGGCCAGGGCAGCGATGTCGTCCCCCGGCTTGGCTTCGATGCGGCTCTCAGGCGGCCGGGGAGCCCTCCGGCCGGGATCGCAGGCGCCGCCGGGAAACCGGACCACGACCATGCCTCCTTCGGAATCGACCAGACGTAGGCTGAGCGTGGAACCGGTCTCATTACGGCAAGGAGGGAAGAAAAGGTCGATGGTCTTGTCCGCTGATCCTGGCCGAATCACGAGCGGACCGGTCAGTTCGTCTTGCGGCACGCCAAGCTTGACCCGGTTGGTCGGTTGATAGACCCAGGTTCCGCGCACCGAGTCGCACAGCACCGCCGCCGCGATCGAGGGCAGCCGCGAAAGCCCCGAGAGACTGACGTGCACGTCGCCGGGCCCCGTCACGTCCTGCCCGTCCTGGCCTAGCCACCGCGCCTTGGCCGCGAGCTCTCCATAACGCGGCAAGGATGGCTCGGGCATGCGCAGTTTGGGCTCGCACTTGCCCGCGACAAGCACCGCCGCGTCCAAGGTCGCGTTGTCGTAGAGCACCCGGACTCTTAGCTTCTGCCCCTCCAAGTCGCGATCCGGCTGGATGAAAAGATCGCCCTCGCCAGGTTTCGTGGGGTCGGGCCAGAACTCAGCGTTTGTCAACAGCTCAGGATTGGCGCCTGATTCCCACTTCAGCCCCCCCTGCCCGTCGACGCGCATCGCCTTTGCCGGCAGCTTCGTCGAAACCCCGGTGAGGCGGATCCGCACGTCCTGGATACCATCCGGGCCCACCGAGGCGTCCGGTCCTACCCGATCATGCTCGTCTTGGCCCAGCCATTTCGCCTGAAGTGCAGCCCCGGGCATGCGCAGGCTGCGGCTTACCTTGCGGCCGACAATATCGACCTCGTGCGTCGTCCCATCGTCGTAGCGAATCAAGAGATGATAGGATCGCGGCGCCTCGATGTGTCCCGGCTCGAGGAACAGATCAGCCGTCCGCGCGCCTTGCTCGCGCTTGACTTCGGCTTTCCACGCGAACGATTGGGCATTGTATTGCCATTGGTCGCGGCCCGGTCCGTCGGCGGTCATCACGTCCACGAATGTGATCTCGCGATTCGGGTCAAGTCCCGCGAGCACCAGGTGCATATCCTGAACGTCGCTGGGCTGCAGGCCGTTGCTCGGCCCGACGTAATCATGCCCGTCCTGCCCGATCCACCGGACCGAAATCGTGGTCCCGGGGATTGGCACCTGGGCCGCCGCGATCCCTGCCGTGACCAAGACGAGCACCCCGGCCGCCGCGATCATCCCTGTGAAAAGCCGCATCGTCACCTCCTTGTTGTTGGATGATCGAGAGACCTGCAACCGGCCACTGCACCCGGCACCGGCTGATCGAGTATACTTCCATTCAGGTCTGGAATCGGCTTCACGATACCACAAATCGGCAGCTGGCTGGAATCGCTTATCGGTTTCCGGTCCTGCGACCATGGAGCAGCGGCATGTCGCGCGAATCAACGGGCAACCTCTTCGGCGAACCGCTCGACGAAAAGAACGGGGCCGACCCGCAACAGACGCGGGCTGACGCGCCGTTGGCCGAGCGAATGCGGCCGCACTCGATCGAGCAGTTCGTCGGTCAGGAACATCTCATCGGCGAAGGACGCCTGGTACGCCGGCTCATCGACCAAGGTGGTCCTCTTCCCTCGCTCATTCTCTGGGGCGGACCGGGAACCGGCAAGACCACCCTGGCGCGCCTTCTCGCTGGTCTCTCGGGTGCGCGTTTCGTCTCTCTCTCGGCGGTGCTCTCGGGCGTCAAGGAGCTGCGTGAGGCCATTGCGATGGCGCGCAAAGAGGGGCGCAGGGGCACCCGAACGATCCTCTTCATCGACGAGATTCATCGATACAACAAGGCCCAGCAGGATGCACTTCTTCAAGCCGTGGAGGACGGCACGGTGACGCTCTTGGGCGCGACGACCGAGAACCCGTCGTTCGAGGTCATCGGTGCCCTGCTCTCGCGCACCAAGGTGGTCGCGCTTGAACCTCTCGAGCTGGAAGACATCGTAACGATCCTCCACCGCGCCCTGGCCGATTCCCAGCGGGGCCTTGCGTCACTTCGGCCGGACGTTTCCGATGAAGCACTCAAGCGTCTGGCAGCCGCCGGCGGCGATGCCCGCGTGGCCTTGACCGCGATTGAGTCCGCCGTGCTGGCAACGAACCCTGGCCCTGACGGAGTCCGCCGCGTCCAGGCTGCGATGCTCACCGAAGCCCTGGGCCGCGCCCGCTTCGGCTCCGACAAGCAAGGCGAGGACCATTACAACCTGATCTCGGCGCTGGTTAACAAGTATGCTCACCCGGGAATACGCGTCCATCGAAATTGAAGAGGAGTCGCAGTTGGCTCGTCGAACCCCGGGAGTGTTATAATCTGTACGTACAGTCACCAAAGCCAGCCATTTCACCAGCTCAGGGGCTACTCCATGGCCAAGGACGAGACGATGAGCCTCTTCGACCTTCCCGATGAAGCGGTCGGGACCGTCCAGTCCGACGCGCCCCTCGCGGAGCGGATGCGTCCGCGA
>JBKQMU010000299.1:0-5577 GCA_052146555.1 Isosphaeraceae bacterium
GCGGCCGCTTTGCTGAATCATCTCCATCGCCCGCCAAGCCTCCCAGTCGGCCGCCGCCAGACCGATCCGCTGGGTTGGCCCGTGGAGCAAGATGGAATCGATCGCCTCAACGCCCAAGTGTTCTAGCCTAAGTTGCGCAACAGGTGGGGTGAACAATTCGGTTTCCCAGGGAAATCCATACGCGAGGGCTCCAAGTCTTCACTACATTTCGCGATCGGGAGTCAGCCGCTCGGGGAGGCTGAGCTTCAATGCGGCCAGGATCTTGGCTTGCTCAGGGCTTGGGCGGGCAACCCGGCGCAGGGCCAGCTTCCGGCCGTCGGTCGTCTCCAGCAGGATGTCGCCAATCTGGAGGCTGCCCAACGTCCGCAGGATCACCTCCGGCGTCATGGGCCGCGGCTTGGGTGACGCGTTGGGCCAGCGCCGGTCTGGTTTGCGGATCTCTGTCTCCAGCCCCGCTTGCTTGGATAAGCGATCCAGGTGGAACTGAGCGCGTAAGCGGGGCCCACCCTGAGCGCGTAAGCGGGGCCCACCTGGTTTTTCAAAATGACCACTCTGGGCAAGAGTGGCAAATTGGTCTTCACTCCGGTTTCCGGCCCTTCTTGGATTTCATCGACTCGCGAAAGCGGTAGCTCTCGCCATTCATCTCAAAAATGTGGCAGTGGTGGGTCAGACGGTCCAACAGCGCCGCGGTCATCCGCTCACCCTGGAAGATTTGGTTCCACTCGCTGAACGGCAGGTTGCTGGTGACCAGTACACTGGCGCGCTCATAACGGTCGCCGAAGACCCGAAACAAGAGCTCGACGCCGCCACGGCTCAACGAGACATAACCCAGCTCGTCGCAGGTCAGCAAGTGGGCTCGCTCCAGTTGACCCAGGAACCGGTCCAGCGTGTACTGTTTCTGCGCCTTCTCGAGTTGGCTGACCAATTCCGCCGCAGTGAAGAACCGCACGCGCAAACCTGCCCGACACGCAGCCTGCCCCAAGGCTACGGCGACGTGCGTTTTTCCAGTTCCGTGACTCCCAACAAGACAACAATTGTGTCTCTGTTCAATCCATTCGCATCGTGACAGCTCAAGGATCTTCGGCTTCGAGAGATGTGGCATCACGCTGAAGTCGTACGTATCGAAATCCTTCGGTAGGGCATCTTGATGCCCTCCTAAAAACTTAAGTGCTGGACCTTCCCCGCCACGAGTTGCCGAAACCGGCGGACGGTTTCGGCTGTGTCGGGAAACAGATAGAGATGCTGTGCAGGGTCGTACGTCACTTCAATTGTGCCGATGTGGATCCTATGGTAGATCCAATCCCGCTCTATCTTCAACTTCTCGGCGAGCTGCGGCACCGTCAGATAGCCGGGAACCTTTCGAGGGAGCGATTGTCTATGATATGTGAAAATACGATGGCGCAAGCGAATGTGCTGTACCGTACTTGGCAGGACGGTTGTGTGCCGAGGAGAACGATGACCATCCAGGGTCAGCCGATGCGCGATCTCCTCATCGGTTTTCCCTTGCCCGGCCAGCGTCACGATCGCCTGCTCCATCTCCTGACCGCGAGCGCGACGCTTCAAGGAACCCACGGTGACTGTGATCGAGGTGTTCGTCGTGTCGCCTCCTCTCCAGACGACACGGCAGGCGATCTCATCAGGGGCGCTGCGGCGTAGAACGACCTTGTCGATCAGACACCGCAGGAGCGTCTTCTTCTGTTCCTGTGAGAATCGGCCGGCACGCCACAACTCAGGGACCTGTCGCCCCGCCGCCTGGAGCGCCTTCCGCGTTTCCGGATCGAGATCATCGAGGGTCGGTTGCTGTTGCTGCTCTCGTTCCCACGCCTCTTCTGCTCGTTTCAGTTCCCGCAGTGCCATCTCCCAACGCCGCTCCAGTTCGGCCGTCACCAGCCGGTTGTCAGGATCGGACTGCTGGAACTGGCGTTCTGCCAGCCGCGCCTGATAGCGCAACCGCTCGAGCTGCTGCTCTCGGCCACGCCTGAGCTGGTCACGTGCGCTTGTGAGCGATACCAGGATTCGGTCGTAGACGTCCAGTTCCGCAGGGGACAACGCCTCGAAGAACATGTGCACGACACGCTCGTCGATCGCATCCGAACCGATGCGTTGGCAGGCCGGGACACGGTGAGTTTGTTGCAATGAGTTGCAGATATACTGTGACGTTCCCTTGTACTGCACGGACATCTTGCGACCGCATTCCCCGCAGTGAACCAACCCGTGCAGCAGCGCCTTGCCCGGTCTCCGCACCCCGCGGTTTTGCTTACGCTCATACTCGCTGTAGTTGTCGTGGATCATGGCCCGAATTCTCTCATACGTGGCCCAATCGATGTAGGCTGGATACTTGTCGGGGATGCAGATTCGCCATTCGCCCTGGGGGAGCGACTTCTGGACCGAAAGTTGATTCGGTCCGGGTTTCACGGCCCGAGTCCGGCCGTAGACGAACGCTCCAGCATAGGCCGGATTCGCGAGTAAAGAGGCGACAGACCTGACCGTCGGCGCGCGCCAGATGATGTCGCCGAACTCGCCTCGCCTGGGGATCGACAGACCCTGCTCCCGGAAGAAGCGGACGACCCCGGTGATGGTCCGGACGCGGAGGAAGGTGGCGAAGACCAAATCAATCGCGTCTCGCACTTCCTGATCAGGATGCTTGAGGACTCGGCCCAATGGATCGCGGACCAGCCCCGCAGGCAGCCTCTGAGCCAGTTCACCGCGTCCAGCCTTGTTGAGCAGGCCGGCCGTCAGCCGGCCTCGGAGCGTGTGCAGTTCCATCTCGGCGAGTTGCCCCTTCATCCCGAGGAGGAGGCGCCCATTGGGCGTGGCGGCGTCGTAGATCCCGTCACGGTCGCCGATGAGACAATGGCGGTAACCGCACAGGTCGAGCAGCGGGAACCAATCAGACAGGTTGCGGGACAACCGGGTGACGTCGTACGAGAAGAGGATGCCCACTTGGCCGAGGGTGACCCGCGCCGCGATCTCCTTGAAGCCCGCTCGCCCGTCGGCGACCTCGGCTGTCAGACCCTGGTCGGCATCAATGACCTCGATGGAGTCGGGGCTCCAACCACATTCAAGAGCCCGCTGCTGAAGTGCATACTGGAGTCGTGTACTCTCCTGATGAGTGAGCACCTGATTTGGGCTGGATTGGCGGATGTAGATGATGGCCTGGCGGCTCAAGTGGGCCGGTGTGATGAGTTCGGAGCCGGGCATGGATCACCTCCGTGCAGATGTTCGTGATGTCGTCGATGACCTGCTCCTTCAAGACTTGCGGGAGCCTCGACCAGATCTCGTAGGGTTGTGACATGGCGGGGCGACCTCCTGGACCAGTGATAGGAACTCGCGAATCGCTTCGCGGGTCCATTTTGTCCCAGGGGGACGAGTCTCACTCCCCAGGCTGGTCGAGGAGACAGGGATGCGAAGCCGCATCGTATCGCGGTAGGCGACGAACACGGTGGGCGGGCTCTGAGGTTGCCGGCTGATTGAGAGGACCGGCAATCGCCGCCCGAAGAGCGGATGGGTCGGGTCTATCACCTCTTCCTCTTCGGGATCGGAGTCTGGTCGGTTGTTGAGCGGGGTATCAAGGTAGGGTTTCGTTCAGCACGGGGAACTCGGCGTTCTTGATCCGACTGGCGATCGCGTTGGCACTGCGAGTCGCCAACTCGATCTCGGTGAGACGGAACAGGAACTGGATGAAGGTCTGGTTGGTCGCGGCAGCGTCCCGTGCCAGCTTCTCGAACTCTCGGCCCATCGTCGGCAGCCGCAACTGCCGCAGATGGGTCTTCAGCAAATCGGCCGTGGCATCGGCCGTTGGCAGATTCCTTTCCGATGGGTTCAGGAGGACGGTCCGGGCTCACTGATCGAGCCCGGTCATAACCATGTCGCCTGAGATCAGGCGAAAAACACGGTGGTTCGGGCGGCGGCGGACATATCCTGACACCGCATGTTCAATGCTTTATCACTGGAATCGTCCCTGTTCCTGGAATCGCCCAAGAACGGGTCGAAGGTGGTTTGACTTGCGGGAGATGTTTAGTGAGATTGTATATCCAATACTTCATTAGTGGAATCGTTCCGATTCACGGAACCACCCAGGAGCCGGTCGAAGCAGCTCAGGTCAGGCAGCGGTACGGAATCCCCGGCCGCCGTGGCCGGTTCGGGGATATCATTCCCGAGTGATCGCGCGACATTGCCTCGATCGCAGCCAATGAGCACGTCCGCTGAATCACGGCTTCAGCGCTGGTGAGGTGCTCAAGCCGGCAGGCTGCGACGGCCCCGCTTACCTGAGCCAGGGAGTGCTCACCCAAGAGTTGCAGGACCCGTGCAAACCGCCGCGCGCCGCCTCCTGTGCCGTGGAGCTGTTCCAACTCGGTGCGGAACTCGGCGAAGCAGGCTGGCAGCTTCCAGTCTCGGTACACCGGTGCGTGATCCAGTGCGCCTGGCTTGCGGCCCAGCGTCGCGAGGTAGTGAAGCGGGTCGAGCACCATCGTGTCGTGCCGCAGGCACCGCGTGTGGGTCGCGACGACCTGGCCTTGCGCTACGATCACGACCCGATCGACATAGCCCTTGACCGTCACCATCTGGAAGGCGAACTGCCGCGGGACGCTGTACCGGTTGCGATCAAAGGCTACGGTCTGATACTTATCCGCCGGAGCCGCGGGGCGGATGACGCAGGGATCGAACCGATGCTCGGGAAGCCGTGTTGCGATGGCTTGTTCCTCGGCGAGCCGTGTGCCGATCTCAAAGGGGCTGAAGAGCGACTGGACGGTTCGCTGCCGCTCGGCTTCGCATCTCTGGCGAAAGTACGCGTTCAGCTCATCGAGGTCCCTCACTTTGGGGACCGGGGTGGCGAAGCGGCGTTGCACGGCCTTGACGGTGCTTTCGGCGTCGGGTTTCTCGTTGCCCCGAGCCGGCATGCAGAAGCGGGGATCAAAGGCATAGTGACTGGCCAGGGCGGCGTAGCGGGGATGGAGTTGGCGCTGACGCCCCAGGAGGATCAATGTCGCGACGGTCTTGGGGTTGTCCCACCAGACTTCCCTGGGGGCGCAGCCGAAGAACTCGAAGGCCGTGACCATGCCTTCGAGGATCGCCTCGGTGCGCTCAAATGGCAGGGCCAGAACGAAAGGATAGTTCGAGTAGGCCCGGGAGGTGACGAGAAAGGGGATTTGCCGCCGGCCCTCAGGGAAGTCGACGTAGATGTGACCAAAATCGGCCTCGAGCCGTTGGCCCGGAAGATGCCCCAGAGGGATGAATGTTTCGCGCTCTCGACGTCGATGCTTAAGCACATAACGTTGCACTTGGGCATACCCGCCGCGGTAGCCATGCTCATCGCGAAGACGACGAAACAGCTGCGCGGCGGTGTGCCGCTGCTTGGGCGGGGCGGTTTCGTCGTCGATCAGGATTTGGTCAATAATGGCCTCGACCGGACCCAAGAGCGGAGCCTTCCGCTCTCTGGTCCTGGGCGTCAGCGGAGGTTCGGCATGATTGAGGGCATGCCGGACGGTTTTTCGGGAGTGTTCGAGTTGTCGGGCGATCTGTCGGATGGACATGCCATCGCGCCGGGCCCGCCGAATCGCGCCGTAGTCGTCCACC
>JBKQMU010000300.1:0-12169 GCA_052146555.1 Isosphaeraceae bacterium
CGCCGCCAGGGGATCCAGCGCGATGACGGCCGTGCTGGTTGACTCTTCCTGGCCCGCAATCACCAGTCCGCGATCGATGTCCCAGGTGGCCAGCGACCAGCGCTGCTGATGGCAGAGCCGGGCAATCTCGACGATCGCATCGTCGTGTTCATGGGACTGAATCCAGATGCCAGTGAACACGGCGCGCACGTACTCCGACAATCGCTCGGCGAGCGACATTACTGTCTCCTTTCGGTGGTGCAAGAACGAAATCGTTCGAGGGGCTGAAGTGGTGTGGACGGACTCTTCAGGAAGATTGCTTGATCTGTTGATCGCTGGGCTGGACGTGAAAGAACTCGGCGGTCAGCTTCTCGCCGGTGCGCTGACCGAGAGCCTGCTCGATGAACTTGCTCGCTTCGCGGCACTCGCCGCCTGTGAAGCCGCGGGTCTCGACCTTCGTCTGACCCTTCGGATCGACTATGACCTCGATGATCTTCAAGCGGCACCTCCGACCTGGATGGTCAGCTTGATGGAGCCATCGGCCAGCGCCTGCTCGGTTACCTGGTGCCCTTTCTTTCGGGCCTCGAGCCGTGCCTTCTCGACGGCGTAGATCTGCAAGAAACGATCGAGCTGTGCCTGGTCGCCCCAGACACCATTGAAGTTATCGTAGTGAACCTGCCCGCTACTCGTGTCAACGACGACGGGATAGGCCCAGTCAGGCAGGCGGACGATGAGCCCGCTGACCTGCCCACTGAAGAGCTGGGCCGAGCCGACAATTGGTGGCGGCAATTCCAGGCGGCGACACGCGGCACTGATCGCCACATGGTCGCGGACCTCGGTCTTGATGGTGACGATGTGCGACAAGGTTGGGTCTCCAATGAAGGTCCAAGTTCTAAGCCCGGATTCATTTATGTATGACGGAAATTTGATGCTAATTAAGCCCACACGACAGTCATGGGGGCTGGGGAGCAGCTTTGCAGGTTCAGGTCATCAGGTGGTAGCAGTCCAGTGACGTGGCAGGACGTTGGAACGGACGTAGAGGGGGTGTCGAGGTTCACTTAGAACGGTCAGGCCGAGGATGTGGAGGCTAGGCAAGTTGCTGCTGACAGCGCTGTTCCGGCCGAGCAGACGACCGTGATTGCCCCACGCTGCGATGGTCAAGGACGACTCCTCGTGCAACAGTCGCAGCCAGCGATCGTTTTCGTGACCGACCGGATCAGTACAGGCAGATAAAGCGGCTGGAGAGCTTGTCCGGAAAGCGAAAAGATTGCCGATGGCGAGCGAGCGGAACCCCCATGCTTTTGCGAACCCGATACAGCGCCTGACGGTCGGATCGTCGGTCTTTTCGTCTGCCGTGGAGGGGTTGAGCATCACGAAGAGCACTTGCGGTCCAGAGCCCCAGCGACGCCAGAGCGCGTAGCGATAAAGGAGGCAGTGGGACAGTTCGGCGATGGCCTCTATCAACGGTCATACTCCCGCGAGATGGATTGCAGGCCCGGGCGGAATTCCGCCGCATGTCGAGAATCCCGCCCGGGCCTTGCCTCCAGGTCCGATCGAGGGCTTTCGATACGTCGCCGCGGTCATACCACGGAATGCGGATAGAGGGCGACCGATAAAACATCGGCGGGACGTCGGTCACCTCGATCCGTAGCTTGACGCTTTGCTGGGATTCTCCGCCAGAAGTTGGATAAGTGTTCGCTGATGGTTTCCCATCGGTGATTCAACTTTCGATGCCTCGTGCCTCTCTTCTTCCGCATCTGGTCTAGCAGCACTGGGATGGTCAAGCAGTTCGCTGACGCTACGAAGACCAAGGGATTCGATGGCGGCCGGGTGCCGTACCTCCGGAGCATAGACTGCCTCACCGATCTCCGAACAGTGTCGGACAGCGTCGGGTGCTTACCCGACGCTGAATTTCGATGTAATATCCCATGGATAAATAGTTTGTGGAAATAGCGTCGGGTGTCGGGTATCTGTGTTATTCTGAACAACCACGTCTGACCTGGTCGCTGTCCTGTTGAACCCCAAGACTCACCCGACACCCGACGCTGTCTTTGTAAGTCATTTTAATAGTGTGGCTTACGACGAGAAACAGCGTCGGGTAAGGACCCGACGTTGTCCGACGCTGCTAAGTACCCTTCACAGCAATAAAGGTCCGGAATTCATGACTGGCCTGAGCACCGACTGAACGGGTTCTCTGATCGACGTAAACTCTTGGTCCGCATGGCGTTGAATTTCGATCCTTAATGTCTCACTGTAGGATCTAAAATCCCTCGCCTTCAGGCGAACACTTCCAGTCCGTTATGCTCGACTTGGAAACGGGCTCGGCTCAGAGTTCAGGGGATTACCGTGCCGGCTGATCTGTTCGAAGGCGTCTTCTCCGATCACATAACCAGTCGGGCTTTCAGCCGACTGCCGAACCCACCGGCTTCCAGCCGGTGGTGGTTCAGTCCGCTTGCCCTCGGAAAATTCCCGCGTGCGTTTATCCCGATAGCTGACTATCACAGTATATACTAGAGCATAGTTTATGCGTTACGTAAAGCATAAATATACGATGCTCTACTGAGCCGCTTCGCATTACAAGCGACCCTGCCCGCATTTCCCCCGTATCCCGCGTGGGCGGCACTGGCCGCGTTTCGGATTGACCGGTATCGGCACCGTGACAGCCGTTCGCGCCGCCCGAATCTGCCCGACCAGCTCGATCACCCAGGACCGCAACTCCGCGTCATTCTCGATTCGGTGCCGCGTGCCGTCGCCCAGGACGATGAACCCATGCGTCGGACGAACCCCAAGCCGATCCTCGATCAGGATGAAGTACGTGCCCATCTGCGCCCGATGCGAAGGCCAAACCCGCCGCGACGATTTCCACTCCTCCGGTATGACCATACCCCCCTCCCGTATCAGCCGATCCGGCCTGCCGGTCAAGCCGAGCCGCCGCGAGGTGAGCGTTACCCGGTCGAGCGATACCGTCTTGCCGCCGCCCAGGCCGCGCCGCCGGCGCATCCCGCGGCCAAGCAGCGCCAGCACCAGCCCGACCACCAGGGCTAGCACCGCGACAGCGGCCACCCACGCCGTTGCCGTCAACGGGACAGTACCCGCAGCAGAAGCAGCGCCACGACCGCCAGCACGGCTACCAGCCGCCCGATACCGATGAACCCGCCCGCAATCCGCTCCGCCGCCGCCTTCCCCGCGTGGTGCCGCCCGCCTCCATCGCCGCCCGGTTCCCCGCCTCCAGCTCCAGCCCATGCTCCAGCCGCAACGCCTCCGGGCAATAAACAAACGCCGCGATCTCACTCGCCGTCACCATCTCCGGCCCCCGGCCTTGCTTCGCATTCCGCCGCATTGTTCCGCTCCGATGGCCGAACATCGTTACCCCGCCGTTAATCTATTGGGAGGAAAGGATTAACGCCCAACATGCACGCACTGATCCGGCTTGGCAAGCCCGCAGGGCTATGGTAAATTGGTAACCAAAGGTTAGCACAATAATGACTATACATTTACCCGAAAACCTGGAAAGCCCCATCCTCGCGGCGGTCCATAGTGGCCGGTATGCCTCGCTCGACGACGCGATGGCCGAAGCCGCGTCCCTGCTCGTCCAACGGCTGAAGCAGGAGCAGGCACAGGTAAACCAACCGGCAATCGACCAATCCGCCCCGGCACGCAAGCCGATCTGGGAAGTGTTCCAGGAGATTTCAGCCGACGTGCCCGATGAGGTGTGGGAGAGTTTGCCGACCGACCTATCCGAGCAGCACGATCACTATATCTACGGCACGCCCAAGCGACCGGCCGAATGAGGCGGGTTTTCGCCGATTCCCTCTATTGGATCGCCCTTTCCCACCCACGGGACCAATGGCATGTTGCCGCCCTCGCATTGAGCCAGACCCTTCGGCATACTGAGATCGTCACCACCGATGAAGTGTTGAGCGAGTTTCTCACCGCCCTCCGCCATACCCCCCAGCTTCGGAGAACCGCCGCTCTGCAAGCGGACGGTGTTTTTGCCGATCCTTCGATTACCGTGCTGCCGCAGACTCGGCAACGGTTTGAGGAAGGTTTTGCCCTCTACAAAGCCCGGCCGGACAAGGAATACAGCCTGACCGACTGCATTTCGATGGAGACGATGCGACAGGAAGGCATCACCGAAATCCTGACGCACGATAATCATTTCACGCAGGAGGGATTCACCATCTTGCTTTGAGCACACGAATCCTTACCGACGTTCTCTTTGACCTCACGCTCTAGCTTCCTCAGTTGCTCATGCCAGAGCTCTTTGTCCCTCTTGTTGAGCTCCTCTCGAAATCGTATCGCTTCCCGATATGCCAGGAGATTGTCTCGGTCCGGTGTCAGCCGCATTGCATGAAGAGAGTTGATGACCCCGACGGTCACCGGAGAGACGAACATTAGTGACCAGGCGGGCACTGGAGTCGAGATAACCGCTTGCATCTTGCACAAGGGATGTCCATAATCTTGATACAGAAGTTCATTGTGTCCAGAAATTCAGAGAGGCCGCACAATGTCACGTGCTCTGGCGCATACCGGCGGGGCGAGGGGCGAAGGCCATGACTTGGTAGACCACCTGGGTGACGTTGCAGTGCGGGCGCGAAGATTTGCAGAGGGAGCGAAACCTACTGATCCGGACTTCGCGGCTCTCGCAGAATGGGCGGGCTGGCTTCATGACCTCGGAAAATATCGGGACGAGTTCCAGGACTACTTACTTGGCCGAAGACCAGGGGGGCTTGAGACCCAGCACGCCGTCTTCGGTGCGGCACAATCGCAACGGTTGAACATCCCCTGGGCCGTGGCTCTCTCCGTGCTGGGCCATCACGCGGGGCTGCCGAGAGTGTCGCACGCCAGGGATCAAATCTGGGGCAGCACACTCGAACCGATCAGAGTGTCGGAAGCATTGGCAGGACAGCTCGACGCCGACCGCCAAGGCGGCTCCTGGCCCGACCCGGTGGTCGAATTCCTCAGAGACCGTCGCGGCTTGGAAGCAACGTTCGATCAGGAACTCTTGATTCGGATGCTTTTTTCCTGTCTCGTCGACGCCGACTATCTCGACACCGAAGCCTATATGACGGGACAGGAGCGCGCCTCTTCGCCCGTTCTCGAGAAAGAGCTCTTCGAGAGCCTTCACGGGCATGTTCTCAAACTCGGTGAAGGCAGTGAACCGACACCTGTGAATGTCTCTCGCCGGGAGATTTACCAGGCGTGCCTCAACGCCGCCAAACGGCCGCCAGGATGTTTCCGGATCACCGCGCCAACGGGATCGGGCAAGACGCTTGCCATGCTGGCGTTCGCCCTCAAGCACGCGGAACTGCACGGGCTGCGGCGCGTGATCGTCGTTCTGCCGTTTCTTGCGATCATCGAGCAAAACGCGAGGGTATACCGCGAGGCACTTCAATCGCTAGATAACGCAGGCGTGCTGATCGAACATCACTCCGCTGTCCGGTTGTCAGGGGGCGACGACTCGGAGCGAACCGAGAACGAATCCCAAGACCGGACCCGGGCCAAGCAGGCGACCGAGAACTGGGACGCGCCGGTGATCGTCACCACGGCCGTGCAGTTACTGGAATCGCTCTTTGCCCGACGTCCATCTTCTTGCCGAAAACTCCACAACATCGCCCGATCGGTCGTCGTGTTCGACGAGGTTCAGACACTCCCATTCCCGCTCCTTGACCCGATTCTCAGCGCTGTGCGGACCCTTCGCGACAGGTTCGGAGTCTCGTTCTTGTTCGGCTCGGCCACGCAGCCGCATCTGCAATGCTCACCTAACCTTCCGAGCGGTTTTGCAGTTGATGGGTCCGAATGTCATGAAATCGTCCCCGAACTCAACCGGACCTTCGCCATTTTCCGCCGCGTCACACTCGAACTTCCTTGCCTCACCGAGCCGCCCTGGACGTGGGATGACCTCGTGACGCGGCTGGACTCCACGCCCCAGGCACTGATCATCGTCAACCTGCGCAAGCATGCTCAAGATCTTTTCGACCGGCTCCGTGTGGCTCGGACTCCTGGCCTCTTCCACCTTTCGAGCACGATGTGCGCGGCGCACCGGGCCGACAAGCTCGGCCGCAAGGATCATCCGGTGCCGGGGACGATTTACCACGCTTTGAAGGCGGGCGAGCCCTGCGTGGTCGTGAGTACGCAGGTGGTGGAAGCGGGGGTCGACCTTGACTTCCCGGTCGTCTTCCGCGCCACCGGTCCGCTCGATGCTATCATCCAAGCGGCGGGCCGTTGTGACCGGGAAGGCAAGTTGACTCTCGCGTTAGGCATGCCCGGTGGTCGAGTCGTCGTATTCAAACCCGCCGCCAGGCCCGCGATGCCTCCCGGCTTTTATGAAGAGGCGACGACCAAGGCCCTGGGCTTCCTTGAAGAGTATTCCGCCGACCCTCAGCGCATCCTCGACGAACCCTCGCTTTTCGCCACTTACCACCAATCTCTCATTGACTCTGGCAGTGGCCGAAAGAAAAGCCAGGAAGTCCAAGCGGCGCGAAAGATCCTCGATTTCATCGAGGTCGCAAAACTCTTCCGCGTCATCGACGAGGCGGGGCAAGGGGTCGTGGTCCGCTACGGAGATGCCGACGCTCTCTTGACGACGATTCACGCGAAGCAACATGTTAACATTAACGATCTCAGATTACTTCAGCGGTTTACGGTGAACCTCTACCCGACCTGGGTCGCGAAGCTCCAGTCTCAGCTCAAGCCCGTATTCAATCGCGAGGCCGCGCCGCTCGAGTACGTCGCAAAGTACGACCAGGATGTGGGTATCCGGCTGGGAGAGCTGCCGCCGGAGCAATTCACAGTCTAGAAAAGGAAATGGATTCGTTGATGAAACTCCTTGTCTCTCGGAGAGTCGTCTTCGAGAGACAAGGGGGTCGCGTGACGCATCACAAGTAACCTACAGTTTCAATCCGCACCCAGCCATGCATGGTCCAAAAGCGGGTGAACTTCTCATTTTATTGTTGAAAGCTCTATGGCCAGAGTCAATAATAGTCCTGGGGTTGCGAATCGTCTGTAGCTTACTCGTGATCAAAGTTCCGGACACCAAGCCCTATGGTGATGGCATCGAACCAAGCAAGGTCCATTTCGCTTCGCATTAGCGGCTTTACGATCAGACTCAACCGCGCCCAGTTTCATTACAGTCAACGACAAGCACCGGAGGGCACCCCCTGTACGAGTCCCCGGGATCACCTCGAACAGGAATCACGAACGTACGTTCCTCAGCCGACAAACGATCGACGCGACCATTTTGGTCGGAAGGAGGTTTCGCATGACGACCAACGGTCCCCCTCGCCTCGTTTCGGTCCGTGTCTGGGGTGAGTTCGCCTGTGTGACGCGCCCGGAGCTCAAGGCGGAGCGTGTGAGTTACCCCGTTCTGACACCATCAGCCTCGCGCGGAATTCTGGAGGCGATTTTTTTTGAGCCCCAGATGTTCTACACGATCCACGAAATCGGGGTCGTCCGCCGCGGGCGCTGGTTTTCGTTTCGGCGCAACGAGGTCTCGAAAGTTGTTTCGTTGCGGGACGCAGCTCGGGCGATGGACGGGTCAGGGTCAGGTGGGATCGCTCCGATTCAAGCGGGCGGCGGGGCCCCCGACGCGACCCAGCGAGGAATGCTGGCGCTGGCCGATGTCGAGTATCTCATCACGGCCGAGATCCGGCTGACCCATCGAGCGGTACCGCCGCGCGACAACCTCGATAAATATCACGACCAGTTCGTGCATCGCGCGTCGAGGGGGAAGTGCTTTCATCGGCCTTACCTCGGCTGTCGCGAGTTCGACGCCCACTTCGCTTACGTCCCTGATCCCTCGACCATTTCGCTCTGCGCCGGCGACTGGCCGCAGGACGATCTTGGACTCATGCTCTACGACGTGTTCGACCCGCGTGATCGGGACTCGGGGCAATCGGCCAGGCCGATTCCGGTCTTCTTCCACGCCAAGATCCGAGATGCCAGGCTCGACTGCCATCCCGATCGGGTCCGGCTGATCCGTCGAGCGATTCCGGATCGAGAGGTGATGTCATGATTCTTCAGACGCTTTTCCAGTACGCCCAAGAGGAAAGGCTCATCGACAGCATGGAAATCAAGGAGCGATTCGTCCACCTCGTTCTTTCGATTCGGAAAGACGGCTCCGTCTCCGACTCGGCCCCCTGGCAAGTCCTGTACGACGAAGTCGAAATCCCGAAGACCAAGGAGACCAAGAAGAAGGTTGGGCGCGCCCTCAAGATGCCCGAGTTTCCGGGCGGTAGTAATAATAATGGAGGGAAGGCAAATTTCCTTGCCGACTCTGTTGTCAAGGTCCTCGGCATTGATGGCAAGACCGGCGAGCCCATTGCCGACGACGCGTCGTCTGGGGGTAACGCGACCAAAGCGTTCCACCACTTCTGGCAACGGATCGTCGTCGCCCATTCTGCCACTCAACTGCCCGAACTGGCCGCTCTGCTCGCGTTTCGCGATCGTTATCTGGTCGACGAGCAGGCGCGTCGAGCGCTGCCATTCGTGGGGCTGATCCCTTATGGAAGGGACGAGAAGCCAACCTTTTGCGCCCATTCCTCCCAGCCCGAGCCGCTTGAAAAGGCGATCATCACGTTCAGCGTGGGGGCGTCTGGCGGACCGATTTTTCAGGAAGGTTCGCCTCTTCATGACTATTGGAAAGGGGCCTTTAACCGCGAGCGGTTCATCGAGGCCCCCGTGGGCAAGGAACCGGGTTCGGCCACAGGACGAGGAATCTGCCTCGTAACGGGCGCCGAGAACGAGCCGGTCGCGGAGTCGCACCGGACCTTGATCAAAGGCGTACCCGGCCTGCCGCCGATCGGCGGCTATCTCGTCTCGTTCGACAAGTCATCGCCCGCCCTGACCTCCTTCGGGTTCGAACGGGGCTGGAACGCGCCGGTGTCCGAAACGGCGGCGGCGGGATATGCGCTGGCGATCAATCAAATTCTCGCCGACGAACACTGTCGACGCCGATTCGGCGGAGCCGTGCTCGCCTCGTGGATCGACGGAGAGCACGAGCTGACCGATCATCTCAACAAGATGGTTCTGGAACCGCCGGTTTCGAAAGGCGACGTCACCGATTTTTTCAACAAGTTCGAGGCCGGCGGCCGCTACTCCGTCGCCTTGAACACTCGGCGGTTTCGCTCGGTCACGCTTGCGGCCAACGGTGGTCGGGTCGTTGTCCGTCGATGGCTCGATGAGCCGCTCCGAGACGCCGTCAACTCCCTGAAGCTCTGGTTCCAACATCTCGAAACGGAAGCCATCGAGGTTCCCAAGAAGACGGCTAAAGCCGGCGAAGAGAAGCCGACGAACGCGCCCCCGCCGCTGTCGATTTACGCACTGGCCGCAACCACGGCCCGAGTGCCCTCGGAAGTCGCCGACGGCGTGTACGACGCCCTCTATCGCGCGGCCCTCGAAAACGGGTGTAACCCGCAGGGCCTGCTTGCTCCCGTGCTTCAGCGCCTGCGGATCGCTGCGGCGCAGTCCGGCAACGGCATCCGTTTCAAGACCTCACACTTTGCCTTGATCAAACTCATACTTATTCGATCCGATATTCAATCCACACCGGGGGATTGCGCGATGGTCGTCACGCATCAGCTTTGTGAAACAAACGACCCAGCCTACAACTGCGGCCGGCTTCTGGCCGTGCTCGATGACCTTCAACGCGCGGCCTTGGGTCACGTCGGGGCCGGAATCGTCGCTCGGTTCTACGGCAATGGTTCCACCTACCCCCGAAACGTCTTCCCTTACCTCATCAAGCTCTCCAAACACCACGTCGCCAAGCTCGTGAAAGACTCATCGAAGCAGGCCGCCGGGTTCGCTCTGAGTTCGCGAATCAACGAGATTTGCCTCCTCTTCCCTGCGTCAAGCGAGGGCGGCGCGCCTGACTTCCCCGGTCTGCTCAATCCCCAGCAGCAAGGCCGCTTCGCGCTAGGCTTCCACCAGCAGAAGGGTCAGGACGAGCGCGACCGAAAAGCCGCTACCTCCGCGAAGAAGCACGCCGCCGAACTGGACGCCAAGACGGCCGAGGCCGCGGCGATCGCGCAGGTTCTCGCGGAGGCCACGACCGCCGAGAATTCCAACTGACCCTTTTGGTTCCCCTTCGAAGGCCCTCCGTTACCCCCAAACCCCAGGAACCGACCAACGATGAGCACCACACAACCGATCGCCCACCGCCACGACATCTTGATCATCTTCGAAGTCACCAACGGCAACCCCAATGGCGACCCCGACTCCGGCAACCAACCCCGCGTCGATGCCCTCTCCCAGCGCGGGCTCGTCTCCGACGTCTGTCTCAAGAGAAAGGTGCGCAATTATGTGGGGCTGTTTCCGCCAACTTCGAACGGCAAGAGCCACAAAATACTGGTACGCCAAGGGGCCGTTCTTAACCGCGAGCAGGAGAAGGCCGTCGAGGCGACGAAAGATCCGGAAGCTGCCGAGAAGGAGAAGGGCAAGGCCAGAGCCAAAGACAAGTCCGACCTGGACCACGCCCGCCGCGTCAAAGACTGGCTCTGCCACGAATTCTTCGACGTCCGCACGTTCGGCGCGGTGATCTCGACTGGGAGCGAAGTCATGAAAGGCTCGGCCTATGGCCAGATTCGTGGTCCGGCGCAATTCAGCTTCGGGCAGTCCTACGACCCAATCTCGCCTCAGGAGATCACCATCACTCGGTGCGCCGTGACCAAGGAAGAAGACGCCGCCAAGGAGCGGACAATGGGCCAGAAATACATCGTTCCCTACGGCCTGTACGCTGCGCGGTGCTACGTCTCCCCGGCGTTCGCCGAGAATACGGGGTTCGATCAGGGTGATTATGACCTGCTCGTTGAGGCCCTCTCCCACCTGTTCGATCACGACCGCTCCGCGGCTCGTGGCGACATGGTCGTCCGCGGCCTCCTCGACTTCGAACACGTTGGCACCCAGGCCCAGAGCAACGCCGACCAGAACCGACGCGAGGCGAAGCTCGGATGCGCTCATGCTCACGAACTGTTCGAGTCGGCACGGGTTGATCTCATCGACAAAACCCGCCCCCCCCAGAGCTTTGCCGACTACAGTGTGAAAGTCGACGGCTGGGATCGTGAGGGCCGTTCGACGAGGTTCCCAGGCGTGGTCTTGCACCGTCGCGTCGACCCCGAACGGACCCCCTCGACATGAACACGGCCAGGTCTGACGACCCCGAAGGGGACGACCTCGTCCCTCTCTCCGCGCTCAACGCTCTGCTCTATTGCGATCGACGCGCGGCCTTGCGGCACCTCGATGGGCTCTACGTCCATAACGAGCACACGCTCCGCGGCGACTCCCTGCACAAGAGGGCCGACAAGCCCGGGTTTGAAAAACGGAAAGGAGTCCGCACCGAACGCGGGCTCTGGATCGCGTCTCGACGCCTCCGGCTCTACGGCCGCGCCGATCTCGTCGAGTTTCGACGTGAGCCGGGAAGACGACGGCGCGGCGCGGCGGTCGCCGAGGTCGCGTCACCGGTCGAGTACAAACGCGGCAAGAAACGTCGATGGGACAACGACGACGTCCAGCTCTGCGCCCAAGCCCTCTGCCTCGAGGAAATGCTCGGAACGGTCGTCCCGAGTGGCGCCGTCTACCACGAACAGAGCAAGTCACGACGCGACGTCGAGTTCACACCCGAACTCCGCGCCGAGACCGAAAACGCGATCGCCCGGCTCCATGCGCTGCTCGGGAGTGGTCGAATTCCCCCGGCTGTTCTCAAGCCTCAGTGCCGAGGGTGCTCCCTCCGCGGTCATTGCCGGCCCGAAGCCTTCGGCAGCCCCGACAATCTCACAAACTACCTCCGCGAACTCTTCCACGCGGAATGATCCGACTGCGTCTGAACGGGTTCACATATGGAAATTCATCTCAACACGCTCTACGTTCTCACCACCGGGTCGTACATCCACCGCGACCACCGGAACGTCGTGGTCGAGTTCGAGAAGAAGGTCAGGGCGTCGATCCCGATCCATCACCTCGACTCGGTCGCGATCTTCGGCCCGAGCATGGTCAGCCCCGGCGCGATGGAGCTCTGCCATGAACAAGGCGTCAGCCTGACATTCCTGAGTGACTCGGGCCGGGTCGTCGCGCGGGTTGATGCTCCGATGTCGGGCAACGTGCTGGTCCGTCGCGAGCAGTTCCGCCGGGCCGATCGACCGGAATCGTGCGCCGCGCTGGCCAGGGCATTTGTGGCCGGCAAGCTGCAGAACGCCCG
>JBKQMU010000301.1:0-2998 GCA_052146555.1 Isosphaeraceae bacterium
CCGCGGCTGACCTCGAGGAGGCCGCGGTCCAGGTCGACCACTGGTGCCGGTACGTCTTGCCCCCCGTCTTTGACGACCCCGCCGGATGGACCATGCAGAACATGCTGATCACGGCCCGGCTGATGATTGCCGCCGCCAGCGAGCGGAAGGAGTCCCGCGGGGTGCACTCCCGGTCCGACTTCCCCGCGGCCGATCCGGCCTGGAGCCATCACATCAGCATGCAGTGCCCGACCGATCAGGGCTTGCCATCCGGCGGACCGTCCACCAAGAGGTTGCGGGCCGAGCCGTGATCCGCGGACTGATCAAATCGCCGCCGCAAACCCCTGGCTTCAGCTATGGGGTGAGGCGGTCCCCCCGCGTAAGTCAATGAGTGTGGTAGGGGCCGGCGATCAGGGCCGGGGGAATCGTGGGGCGGGAATGGAATGGAATCGCCTTCCCCGCCTCCCGCTCCCCGCCCCGCCCCCCGATGCGCATTGCGGGCCATTACGCGCCTCCTGGCTTGCGCGGCAGGAGGTCGGCCACGGGGATCTGGGCGACGACCTGGTCGGCGAGGATCAGATCGACCGACTCCGTCTCTCCGAGGATCGCGGGGTCCGGGTAGACGCCGTCGGTCGGGTGGGCATAGACCTCGAGCTGGCGATCGACCACGTTGACGATCCAGTAGACGGGGATTCCGCCCCCGCCGTAGGTTTTCGCCAGGGCACGATTCGCGGCGAGGCTCGAGCGGGCAACCTCGACGACTAGGGCGGTGTCGGGGGCGCCGGGGTGGCGCGTGATGTAATCCTCGACGTCGCCCCGGACCACGGCGATGTCCGGTTCGGGCTCGCTGTCCCGCGGCGGGATGCGGATGGGCTGCTCATGGCGGGTGTGCCAGCCCGCGGGGAGCGCCCGCTCGATCGTGCGGCGGCCCTTCTCCGAGCCCGCGGAGTGATCGGGTTTCTTGGTCATCTTCTTCACCAGCATCCCTTCGATCAGCTCGAGGCGATCGTGCTCGTTCAGGATTCCGGCATCGACCATGGCCTCGTACTGGTCGACGGTCAGGCGATAGGGCACGAGTCCCGGAGGCAACATCAAGGGGACCGGCGGGGTTGCGACGCTGGCCATGTCGGTATGGCTCCCGGTGGGTGCAAGGGCCTCGTTTTGGCTCTCTCCACAGTACGCTTCAATGGGGCCACGGTGAATAGGTTCAATTTCGCACGTACGTTCTCCCGGTACACGAGATCGAGAACTACCTCCTGGACTCTAGTGCCCTCAGTGCGAGCCGATTCAACAACCGTGGCCTCTCGGAAAGGGATATTCAGACGATCATCGAGGAGGCCGCCGGTCGGCTTTGCTGGTGGGGGGGCTTGTCGCGAAGCCGTGGCTGAGTTGAAGCGTCGCTTCCGAGAGCCTTTCGTCGTTGATCCTCCCTGCACGCTGAGTAGCCATAGCGCGGCCAGGGATCATATCTGCAACTCCCCTTGGTTCCAGAAGCTCGACGCCGAGTCCGCGAGAACGAAAGCGCCCGAGATTGATCAGCTCTTGAATGGCAGATACCAAGACGCTTTGACATCGATCTCGCCAAGGACATCGCTGTTTCACAAGTGGCGTCCGGTTCCGTTCCCATCGATCTCGTCGATCTGCTGGCCGCATTGAAGTCCCGAATTGCTCGCACGCCTTCGGCGCCGTAATCTAAGAGTCAGCGCGTGCCAGGCACCTCTGACTCTGCCGGCGGGAATCCGCGTTCTGGATTCACGGGAGTTCGCCACAGATGAGCTTTCGAGGTGCTGGTCGTGAGCTTCGAGGGTTCTCCGGTGGTTCTACTACTTGATAGCCTATCTTCCCCGACGAAGATCCGCGAAGAACTCGAACGAATGGTTCTGAGCGACCGCCTCGGCTCGGTCGGGGGCCCAGAGGAGGAGATCGACGAGCAGAGCGTTCGGGACCGCTACTTCGTCGGGATGCTAGCTTTCAAGAGCAGGATGAAGAGCTCGCCTTCCCCTTACCCGAGCCGTCCGCTTTCTTGGAACTGGGCCGGTCGGATCGTAGAGGCCGCGCCGATTGTGCGGTTGAGGTGGTCTGGGCAGAGTGATGTAGGGTTCAAGCGGCCCCAGTTCGTGTGGTAGGCTATAAGGCTGTCGGGAGCGCGGAATCGGTCTGCGCCCCGTTTGCAGCTCCGGCCCGCCGCCCAAGGAGGGACGATCATGCCCACACCGTCCATCGCCTTGGCAAGCCTCTCGATCGAGGGTTTCCGGGGGATCGAGTCCCTTGAACTTGACTTCCACGGACCGGACGGCAATCCAAACCAACTCGTTGTGCTGGCCGGTCCGAATGGGTGCGGCAAGACCGCCGTGCTCGAAGCGGGACTTCTCGCAGCTAGTTGGTCCGAGGGCTCCAATCTGGTCACAGGCCCGACTGATCGGAGGGCGATTCGTTACGGATCTAAGCTTTACCGGATCCGAGCCCAAATCCAGGTCCACGGCCAAGAAAAGGCGAGCGAAGTCGTCTTTCCAAGACCGATGTCCCAACCTCGTCACGGCCTGGCCGCCCTGCGTGGCAAGCAGGAACGCCAAGAAAGCGAAGTCGTCGTTGCAAGCCCGATGTCCCAACCACTTCCGATGTATGAAAAGCGGCCGGTTTGGTACTTTTCTTCTTGGCGAGCGCCAGCGCTTGTCGGTCCGGTAGACGCAACCGTGGGAAAGCGAGGTCATCGCCCTGCAAGAAATGATCGGAACGGGCTTTTGAACGTCAAGCAACTCCTCGTGAACATCGCAACGATCGAGCGATTCGACGACCGGCTCCCCCACCTCGGACGTTATTCTGAGATCATGCCTGTGATCAACGAGGCGTGGCGAGAGTTCTATCCCGAGAGAGACGAGTCCTTCTCGGTCGAAGTCGTCAAGTCCGAAGAGCCGGCTGGTGGTTCTTTCGACGTATACCTTCGGACATCCGAGGGCTTCCTCCTCGAGGTTGACCTGCTCAGTGCGGGCCAGTTGGAGCTGTTCCTCTTTCTGAGTGC
>JBKQMU010000302.1:0-26122 GCA_052146555.1 Isosphaeraceae bacterium
GCCATGGGGCGGTTGAGCCGACTGTATGGCAAAGACGAGGCCGAGTTCTCCCTCGAGGTCCGCGACGCGTTCCAGCGGCAAGGGCTGGGGACCGAGCTGCTCCACCGGCTGATCGCCATCGGCCGCCGCGAGCAGATAGGGTGCATCAGTGCCGTGGTCTTGCCGAAAAACCTGGGCATGCTGCGGATCTGCGAGAAGCTTGGCTTCCACACCTATTACGCGGAGGCCGATCGTTTGATCCGTGCCAGGCTGGGACTCGTCGACACGGGGAAGTAAGCCTCCGAATACCAAGGAAGCCGGAGTTCCGCGGACACCCTACGCAATTCTGGGGGCACGAGCAACAAGGCGACCTGAATAGAGGAGATAGGAACCTCCGCTTCGTTGCGGTCGGCGCAGCTGTCGACGACGAAATACTCGGCGAGATGGGCTCCGGCGGGCCTGCCGACGAGAGCCAGCACGGCGGCACGTTGAGTGCGATCATCACGTTTCCGCCACTCGCCGACGATGACCATAGATCCGAGGCCCCGCGTGGGAGAATACGTGTTGGCACAGGGCTCCGTCATCCTCCGAATGTGCCTTCAACGCGCACGACCACGCTTCTTCGTTCACTGTCTGGCGACATCGTTTACACTCTCGGTGTTTGGCTCTAGAATGACCACGGGAGAGTTTCCCGGCTCCGAGGGCACCCTTGAGTCGGGCGGCTCTCATTTCTGACATGACGTCGAAACTTACCACCGAGAACGCAGAGAGCACCGAGGGAACATCGGGGAGGCGGGGAGGCTGTGGTTGGAGCGACAGCGACACCATTCAGCCAGGCCGGCGGAGGGCCATCGCCCTCGGCTCTCGGGGATTCGGCCAGAGCGACCCGACGCCCTGATCGCCGGAACCCGAACCGCGTCCCTTAAGCGCTGAAGCCTTTTTCGATTCCGCCGCTCGCTTATCTCCTGGTCAACCGCCTCTCGAGCCATCCGGAAATTGACAGTTGCCAGCCACGCTCCTCGATGGAAAAGCCCTGGCTCAGCAGATCCGTCAGCAGCTTGCTCTCGAAGTCGCTGGTCTGCGTCGGCAGACCGAGATTGTGCCCGGGCTCGCGGTCGTGCTCGTTGGTGACGATCCGGCAAGCAAAGCCTATGTGCGGAACAAGAAGACGGCTTGTCAGGCCGCCGGGATGAGCGGCAAGGTGATCCGGTTGCCAGCCAGCACCGGCCAGACCGAGCTCTTGGCCACGATCGACGGGCTCAACGCGGATGTGCTGGTTCATGGTATCCTGGTGCAGCTTCCGCTCCCGAAGTCCATTTCCGAGCGAGCCGTCCTCGAGCAAATTGACCCGCTGAAAGACGTCGACGGCTTTCATCCCGTCAACACCGGGCTTCTGGTTCAGGGCTCCCCCAGGTTCGTTCCGTGCACGCCGCTGGGAATTCGCGAGCTGTTCGTCCACGAGGGCATCGAGACTCGCGGCGCCAATGTCGTGGTACTGGGGCGATCACAGATCGTCGGCAAGCCGATGGCGCTTCTCTTGCTTCAGAAAGGGCAATGGGGTGATGCCACGGTGACAGTCTGCCACACGGCGACGAAAGATCCCGCATCGATCGCGCGACGGGCCGATATCTTGATCGTCGCGATGGGCCGGCGCGAATCGGTCACGGCGGACTGGGTCAGGCCCGGCGCGGTCGTCGTGGACGTGGGCATCCACAGGCGGCCGGATGGAACGCTTTGCGGCGACGTCGATTTCCCGTCGGTCTCTCAGGTCGCTTCGCGGATCACTCCCGTGCCCGGGGGCGTGGGTCCGCTGACCGTCGCAATGCTCTTGCGAAACACGCTCCAGGCGGCCCGGCTGGCCGCCGGACGCGATTCTTCCTTGGTTGAGCCTCGACTCTGAAGAAGCCGCCGCGATTCGCCTGGGAGTGTGCAGCGAACTGTTCGAGGCTGGGACTTCGCTCAGATTTGCCGCACCGTGAAAGAGGTTGGATACGACGGACTGGAGATCGCCCCTTTCGCGCTGGCGCCGCGGATGGCCGATCCGAATGCGAACCGTCGTCGCGAGCTACAAGCAATTGAGTCGAAGTGCGGTGCCTGTTGCCCTTCTCCCGGGGGGAGAAGGTGGCCGGAACGGCCGGATGAGGGGATTTCGCAGCCCAAAGCGAGCGTCCCGGACCCTCATCCGCCCCTGCGGGGCACCTTCTCCCGGGGGAGAAGGCATAACCGCGACCGCCTTCCCTGGTATCTGTATGCAACGGGTTAGCAAACTGGGCTACGATTTCGGACTGACCACCCGGCCCAGGAAGAGGATGCTTCGCGTCCGGTTGTCGACGATCAGGAAGAGAAACGGGTGGTCTGCGCGGAAGACGACTGGCGGTTTCGGCAGCACTGCCATCATCTTGCTCATCACGACGGCGGTCGCGGCTGCTGCCTCGGTTCCTTCCTCGTTCAGGTCGACATAGGCCTTATGCAGCACGTCTGAGATAAAAAGCTTCTCCTGCGTGCTGATTCCCGAGAAATCGGCCCGGCTGTCAAATGCGTGCGTCATCCCCATAGCGGCCAGCACCTCGGGGAGCGAAAACTGAGAACTCAGCTTGAATCGGGGAAGGAACACCTCGACCTTTCTTCTCGCCAGCACGGAAATCCAGCGCGTAAAGTTGTCGTCGTTCAGTCTTGCTTCGAGGGCGGGAAGGCCGTCGATCGCCTCGGGCAAGAGGAAAAGCGCACTGAGCTCACCCTTGCCGTAATTCAGCTCGAGGATCTGAAGAGCGTCGATCGCGGCGAACCGGAGGTCGTCGGTCCGGTGCATCAGCGGCACGTGGACGGTTTGCTCGCCGCTCACGTGAAACGGTTCGTCTCGGGTGGCCGCCTTCGGAAAAGGATGCGACCAGTCGCCTTTGAAGTAGATCGCGTTTGTCAGGACAAGCACGGTGTCCGGCCCGATCGCCTTGGGAGGGACGAGGTCCTTGATCTTCTCGTGAGTTTCTTGCTCGACCCAGAGATTGATGCGTGCGCGGGCTGCTTCCGGCTGGCCGGCGAAATCGACCTCGGCAAGCTCGGCGTGATAGAAGTTCCGAGTGATCGCCAGGAAGTCCGCCATGAAGTGATAGCCTTGCTGGCCCCAGAGCCTGTTGGCCACGTCGAGCTGGAAGCCCGGCTTGGCTGCTTGCGGGCGAAGCTCCCGGAGAAGCTCGGCGAAGGCTTCCGGAAGTTGATCTTGAGGGACCGGAAAATGCAAGACGCGAGCCATCTGCTCGGCCGTCTCACCCCGGGCGCCGGCGTAGGTCATAGCCAGAGCCGTGGAGATGCTGTTGGGAGAGAAAAACAGGTTCCCCGGCTGATCCCGCAGCTTCTGGTAAAGGTCCAGAGCGAACCGGCTGTTCCCTTCGACGAGGCCGGACATGCGAACCTCCTGACCAAGCGCCGCGGAGCTGATGGTCGCTGCCATGATAAGTGGTAAAGCGAAGCACATGTTGTGTCGCATCAGGCATCCTCCGCAACAGATGATGGGACACCGGACTTCTCGCTCAATTCGAGAGTACCATCTTGCCCGAGGCAGCGGATAGTGAGCCAGGGCAAGGGATGCCCGGTACGGCTGGCTCCCCGATCCGTGGGAGTTCAGGCTGGCAGGAGAGCCCGAGACAGCTTGCTTGAGACGGAGCGTTTCAGTCTCGCCGAAGGATCGGAATCACTGACCCTGAAGCGCGGAACGGTACGGCGCCTCCGGGTCAGCCGTCGCACTCGTTGGATCGAAGTTTGTGGGCTCAACTGTCGTGACTCGCCCCCATTGGTCGGCAACGAGGATGCGGATGTTACCCTTGAGCGTCGGAGGGCCCGTGCCGTAGCCAGAAGGCATTGGCAGCTGATACCAGGCGCCCACCGTCGTGGTAGGGTCAAAGATATCGCCTCGGTCGGCCAGCCAAAACACCACCTTGCCCATATCCATACTGATCGAAGAAGGCACTCCGTAGGGAATATCGAACCGGAGCTCGCCGGAAGGCATCACTTTAAGATCTACCGCCCCGGTATAGGGATTCACATAAAGCCTGGAGCGCTCGTGAGTGGAAGTAGAAAACGAGGTCGTGAGATCCAGAAGCACCGATGAAGGCAGGGCAGTCTCGCGGGCAGTGGGGTCGGGAAAGAGCCTCCGCGTGATTGTGTAAGGGCTTTGATCGACCCCAGCCGTGGCGAGCGGCCCGAGCCACGTCTCGGTTTCCACCCATTCAGCCGGCTCGTCGATCAGTCCATTGCCGTTGTTGTCGACTCCGTCCCAGCCGTTGTCGATGTAGCCATCCTGATTATCGTCTTGACCGTTGACGAGGAGCAGGTACTCCGGGGTGATCGTGTTCGGGGTCCCGTCGGGAGCTGGATAGGGCAACGACGGCAATATCGGAGGAAGCCCGTAGTTTACAAACAGGTCGGCGTTGCTGCCACTCGACGGGCCGAGCGCCATGAGGGGGGGGCCACAAACAGTGTACTCGGCGCCGACAGAGCCTATTTGCACCTTTTCACCGAGCCGAATGTTCCAGGCCCATGACGTCGGACTGTTTACCGCCCATTGCCAGGGCCCGCTCCCGCCCGACTGGAACCAATGGCCGGGGGCCTGCAGGAGAACCAAGCAATGATAGCCCGGTGGCAGCCCAGCCGTGACCGTATTGTAGTATGCGGCGAGCTGCGGGGTAGGAGGAGGCAGCGGAATCGTCCTCACCAACCCCTCGCTGTAATCCGGACCAGAGACCATCGATACCCAGCGGTTCGACACAATTGCCCTGGTCGGATCAACCTGACCGTTCGCCTGGTATGTCAGCGGAAAAACCGGATCAGGCAAGAAACGCAGCCCAGCCGGGCTCCCATTCCGCATCGCTGCGTCGCGTGCACCGGACAGGGCGGACTGGAGCAAGGAAGCGGCCCCGACAATCTGCCGCTCGCCGATTGACGTTATTACCGTCGGGAGTACCAGGACGCTGACCAACAGGATAATGAGCATCACCACCAACAACTCAAGGAGAGTAAATCCCCGTCGCATGGAGGGCCCTCCCAAGTTCGTAATACACATAAAAGAAATGCCCAAGTCTAATAAGGCACGCAGCTATCCCGGTGAGCAGCATGAGAACCTTTAGATTTTGCATGTTGCGCCTTTAATTGATCGGGCGCGTTATTCTACCAACTTTTCGCTCAAGAACACAGTTCCCCGTTAGGGCACCAAGCAGAACTTGCAGTCGATGGGTTCGGCCCCAACAGCAGTGTCGGTTGCTTTCCACGATGAAGCACGTCCGCTCCCGGCTGTCCCTAGTGTCCCGCATCCCGGGCAGGTGTTCGCGCGAGGCGCGGATGGCTCATCGACTTACTCGCCTGTTTCTTCACCCTGCGCGCTCTCATTTCGATTTTCCAGGACCCCCAGGGACAAGCTTGCAAATTGAAGGGGCGGAAGCATCAAGAATCGGATCATCGTGTCGTAAACTCTATTAGCGGCCGTGCGATCGCTCTGCGCGGTCAGGATGGCCGGCCAAGAGTTTTGCTTCCCGCGCCGGGACTGTCAAGCTGCTACCCGTTGCGCGATGAGCAAGAGACGATGTCCCAGAATGTCCCATTCTTGAGCGATGTTTTCGCCGGCTGAGAGCAAAAGGGAACGAAGACGTAGCGAGGGAAGAATGTCAGAGGTCTTCCGATCCGATGAGGCCACGTTCCAGCCCGCTGGGGCTCAGGGGAGGGCTTCGTCCAGTTGCCTTGGGTCGACGACCCAGGGTTCGTTGGGCAGGCAGCAGGGATCGAAGCGCCCGATCCAGTCGCCCGGCCACGATGGGATCGGTTTCTCGGCCCAGCCGCACGATCGGATGAGAATGCCCACGAGCTTTCTGGGATCGACGCCTTGCGTCCTCAGCGTCGCCAACTTGATCGAGCCGTCGCGCTTGGCCAGGCGGCGGCCATCCGGAGTGATGGCCAGGGGAACGTGGCCGAAGGCCGGGGGCTCAAAACCAAGAGCCTGATAGAGCAGGAGTTGACGCGGAGTGCTGGGCACCAAGTCGTCGCCGCGGATGACCTGGGTCACGCTCATGAGGGCGTCATCGACGACCACGGCAAGCTGGTACGACGGGCCCAGGCCGTCGCGGCCGATGATGAAATCTCCGCCCAGCCGCGCGGGCTCTCCCTCCTGGGGGCCGCGAAAAAGGTCGTGCCAGCGGATGACTCCCGACGGAACCCGGAACCGCCAGGCGAACGGACGCCCCGCGAGAGCAAGATCATGTACATCGCCCACCTGCCGATGGGAGCAGGTACCGGGGTAGGTGGGGCCTTCATCTTCCGCATGGGGCGCGCTGGCGGAGCGGGCGACGTCGGCCCGAGTGCAGGTGCATGGATAGACGAGTTCACGCGCTTTCAGCCGCTCCAGGGCTTCGTCGTACAGGGCTTTTCGCCGGGTCTGAACGACGGGTTCTCCGTCCCAATCAAGGCCCAGCCATTTCAGGTCGACCAGAGCGGTTGCGGCGGCCTCGTCGCGAACCCTGGAAGCGTCCAGATCCTCGATGCGCAGAAGAACCTTCCCGCCATCATGTCGCGCGGCCAGCCAGGCGATCAGGAACGTCCGGGCATGGCCGATGTGTAGCCCTCCCGTGGGAGAAGGAGCAAGCCGGCCGATGGTGGGAAGATCAGGCAAAATTTTCTTCCGCGAACAGAACCCTCAACATCTTCGTCTGGTTCAATAGTCCACGATAGGCTTAAATACTATAAGTCACGCAGCGTGAGGCCTCGACAAGCCGAATGGTCCACGCAGCGTGGTCTCTAAGGAGCTTTTCGCCGTGGATGCCGATCTGAAAAAAACAGCCAAGGGCGTGATCGACCGGATTCTTCATTTACGAGACTCTCTTTGACTTCGGCGAAAAGCAGTCGCGCCGCGATGCGCTCGAGCGGGATATGGAGAGCCCGACCTTCTGGAACGACCAAGAGAAGGCCAAGGGAATCATTGCCGAGGTGAAGACGCTCAATGCGGTTCTCAAGCCCTTCGAAGAGCTGGTCAAGCAGGCCGACGATCTCGCGGCCTCGATCGAGCTGGCCGAGGAGGCCGGTTCGGATGAGTTCGACGACGACGTCCGGCAGGCCTGCGCGCGGGCCGAGGCCGACTTCGAGGCGTTCGAGCTGCGGTCGATGCTCAGCGGGCCGAACGACCACTGCAACGCGTTTGTGACCATTCACGCGGGGGCAGGGGGGACCGAGGCCTGCGACTGGGCCGAGATGATCCTACGTATGTACATGATGTGGGCGGAAGCCAGGAGATTCTCCGTTCAGATCACCGACCGCGAAGAAGGCGGCGCAGCGGGAATCGCCGAGGCGACCATCCACATCAAGGGCGACTACGCGTACGGCAATCTCCGCGGCGAGACCGGTGTCCATCGCCTGGTGCGGATCAGCCCCTATGACTCGGCCGCCCGGCGTCATACGTCGTTTGCCTCGGTGGACGTCTTGCCCGAAGTCGATGAGACGATTGACATCGTGCTCAAGGACGATGAACTCAAACGCGACGTCTTCCGTTCCGGTGGGCCTGGCGGGCAACACCAGAACAAGACCGAGTCGGGCGTTCGCTACACGCACATGCCCAGCGGCGTTGCCGCCGAGTCACGCAGCGAACGTTCGCAGCACAAGAACGATGCCAATGCCCTGGCCCTCCTGAAAGCCAAGCTGATCCGCATGGAGGAAGAAAAGCGCGAGGCCGAGTACGCCAAGAAGTACGATGAGAAGGGCGATGTCAGCTTCGGCAACCAGATTCGCTCTTATGTACTTCAGCCGTACCAGCTCGTCAAAGACCTGCGGACCGGGCACGAGGTCGGCAACCCCCGCGCGGTGCTCGACGGAGGAATCGACGGCTTCATCGAGTCATACCTGCGGATGAAGCTGGCCAAGGGGTCGACTGACCTGGCCCGAACTTGAGAGGCCCTGAATAAGCCCAGGCGGCCGCGCATTTTCTCCAGGCTTCCCAGAGGTTTTGTCAGGGCCTCTGAACTCAACTTGGTCGAGGTCCCAGGCTATGCCCGCTGGCGAATTCTCCTGGGAGGAGAGTGAGGACCGGTTCGTGATCGACGCTTTACGCGCCCGCATCACGTTCCTCCGCCATGACGATCGCTGGACTCATGAAATCGCCTTCTCCGACGAGCCGGGCGCGATTGCATCCGCGGGCGTGTTCTGGCTCGTCAAGTCCCAGGAATGCGACCCCGATCATGTCGACGCCCAGCGCATCAAGAGCCCCGTCTACCAGGAGATCCACCGGCACGAGCTGCCCCACGACGAATTCGGGGCCGCTCGCGTGCTCCTGACCGGGCACTTGTTCGAGCATCATTTCTCGGCCGCCGTCAGCATGATTCGAGATCCCCAAGAACCGAACTTCGGTGTTCTCGAGTTCGACGTCGCCGATCGCTGCCGGGCGCCCGTCCAGGTGCTGGCTGCGACCTATCTGGTCAACGCCGGCTCCAGCGAGCTGGCTACCGCCGGACCTCAGGCCATCGTCTGGACGGGTCTGGTGCCCGGCATCGCGACGACCCGGCTGGAAATCCGTTGCGATCCACCAAATGCGCTGGCCATGGCCGAGGCGGGCCGGCAGGCGACGCGGGTCCAGGCCTTGGCCGCCATCGATCAGGGGCTCTTCACGCATCGGTTGGCCTACCGCTGGCGCTGGTCTTGCGAAAGCAGTTCCGAGCAGACCCGATAGACCGCGTACCGCCCCTCGCGATGGAGGAGTTGCAGCGGGCTGGCGGCGTATTCTCGGCGGACTGCCGTGCTTCCGGCCGCGGCTGTCACGGGTGCGATGATGTGATCGGCCCCCTGACGCAGGGCGAGAGCGGCTTTTTGCTGGTCGCTCAGGCCGTCATAGCGAGCTTCCAATTCATGTCGAGCCCCAATGTATCTCTTCACGAACGCGGAAACCGTGAGATGCAGGTCGACATGATCCTGAAACCGGGTAAACCAGTCAGCCAGCGCGGCGGCATGATAAGGACTGCCGGCGCGGCAAAAGGCAAGACTCCGGCGTGACCAGAGCCTGAATGTCTTGGGGCCCGGCGGTCCGATAAACCGCGCACTTGCCGGCGTGTTGTCACGGCACCAGAGGGCCAGTCGTTCGATGTCGTCAACCGGGGCCATCGTGAATCGAGAATGAGCCACTAGCCCTTCCACGAGCGAGACGCGACCCAGCGAGTGCCCCGCGGGAATCATGCCCGCCAGAAGCGAAAAGACGGGCACGAGCCAGGACATCACAATACAGACACGCATGTAAAATGCGGGCGGCGGGCTTCGGCGGCTGGTCCAACTCCGCAGGCGTGGCCATGCGCTCTGGTTAGCGAGATGACTTGCTGTTGCGGCGGCGAGGGCCAGAACGATCGGCCAGTGCCCAGACTCGGTATCGTGCCGGCAGAGAAAGCAAAGTCCCCACGCGATTGCCAGGAAGAAGGTCGCATGAGCGTGACGGCTGGCGATGGACTCGACCGTTGAGGTAAGTACTTCGGCGACGGTCACGACCACGAGCATCCAGTCGCCCGCAAACGCCACGACCAGAAGGATTGCCCGGAGTCGAGCCAGCCAGTCACCGCGTTGGAGAAGTTTGGCAACACGGCCCGCGATCAAGACCAGGGCAAGCCCACGCGCGACAGTGGCCAGGCGAAATGGCTGGAAAAGCGTGATCCGCAGATGATGGATGACCTCGATGGCATACCATGAAGCTGCCAAGGCGACGAGCACGACGACGACCATCAGGATCAAACGGACCCGAGCGGCTGGCCACTCGAAATTGGCGCTGGAGCTGTTTTCCTGTTGGGAACGACCACGCTGGGGAATCTCTCCTAATAACGCCAGTGCCGCGAGCACGAAGTAAGAGCCCCAACCCAGCCACTGCGGCATGCGCCAGAGGTGAGGCAGCATATGCTGCGGCCCTTGAAGTTCGACAGCGAGATTCCAGAATTCGTCCCCGGCAAGCCCTTCTGTAAGCATGTGCCCCTGCGCCAGATTCATCGCCAATCCCGGCACGACGGCCAAGGCCGTCGCGACGCAGCCGCAAATGGCGTGGTGGGCAAGGACATGCGTCGGGCCACCAAGGATGGCCCAGACAATCCAGCTTCCCATGACCAAGAGCGCAAGCTGAAGGCCTAGTGATGGATGGATCACCGCGGCCAGGCCGCAGAGAACGGCGGCCAGCCACCAGCCACGTGCGGGATCACTCACCAGCACGGCCAGAGCCAACCAGCCCAGGGCGAGGGTCATGAGCCGGTCCAGAACCATCGGCTCAAAGAGATGATTGGTCCCGATGTTTCCCGCCCTTGCTACCAGCAAGAGCGTGATGGCTACCCAGCCCACGTAGGGCTTTCGGTCGGGCCAGACCGCTCGGGCGAGATCATCGATGCCCCGACAGGTGGCCAGGAATGTCACAAAGAAGAAAAGAAAGAGCGTAGGGCTAAGCCCCAAGAGCTGTGTGACGGCACCCAGGATCATCAGCGAGCCGCGGTGCGGGTTGAACAGGTCAAAGGCCCGGACGAAAGGATCGTCCGCGTAAATCGTCGGGTCGAGCCGGTGCAAGAGCAGCGGCAACCGATAGGCCTGGTCGCCGTCGAAGCTGTGATAGCCGTGCAAGGTTAGAAATAGCCCGAGGATAAGGCAATATCCCAGGCATCTGGGCTGGCGCCAATCGGATGCGTTCCGGGGTCCTTCGGGCCTGGCGCTTGGCATGCGCGGAAGTTTGCCGCGTCACTTGGTTTCGGTCAACGCCAGTCGGTATCCTTGGCCGGATCAGCGAGGGCGGACTCGGGCAGAATCTTGCCCAATGGCTCGGAAAAGAGCCGCGGTAGCTCCGCGGCAGGTTCGCCCTCGATCAGGTCTCTCTCTGCAACGTTCTTTTCAGCCTCGACTTCGGGTTGCATCCGGCCGTTGAGTCCGTTGCGGGTGATATGCTCGACGAAGTTGCGGACCGGAACGGTCGCCAAGAGCCTGGGAATGGGGCGATAGATGGCCGTCCATGCAAGGGTGTATGAGCCGCGACACTGACGTTCGATCAAGGGGATATTCTGGATGAGCGTGGCCTTGTAGTTCTCAGCGGCGGTCGCCAGCGCGGCCGCCACAAGCAGTCCCTTGCCCAGGCCGATGATCAACCCACCGATCTGGTCCTCGCGACGGGCGCTCAGCGTTGAATCTTTCGGCGGGGGATTTCGGGAAAGCTGGATAATCAGGGTGGTCAGCCCAACCAGCAAGACGTACGAGACGACCGCGGCAATCCACCACAGAATCCGGTCCATCAAGCTCGGGTTGATGGCCGGCATCTTCCCCAAGAGAAACGGGCGGGCCTGATCGCGGAGCGGATCGGCCAGGTAGAAGCAGGCGATGAAGCCAACAATCCGCACGGCCTGGCTGACGAAACCTTTCAGCCAGCCGCGGAAAGCGGCGAAGAGGACGATCACCCCCAGGGCCAAATCCAAACCCATCGTCAGCACCTCTCGCTCCGGCCTCGACAATTCGCCTGTTCGTGATTCGTCGCTCGCGACCATTTCTTGAGCCGTCGGCGTCCGATTCAACCGTAGGGCGTATCGAACGCTTCGGCAAGACGCGAACCCGGACTTCAGGAAAAAAGCGAAAAGGTCCGCAGGATTGCCAGGTTCAACGAGCCGTCTCGTCTTCAGTCTTCCGGGTCCTTGATCCTCGGCGCTTGTCGGCATCGCGGCCTAGGGGTGCTCGAGCAGTCCCTGAAGTATGGCCGTCCAGACGCCCGCACCGCGGTAACAGTTGGCGTAGCAGCTCAGGACTCGCGGCACGGTCAAGAAGCCCCGGGCGTCGGTGCTTCGCCGCCAGCCGGCTCGAGAGCCAGCGGAAACTCGCTGGCAGGGTCGACGACGCGGAAAGTTCGCCGTCCCTCGAGGACCTCGAGCAAGGTCTGACCACAGAGCTGACCCCGCCAGCCCTCCAGCAGTGCTGGGTGATCGTGCTCAGGCCGGCCGCCACAATACCAGCGGATCAGGTGCTTGACGTCCGACACGCTCCAGACGAGTGAGCCGGCGACCTTGTGCGCTGCGCAAAGCTGGCCCAGGGCGGCCGAAAGGAGGTTGGCAACGGTCGATACGCCGGGGCTGTCATCAAGGCGATAGGCATGCTCCGGAAGACGGTCCTCGGGCACGCTTCTGGCCTGCTCAAGGACCGCGAGGACTGCCACACTCTTGCTCAAGAGGCCGGGCCGGTTGAAGTCGCGCAGGGCCTCGAGGTCGCGGCGGGTCGAAGGCTGGCGGCGGGCGATGGCAACCAGCAGATCGTCGCGCATTACCTGACGCAGCGGCCGGTTCTGGCGGCGAGCCTCATCCTGCCGCCACTCTGCCAACCGCCGCGCCGTCTCCAGCCCCCGTCGGCTGAGATGTTGCAGGCCCGGCAACCGCCGCCATCGCTCCAGGTCGGCCCGGTTTTCAATGGCGCTGAGAAAGTCGGCGAACTCGGACTCGGCCCATCCGCCACGCCCCATTCGCTCCAGCTCGGAACCGAGGCGATCGGCCACTTCCAGGAGGTATCGCACGTCGTCCAGGGCATAGCGTAACTGGGCCGGGCTTAGGGGTCTGCGCCTCCAGTCAGTGCGGGTCTCACCGCCCGGCAAGGAGATCCGCAGGACCTGGGACACGAGGTTCGAGAGTGAGAGCGGATAGCTATAGCCGACGAGTCCCGCGGCGATCTGGACGTCGAAGATTCGCCGGGGCACCGCACCGGTTCGCAGCAGGCAGATCCTCAGGTCTTCGCCGGCCGCGTGCATCACCGTCTCGAGATGGGGATCGTGAACCAGGTCCCAGAAGGCGCTTAAGTCGCCGGCGGTCTGAGGGTCGATGACCGCTAAGCGCTCGTGCGTGACGACCTGGATCAAGCAGAGGACCGGCTCGAAGGTATCTTCGGAGACAAACTCGGTGTCAAACCCGAACCGGCCCGCGGCGCGGACGTGCCGTACCAGTTCGAGCAACCCGGCCGGAGTGGAGATCACGCTCTGGTCGTCTGCTGCATCCATGACACCTACCATGTCAGATCAGCCCTGTTTTTCGTTCGACAGTGACGCTCTTGCGCCCTCTCGATCCGAATCAGGCCGAGAGTTCACCCGCCGTCGCCGAGAGGTCTACAACTGGTCGAGGAATCGGAGGATGGCGGCATTGGCGGCCTGTGGGTTCTCGTACGGGGTCAGATGGCCCGCCTTGGGAATCACTTCCAGCCGCGCCGTGGGGAAGAGACTGGCCATCTCGCGGGCCTCTGCGGGAGGCGAGATCACATCCTCTTCGCCGACCATCACCAGGGTGGGTACCTTGATCTTGGCCAGGTCGTCACGCCGATCCGGTCGAACGGCCATTCCCCGCAGCGAGCCGGCGATGCCCTGGGGAGTCGTCCGCTCCATCACGGCGAGCATCGGCTCGATCCGCTCGGGATGTTTTTCCCGAGTCGTCCTGCCGAAGAGACGGGGAACCATGGTCTCGAGCATCGATCGCGAGCTGCCTTCGTGAACGACAGCGCGCGCCGTCTCCTCGCGTGCCCGGGCTGCCTCCGGCGTATCCGCCGCGGCGCGAGTGTCAATGAGGATCAATCCGCAAATGCGCTCTGGATAGCGGAGCACCAGCGAAAGCGCGACGTATCCCCCCATCGACAACCCCCCCACGACCACCGGCTGCGTGATCTGAAGCCGGTCCAAGAGCTCGATGACGTCGTCGGCCATCTCGTCCATGGTGTAAACCCCTTCAGGGGCGGACGAGTCGCCGTGCCCCCTCAGGTCGGGCGCAATGACCCGGTAGTATTTGCCAATCTCCGTGATTTGACTGGCCCACATTTCACGGCTGAGAGGAAACCCGTGAAGCAGCACGAGCACAGAAGCTCTCCGCGTGTCAGCAAATGCCAATTGCATCGGCCCACTTCCTCGTTGACGAGAAACAGGGACTTGGACGCTATCACTCTATGCGATCGGCTCCCTCAAGGCGAGATGCCCCTGCGTCAAGCGGGCGCACTGGCCACATGGTCGAACCGGTTGCGAACGCAAGCGGGCCAACCGCTCTTTATTGACAGTTCCTCACAACCCATGGCGGCTTTTGGTTCGGTCCGCACGGGATGCCGCGGACTGGCTGGCGGCACTGCGGTCCAGTACCCTACAATGAGCGAATACGCGGAGCACTCGCAGTCTTCCCTGTCTCAAACCATTCGACGGAACGTGTCCAATGCCGACCGCCAATGAACTGTACGACCTTGCCGTTGACCTCCGCGACCAAGGCAATAAGCCGGAAGCGGTGGCCAAGCTCGAGGAAGCCATCAGTCTCGACCCCGGCTTTGCCATCGGCCACGGGATGCTTGCGAAGCTGTATGCCGACCTGGCAGAAGCCGAAAAGGCCATCACCCACGCCAGGAAAGTCGTCGAGCTGCAACCCAACGACGCCTTCAGCTACACGGCCCTCTCGGTCATCTATCAGCGCTGCGGCCGGATCGCTGAGGCTGAACATGCCAAAGCCATGGCCTGGCAGAAGCAGACGGGTTACCAGTGATTCGTCCCCTTGCCTGGGAGCTCCCTCATCAACCTCCTCCGGGAAGGCTCCGCCAGCTAGGTCAAGCGAGAATTCCGCAGGAGTCAGAGCTCGTGCGTCGCGCATTTCTTTTCCTGGTGGCGGTTCTGATCCTCGGAACCGGGGCATCGCGCGGTCAGTCGGGCGCGAGGAGCGAGCTGGATACCTGGTTGAGCGCCCATCGCGACGAACTTTCTCGCCTGTATGCGCATCTTCATGCTCATCCTGAACTTTCGTGCCAAGAGGTGGAAACCGCGGCCAGGATGGCCCGGGAACTGAGGGCGGCCGGGGCGGAGGTGACCGCCGGGGTGGGCAAGCTCGGGGTGGTGGGCGTGCTCAAGAGCGGCCCGGGTCCGGTCGTGCTAGTCCGCACCGACATGGACGCGCTTCCCGTGGTAGAACAGACCGGCCGTCCTTACGCTAGCAAGGTCAAGGCGCACGATGGGCAAGGCCGTGAGGTTGACGTGATGCACGCCTGCGGTCACGACGTGCACATGACTTGCTTCGTGGGCACAGCGCGGTGGCTGGGCGAGCACAAAGATCGCTGGAGCGGCACCGTTGTGCTCGTCGCCCAGCCGGCCGAAGAAGTGATCGGCGGAGCCCATGAGATGCTCCGTGACGGCCTCTACACGCGCTTTCCCAGGCCCGACTTCGCGCTGGCTCTGCACTGCAGTGCAGGTGAGCCGGCCGGCGAGGTCTATTACCGATCCGGCCCGCTCTTGGCGAGTTCCACCTCCTTGGCGGTGACCATCCGGGGCAAGGGGGGCCATGGCGCCTGGCCGCACCGCGCAGTCGATCCGATCGTGCTGGCGGCTCTTGTCATTCTGGACCTGCAAACGATCGTCAGCCGCGAGGTCGAGCCGATCCAGCCGGCCGTGGTCACCGTGGGCTCGATCCACGGCGGCACGCGGCACAACATCATCCCCGACGAGGTCAAGCTTCAGCTCACGCTGCGGGCGTTTTCCGAGGACGTACGGCTCCAGCTCATCGAGGGCATCGACCGCAGGGTCAAGGCGCTGGCAGTGGCACACCACGCCCCGGCACCGGCCGTCGAGATCGAGGAATATACCCCGGCGACCGTCAACCGTCCCGAGCTCGTCGACCGCGTCGTGCCCCTCTTGAGTAAGGGGCTGGGCGCCAAGCATCTGCACACGACCGACCCCGTCATGGGCGCAGAGGATTTCGCGCTCTACGCCCAGGATCATGTCCCGATTATGATGTTCTGGCTGGGAACCATCGAGCCGCGGCGGGTCGCCGAGGCCCGGGCTCGGGGCGTGAGCTTGCCCGCCTTGCACTCGGCCCTCTACGACCCTGATCCCGAGCCTAGCATCGCCACCGGCATCAAGGCCATGACGGCCGCGGTCGAGGGGTTGCTGCCGCCCTCGGCCAGGTGAGACTCGCCGCCTTGAAGATGCGCTGGGTATCCGCTAGCACAAGTGCGCGACGAGCACCGAGGCAGACTAAGCCGCAGGCCATCCTGGAGGGTATTGAGACGACCAGTATAATGGTGCCAGACAACACGCGATCGCATCGTTCACGTCAAACCCTCACTGGTACCATCTGAACCATGGGAGAAGCACCAGCATGGCAACCACGGGTGACCGGCGTTTGGAAGCTTCAGAGGAGGCACGGGTAGCCCCTCCTGAGCTGGTGCCGACCGAAACGAAGGATGGTCCGGCTGCGACCCCGGTTGAACAAGCTGCGACCCCGGATGATCAAGTCGCTCATCCGGACCCGCATACCCTCTCGACAACCAGTCCTCCTCCCGGTCCACTACCCAAGCCGCCCGACGCAGTTTCGGCATCGCACCGGTGGCGAAAATGGCTGCTTCTGGCGGGGGCCGCGGTTGGACTGGCGGCCGGAGTTAAGTTCTTGATCCCCATGGTGGAAACGATGTTAAACACGGTTTCCACCGATGACGCTTACGTCAATGGCCACGTAACCTTCGTGGCGCCCCGCGTCGCCGGTCAGGTGAGCCGGGTCCTGGTGGATGACAACTACCGAGTGAAGAGGGGGGACTTGCTGGTCCAGCTCGACAAGGAACCCCACCAGGTTCAAGTTGCGATCAAGCAAGCTGCCGTGGCCGCAGCCGAAGCGGATTTGGTGGCCGCGCACGCACAGGTGCAAAGCATCGCGGCCCAGGGCCATGCCAACCGGTTCCAGCTTGAGCACGCCATCGAGGACGTTCACACCCAGGTCGCCAACCTGCGCGCCAGCGTGGCAACTCTCAACAGCGCGAAGGCGACCCTGGAATTGGCACGGGCAAATCTCAGACGGGGCGAGGAACTGTTACCAGGCGGGGGCATCAGCAGGGAGGAACTCGACCAGCGGCGCCAAACGGTGAAGGTTCAAGAGGCGTCCGTCGATCAAGCGCTCCAGTCCGTTTATGCAACGCGCGTCGGCTTGGGACTGTCCGCCCGGCCTGAGCCGGGCCACGACCTGGGCGATGTGCCGGCCGACCTCGACCAGACCTTCTCAACCGTCCGCCGAGCGCTCGCGCAGTTGCGCCAGCTCGCGGTGCAACTTGGCTACGTCCCGACGACATGGAACGCAACACCGAAACAGGCTCTCGAGGAGTTTTACAAGCAAGACCCCGAGGGGAATCTGGACAAGATCATTGCACGGCTCATTCCCAACGCCCCGGGCATCAAGCAGGCCGAAACCAAGCTGCTGCAGGCCCGCGCCGATCTGAATGATGCCCTGCTGAACCTCCGCTATTGCGACATCGTCAGCGAGATCGACGGCGTGGTAACCCGTCGCAACGTCAACCCCGGTAATAATGTCTCCGTGGGGCAAGGCCTCATGGCCGTTCGCTCGCTGACGGAGATCTGGATCGACGCCAACTTCAAGGAAACGCAGCTTGCGGACCTGCGGATCGGCCAGCGGGTGCGCTGTGAGGTGGACATGTACGGCAGCCGGCATGAGTTCGAGGCCCGCATCACGGGCTTTACCATGGGCACCGGGCAAACTCTCGCCCTGCTCCCACCCCAGAATGCCACCGGCAATTTCGTCAAGATCGTCCAGCGTCTGCCGGTCCGGATCGAGCTTACGGATTACCACCCGGAGAAGGTTCCACTGTTCGTCGGTCTCTCGGTGGTTCCCTACGTGTATTACAAGGAACCGCCCACGGGGCCGCACGCTGGGGAGATGCTGCAACCGCCGTACTCACTCCCGCAAGTCCCGGGAGCCTTGTCGAAGGAAGCTCCCCTAGCTGAAGGCGCAGGCCCAAACGCAGGGTCCGGTGTGCGGACCGGCCCGGCTGGCCCGCCAAGCAGTCCCTACTGACTGAGGACACAACCTCCCGAGAGCTGAGGCCCCGCCACCCGGCGTATCGGGCGCAAGCCGCGAGTGAGGACGGACGGAAGAGGAGATCCCGCAAATGCTCTTTCCTTTCATGGTCGCCGCGGCCCTGCTTTTCTGCAGTCTGCTGTCCTACGGCATGGCGATGCACCTCATCGTGCGTGTGGTGGTGAGGCTGATCCGGAGTGGTCACAGCGAGCTGGGATTTTGGAAGAGTACCGCGGCTATGGCGATCGCTACGCTTATTATGATGGCTGCGCACCTGACCCAGATCGCCCTCTGGGCGGTGGCCTTTCTCCTGTGCGGGCAGATCTCGACCTTTGAGACGGCCTTCTACTATTCCGCCCAGAATTACACGGCTCTCGGCTACGGTGACATCCAGCTATCCGAACGGTGGCGGCTACTCGGCCCGCTCGAATCCACCAACGGGCTCTTGTTTTTTGGTCTATCAACGGCCGTGTTGTTCGCCATCATGAGCCAACTGATCGCCAACCGCCTACGCGCCGAGACCGGGTACCAGAGCGGGGCAGCCGGGAACCGGGAGCCTCTTTCGGTGGCCGGCGACGCGTGATCGAGGTGAGCATAGGAGTTCTTGTCAGGAGGACGTTGGTCCGTCGCGGAGAACGCCTCATGAGCAGCGCGGCACTCGCCCCAACTGCGGTCAGCCGACCGGTGATCAATCCCTGGTTCGTGGCCATCGCGGTGGTCGTGCCCACGTTCATGGAGGTCCTGGACACCACCATCGCCAACGTCGCGCTGCGGTACATCGCGGGCGGTCTGTCGGCGGCGAACGTCGACAGTGAGTGGGTCCTCACCAGCTACCTCGCGGCCAACGCCACCATCCTGCCCATTTCCGGCTGGCTCTCGGCCCACCTGGGACGCCGCCGTTACTTTCTCCTCTCGATTGCGGTCTTCACCATCGCCTCAGGGCTGTGCGGCATGGCCACCAGCCTCGAACAACTGATCCTCTTCCGCGTGATCCAGGGCTTAGCCGGCGGCGGACTCCAGCCCTCCAGTCAGGGTGTGCTGCTCGATGCCTTCCCACCTGAGAAACAAGGCGCCGCCCAGACGATGTTCGGTGTGGCGGCCTTGCTCGCCCCGGTCGTTGGCCCGACGCTGGGCGGCTATCTCACGGTCAACTACAATTGGCGCTGGATCTTCTACATAAATCTCCCGGTGGGCGCTATCGGTTTCCTGGCCTCTTACCTCCTGGTCGATGACCCGGATTACCTCAAGAAAGAGCGAGCCGAGCTGCGTCGCCAGCCGCTCCATTTCGACTCCATCGGCCTGGGGTTGCTGGCGCTCGTCATGACCTGCTGGGAAATCATGCTCAGCAAAGGGCAGGAATGGGATTGGTACAACGACCCGTTCTGGCGGGTGCAGACCCTGTTCATCCTGTTCGTTCTCGGGCTGGGCGCCCTGATCTTCCGGGAGATGAGAATTGCCCACCCGGTGGTCAACTTCCGGCCGCTGGGCGAGCGCAACTTCGCTTGCTGTTGCATCATCATCTTCTGCGCGTACGGTATCCTCTACGCCGCCAGCACGTCCCTTCCGGGCCTACTCCAGTCTCTCTTCGGCTACGATGCCTATGTCTCGGGGTTGGTGCAGTCGCCATCGGGCATTTTCTCCATCATGGTGCTAATGGTTGTCGGCACTCTCATCGGTCGGGGCCTCGACGCCCGTTGGTTGATTGCCGGCGGCTTGCTGATCATGGCGGCCGCGAACTACTGGATGGCGCTGATGAACCTGTACATCAGCCCGAATCAGGTGGTCTGGCCGCGGGTGGTGTTGATCATCGGCCTGTCGATGATCTTCGTTTCGCTCAACGTGGCCGCCTTCAAGTACACTCCCGTCCATCTGCGCGGGGCTGCGGTGGGCCTGTTGGCTCTGCTCCGCAACGAGGGGGGCAGCGTCGGCACGTCGATGGCCCCGGCCATCGAGTGGCGACGCGAACATTTCCACACTGCGCGTGTGGGCGAGTTCCTCGACCCCTTCAACCCGTACGTGAGCTCCTTCTTCGAGCAGGGCCGGGCGTTCTTCTTCCAGCAGACCGGCGACCCGGCCGCGTCGCAGCAGATGACCTTGCAGGCGCTGGCGGACCTCCGACAGCAGCAGGCGGTGTCCCTGGCCTACTTCGACGACTTCTGGCTGTTCGCCGTCCTGGCCGTGGCGCTCGTCTTTCTGGTGCCGCTCATGAAACGTTCAGTGGCCGAGAAGGGAGAACACATAGGGGCGGAGTAAGCAGGAGAGCATGGGTGCATCAAGCGGTGCCGTTGTCCCGCCGTGCACTCTGCCGAGTTTCGCTCAGCCGGAGGGCGGATTCGGCCGATAATGCCGTCTGTGCAGATCGTGTGCGGTCTGCCAGGCGTAACGTCTTCGCCAGACGAAGAGAGCGGACTTGCACGAGGGAATTTGTGCCATGGAGCGGCAACTCCCCCACGGATTTGAGGCTCGCCCACACCCTCGACCCGGCCCGCCGCTATCGATCACACGCGCTGCCCTGGTCATCGCAGCCCTGCTCCCTTGCGGGTGTGTCCCGGACAACCTCCGGCAGTGGGTTCACAACGGATTCAAAGTCGGACCGAATTATAGCCGGCCGCCGGCGCCCGTGGCGGCGGAGTGGATCCAGGCAAGCGACCCACGAACCCAGGGCATGCCCCCATGCGACGGCGACTGGTGGGAGGTCTTCCAGGACCCCACCCTCGACTCCTTTATCGGTCTGGCTTACCAACAGAACCCGAACCTCCGCTCCATCGGGACCAGGGTCCTCCAGGCCCGGGGGCAGCAGGCGATCGCCGTGGGCAGCATCTTCCCGCAGAGCCAGCAGCTCTTGGGACTCTATCCCTACGGCAACCTGGCCAGGACTCCAACACATCTCACGGCCACGGCCTTCAACCTGAGCTGGGAACTTGATTTCTGGGGGAAATACCGTCGGCAGGTGGAGTCCGCCAATGCCCAGCTAGACGCCTCGGTTGAGAATTACGACGCCGCGATGGTGACACTACTGGCCGACGTGGCGACGAATTACACGCAGTACCGAGTCGCGCAGCAGCGAATCAAGATCGCGCTCGACAACCTGCGGCTGCAAGAAAGGCTCGTGGCGGTCGCCGCACGCCAGCAGAAGGTCGGCACTGCAAACGTCCTCGACGTAGAACAACTCCGGACGCTCATGGAGCAGACCCGCTCCACGATCCCGGCGCTGGAGATCTCGCTCGGACAGGCCAATGATAGGCTCTGTATCCTCTTGGGCGAGCCGCCCCACGACCTGGGGCCGGACCTTGGCCCGGGGCCAGATCTGCACAGCCTACCGATGCCAATGACCCCGGCCTCCGTGGCGGTGGGCGTCCCGGCCGACTTGCTGCGCCGTCGCCCCGACGTCCGCAGCGCCGAGCGCCAGGTTGCGGCCCAAAGTGCCCAGATCGGCGTGGCCAAAGCCAACCTGTACCCCCACATCTCCATTGGCACCATCCTCGGCCAGGAGGACATCGGCCTAGCCTCGATTCTGAAGTCCAGTGGCGGCCTTGCGTTCATCGTACCTCAGTTCTCATGGAACATTCTGAATTACGGCCGCCTCGTGAATAACGTCCACGTCCAGGACGCCAGGACCCAGGAATTGATCGCGACCTACCAGAGCACGGTTTTGACGGCGGCCCAGGAAGTCCAGACCGCGCTTCGGGGCTTCCTGCGGTCCCAGGAACAGGCCGAGGCGCTGGCCCGCGGTGCCGCCGCGGCGGTGGCTGCCACGAACATCGAGGAGAAGCTCTTCAGTGACCTCAAGGCCGACGTGAATCGCTTGTTCACTCTGGCGAACGCCCGGTTGCAGGCACAGGATCAACTCTCGGTCGCCCAAGGCAACATCGCGCTGAACCTGATCAACGTCTATCGAGCTCTCGGAGGAGGCTGGGAGCTTCGCCTTCAGAGCGATCGCCCTGGCGGTCCACCGATTGCGACAGCGACGCCACCCCCGATGCCGGTTGGGGGATCGCCCGCTGGCGGCCCGACTGCGGTGCCACCGGTAATGCCGGCCGCCCCGGTTCCGAACGACTTGCCGGAGGCCCTTCCGAAGCGTGACTCCGGACCGGCTGTCACTCCTGTCTCGGGGACTCGAGGAGCTTGATGAATCATGACGACCGAACTGGACAGAAAAGCGCACGGCACGAGCACCAAGCTTGCAGCATGGACACTCGTGCTCAGCCTGGTAACGTGTGGTGGGGCGATCGGTAGCGAACGCGAGTGTCCTGAGCCGGGTTGTCACAATTTCCTCCAGCGAATGCGCCCAGCCGGCGGTTGGCACCCGGATGCCGGTGGTCTGCTGCATTGGTGGGATCCTTGTTGTTTCCCCCGGTGCGGCGGCCCGGACGACTACTGTCGCAAACCTCTTCCCCGGGTATGCTGGCCGCCCTACCCGCCCTACTACATCGGGGCCCCCGCAGACCGTTGATCCGGGGCGGTTTGATTCTGGCGGTAGACTCCCCTCATCCGCCGCTGCGCGGCACCTTCTCCCGGGGGGAGAAGGTTGACTCATACCCTCTCCCGATGGGAGAGGGTGGCCGAAGGCCGGGTGAGGGGGCAGCCTGTGGCGCCTCTTGCAGAGAATGAAGCGGGCCTGTCTTTGATCCGGGGCGCGATGACGGCCAGAGCCGCAGGACGCTATAATTCTGAGCCTGGAAGATCGGCCGACTGAACTGCTTGCCGATGCATCGGAAGCGAGCCAATTCTGAAGCGGCAACGGGAGGAGCCAACCAATGGCCCAGTTGGAGTCTTCGCAGACGGGTGCCCGGCTTCTCGTCCGTTGTCTGGAGGCCCAGGGCGTGCCCTTCATCTTCGGCATCCCGGGCGGAGCCGTATCACCGATTCTTGACGCCCTGGCCGACGGCGGGCCGCAGTTCATCACCGTCCGGCACGAGACGGCCGGAGCGTTCATGGCCCAGGCGTATGGCCGATGCACCGGGAAGCCGGGGGTCATCCTGACGACCTCGGGGCCGGGGCTCATCAACGCCGTCTGCGGCGTCGCCACCGCGCAGGCCGATCGCGACCCGCTGCTGGCCATCACCGGTCAGGTGCCTCGGACGATGCGATTCAAGTCGTACCATCAATACCTTGATACAGTTGCACTCTTCGCCCCGATCTCCAAGTGGAGCGTAGGCATTGAGGAGCCGAGCACCATCCCCGAAGTGCTGGCCAACGCCTTTCGCGTGGCGGCCCGGCCGCGCCCGGGGGCCGTGCATGTGAGCGTTCCGTCCGACGTCTCGCGGGCATCCACCGCGGGTGAGCCCTTGCCGCCCTTGGCCCCAGCCCAGGGGGGGCTGGCCCCAGATGAAGAGCTCAACCGCGCCGCGGAGCTCTTGCGCCGGGCATTGCGGCCGGTGCTTCTTTTGGGCGTGGCCGCAGGGCAGAGCGCCGCGACCGCGGCGATCAGGCGGCTCTTGCATCAAGCTGCGATGCCGGTGGCCTGCACCTTCGAGGGCAACGGCGTGGTCCCTCGCGACCTGCTGGACCGCTTCATCGGCCGCGTCGGTTACGCTCATAACCAGCCGGCCGACCGGCTGCTTCAGCAGGCGGACGTCGTCGTCTGCGTGGGCTACGACCTGATCGAGTACGACCCGACCGAGTGGCTAGGGCCGACGACTTCCCTGATTCACCTCGATGAAATCCCCGCGACGATCGACCGCGCGTACCGGCCATCGGTCGAGTTGGTGGGCGATCTCGGCCGCACCATCGACGCCCTGGCCGAACGCCTCGGGCAGATTTCGGCTGACGAGACCGAGCTGATCGGCGAGGCAAGGCGGCAGCTTGCTGACGAGAAAGAGCGGGGCGCAAGCCTGGGAGGGTGCCCGGTCCATCCGCTCCGCATCCTGCACGATCTCGGCGAAGTCATCGGCGACGACTCCACCATCGCCTGCGATGTGGGAGCACACCAGATCTGGACGGCACGGTACTTCTTCCGCTACGCCCCGCGCCGGCTCTTCTTCAGCATGGGGCACCAGACGATGGGCGTTGGCTTGCCCTGGGCCATCGGCGCTGCGCTGGCGCGACCCGGCGAGCCGGCCATCTCGATCTCCGGCGACGGCTCGTTCCTGATGACCTGCATGGAGCTCGAGACGGCCGTGCGCTTGAAGCTGCCCACAGTCCATCTGGTCTGGCGCGATGGCAGCTACAATCTGGTCGAGCTGCTGGCGCTTCGGGAATACGGGCGAGGCTTCGGCACCCGGTTCGGGCCGACCGATTTCGTGGCCCTGGCCGGTTCGTTCGGCGCCGCCGGTTTCCGGGTGAGCGATGCCGACGAGTTCCGGCCGACCCTCGAGCGGGCACTGGCTCTCGGCTCGCCGGCCGTCATCGAGATCCCGGTCGACTATCGCGATAACTTGCCTCTGGTGCAACCAATGCGGATGCGTGCGGTGGACTGAGCGAGGAGCGGCTCAAGGACCTGCTGACCGAGCACAAGAGATGACGGACTGGTGTCCGACCAGGTTGGCGCCGACTCGCCCCGCGTGTCACGGGAAGAACCGGTACAAGTCGCGGCGGTGCAGGAAACGCACGAATTCCATGAGATCACCCTCGATCGTCACGCCGATTCGATAGTCCCCGATCCGGATGCGATACCCGTTGTTGGCGCCGGTCAACTTCTTGAGGTCGCTGATTGCCGCTGGGTCGGACACGGCCTCGACTTGTTCGATCACCTCGCGGACCCGATCAAGCGTTGATTGGCTCTTCACCTTTCTCAGGTCCCGCATGAAGCTCGTGCGGAAGGCCGTTCTCATGACTTCGGCCGCAGGACCCGTAAGACGTCCTCGCGGCTTGTACTCTTGGTCCGTTGCCCCTCACGGATGGCTTCGGCGAGCGCGAAGTCTTCGAGCACCTCCGCGAAGATCTCGTGGAAAAGCTCGCGTTGCTCCTGCAACGTCTCCACAAGCACTTCCTTCAGTGCCTGCTTGAGTGAGGCTGCGTCGAAAACCGTCCTTGGCATAGCGCCTCTGCCCCGGAGGGGAAAGTAGGTTCATGCACTGCCGGAAGTGGCCAAGTCAAGGGGCCAGCCAGTCACGCAATGGCATTAGATATTCTACGCCTCACCCCTCATGAGAACCATCGAGAATCGCCGGGCCAAGCGCTCAGGGCGGCTCAGCCGAGCAGCGCCTCCAGGTGCGATCGCTCCTCGGGCGCGACCAGCGAGGTGTAGCGGCATTGTTCTCCTCTTGCGTGGCGCTCGTATCGTACAATGCCCTGTGAGTCGAGGCGTAACGTGAGTCCCACGAGGTCACGACCATGCTCAGCGAGATCCCGTCCATCCGTGCCTTGGACGCCTTGCGATCACACCACCGGCGGTCGGGGATCCCTGATCCGCCGGACGCAGGCACCTTGCACGAGATTTTCCAGAACTCGACGATCAATGCCCTGCTCGAAGGCGTCTACGACGGGTCGATGACTTACGGCGAGCTGAGCCAGCACGGCGACTTCGGGCTGGGGACGTTCAACGCGTTGGACGGCGAGATGGTCGCGTTGGACGGCGAGTTTTACCAGGTGAGATCCGATGGCATCGTCCGGCCGGTCGCCGACAGCCAGCAAACCCCCTTCGCCACCGTGCTCTTCTTCCGGCCGACATTCCGGCGCTCACTCAGCGGTCCACTCGATTACGAGGAATTGCAAACGCACCTGGATAGCTTCACGGACGGACCAAACCTCTTCTACGCCGTGCGGATGGACGGCCGATTCAGCTTCGTGAAGACGCGTAGCGTGCCCCGTCAAGAGAAGCCGTACCCTCCGCTGGCCGACGTGGCAAAGAACCAGCCTGTTTTTCAATTCCGTGACGTGAGCGGAACGCTGGTGGGCTTCCGTTTCCCGGACTTTGCCCGCGGCCTGAACGTGCCGGGGTTCCACCTCCATTTCTTGACCGAGGATCGAACGGCCGGTGGTCACGTCCTGGACCTGGTGCTCGAGCACGGTGAGCTCTCCATCGACGCCTCGGCCCGCTTCCACCTCGAGCTGCCGACCGACCCGGCCTTTCTCCATGCCGACCTGGGCCGCGATCAGGGCCAAGCGCTCGAGCAGGCCGAACGGGGAACGTGAGCGGTTTACAGTTGAGTTGCGGACAGGGCGGTGCCTACTAACCTTCTCCCCCGGGAGAAGGTGGCCGGTACGGCCGGATGAGGGGATTCCCCAGGTCAGAGCAAGCCCCCCGGACCCTCATCCGCCGCTTCGCGGCACCTTCTCCCAGGGGGCATAGGTATGGACACAATTCTGTGACTTGGTAATCTTCGTCAGAATGGATTCCATTTTGGCGGCATGCATCGCCGCAACCAGGATCGGTTCTGGAAGCTCGTGAG
>JBKQMU010000303.1:0-2666 GCA_052146555.1 Isosphaeraceae bacterium
GCGAAAGTCCGTGGATGAACGGGACCACCCCAACGACCGGCAGCTCGGCACGCTCTCGCAAGATCCGCTCGCCGTCGACGAACAGCGAGCGGTCTCCCCGGAACTTGTTGACGATCAGGCCGCGGACGAGCTCCCGGTCCGCCGCGTCGAGGAGCCAGAGAGTGCCGAGCAACTGGGCAAAGACGCCGCCGCGGTCGATATCGCCGACGAGCAGGACCGGCGACCGGGCATGGCGGGCGACGGCCATGTTCACGATTTCGCTCGCTCGAAAATTCAGCTCGGCCGGGCTGCCTGCCCCTTCAATGATCACCAGACCGTGAGAGAAAGAGAAGAGGGCAGGCATTTGACATGCGGCGTTCTGTCCGATAATTTGTCATGATCATCTAGGAACAGGAGGACAGGCATTTGACACCCATTAATACATTGTCGTCATTATATGAGCATTCGAATATTCCATGCCACCGGCCCGTTCGACCTTTTCGAGCCTCATGGATGGTGGAGGAGGAACGAACACTGTCCCACCCAGGTATCAATCACGTTCTCGAGTCAGTTCGAGCAGTTCTGTGAGGACATTGGCGCGGAAGTTTACATCGTGGCGTACCCTCCCCGGAAGGACATCCTGCAGGACGGGGCGTTCACGCTGGAGGATCGGCCCAAGCCGATGCCGGGGGCTCGGGGAGCGAAGTATCACCTGTCCCAGATGCTCTACGGGCTGGGCCTGCTGGTCACGGCGGTGCGGTTCCGTGCGGACGTTGCGCTGATGGATTCGGGGACGACTTACTACTTCGTTACCAGCCTGTTCCGGTTGATGGGCATCCGGGTCATCCCTATGCTGCACAACAGCATCTGGCCCAGCGGCTTCCCCCCGACCGGATCGGTTCAGCGCGCGATCCTGTGGTTGGATTCCTTGTTTTACCGCCACGTGGCGACGGCGGTGATCGGCGTCTCACCGGAATGCACTCGGCAAGTCGCCCAACTCACGCGGGGCCGCCACGCCCCGCTGTATGAGATCCGCGCCCAGTTCCTGCGCGAATACTTCGAGCAGATCCCCGCGCCCCCGCCATTCGATCAGCGGCCATTCCAGATCATGTTTGTCGGCCGAGTGGATCGCATCAAGGGGGTCTTCGACGTCCTGGAGATGGCCCAGAAGGTTGAGGCGAGTGCACCGGGGCAGGTCCGCTGGGAGATGTGTGGCTCCGGGCCCGACCTGGAAGAATTGCGGCGTCGCCACCGCGAAATGGGGCTGGAGTCGATCGTCAACATCCGTGGCTGGACTTTCCCCCCGGGCTTGGCTGAGGTCTTCGCGAGGAGCCACGCGGCGATCGTACCGACCCGCAGCAGCTTCATTGAGGGCCTGCCCATGACCGTGGCCGAGGCCGTCCTGGCGGGCCGGCCTGTGTCACCAACCCGGTCGTCCCGGCCTTGGAGGTGCTGCGGCCGGCGTGTGTGGCCGCCCGGACCGACGACGTCGATAGCTATGTCGAGCAAGTCCTAAAGCTGATCTCCGACCGCGAGTATTACGAGAGCCTGCGTCGGGCCTGTCCCGATCTGGGCGAGCAATTCTATGACCGGGAACAGGGGATGACGGCCGTGCTCAAGCGGGTGATTCAGCCCCTCAAGGACAAAGGCATGTCAAAGAAAACAGGCAGTTGACACTCGCGCTTCAGCCGAAAGGGACAGTCTGCATGCCCGTCCCTTCTCCTCTTTCACCGCGACACTCCGGCTTCGGCCGGCTCGCGAATGATGCGCTGCAGCTCGTCCATGTCGAGCGACGCTTCCACGACGCGAGCGAGGTGGTCGAGAGCGTCCTGGAAACCACGCGCGGTCGAGACCGGCGCCTGCCCCGCCCGTCCGCCACGGAGACTCGCCAGCCAGGTCCGGCGGAAGACGTCGTTGGCAAAAAGGCCGTGCAGGTAGCAGCCCCAGACACGTCCGTCTTCCCCAGCGAGGCCGTCGAAGGAGGATTCGCCCGGGTCACCTTCGCGGTCCAGACGGAGCCAGGGGCGGTGGGAGCGGGTACGTCCACTGTGGATTTCGTAGCCGGTAACGACCTCGCCCGCGAGCGCGCCGAGCCAGCCGGGTCCGCCGAGGACGTGCGCCACGGTGCGGTGGGTGGACTTCTTCCTCGTAAAGGTGGTCTCCGCGGGCAAGAGGCCCAGGCCCTCGACATCGCCAGCGGCCGACTCGACACAATCGGGATCTCGGATTGGGCCGCCGAGCATCTGGAAGCCTCCGCAGATCCCCACGACGGCCGCTCCTCGGCGGGCCAACCGCACCACCGCATCCGCTAATCCCGTCAGCCGAAGCCACTGGAGGTCTGCGGCAGTGCTCTTGGTCCCGGGCAGAACGACGGCGTCGGGATCGCCCATCGCCTGCGGGGAATCGACGTAGCGCAGCCGTACATCCGGCTCGGAGCGGAGCGGGTCGAAGTCATCAAAGTTGGCGATGTGGGGGAGCCTGACCACAGCCACGTCGAGTGTGTCCCCACGCGCCGGCTGGGCCGCCCTACCATCAAGCTCGGCAGCGTCCTCCTCGGGGAGCGAAAGTCCGTGGATGAACGGGACCACCCCAACGACCGGCAGCTCGGCACGCTCTCGCAAGATCCGCTCGCCGTCGACGAACAGCGAGCGGTCTCCCCGGAACTTGTTGACGATCAGGCCGCGGAC
>JBKQMU010000304.1:0-23662 GCA_052146555.1 Isosphaeraceae bacterium
AATTTCAGAGAATCAATGGGTAAATTGGCTATGACGTGGCACCATGATTCTCACTCGGCAGCGAGTCTCGGCCCATTGCGAAAGAAGTTACGTCAAAAACGGGCGAACTACTGTAGAAGATGAGTCAGAGTTGAGGAATGACTCTAACTGTCGCCCAAGCAATTCCAGGTCGTTGCCCAAAAGGACGGAGTTAAACATGGGGCTGAAGAAAGGGCGGTGGATCCTTCTTGCCGCCCAGTCCATCGCTAACATTTGCAGGCCGTCCGTCAACATTGCAACTTCCTGGACAACAGCTTCACGGAAATCGACTTGGAGGTGTTTCTCGAATTCCACGTCAGTAAGAAAATGGGTTGTATTGGCGTACTCCCCCAACTCAGGCCAGAAAACGTGCTCATACCCATCTGCACCGCTTACCACAATCAGTCCGTCCCCTACCTGCGAGAAGCACGCTGATGCCGTTCCGACGATCGCCGTTAACAGGGTGCAAGCGAGTTGTCTTAGGGTTGTGTTGCGTGCCTCGGCTTCCGACTCGAGGCGGCGTCGGATAACTTTCGCCCAATCGCGAAGAATTTCGGGGGCCGAGCTGGCCGTCCCCATTTCGCCGCTCGAAAGAGAGGCGACCGCCAACTGCAGGAATGTGTCGACGGCGAGCTTAGCACCTAGTTCCGCGAGTTCGGCACTGCCGGCTCCGTCGGCACACGCGGCGATTAGAGTTGGACCGCCCGAACTCTCGATAACAAACGCGGAGCAGTAGTCCTGGCATGGCTGCCCTGTTCGCAAGTGCGAAGTGCCCTTGGTACAGCCGCGGACGATCTTCCACATGACATGGCTCATCGCGCCTCTCAGATCTCGGCCCAGCCGCTTGGAGCAACGAGTGATACTTTATCCCCCGGGGACGAGCGGGAAACGGACTGCATCGACTGCGAGAGCCAGAGGAACAACCCACGGAAATCGAGACCCTTCAGCCTCAGGGGTTCGCGGAAGGAGATCTCTTTCAGTCTCCCCATGTTGGCGTTCTGCACTCCAACCGCGAAGAAAATGAAGGACTTATCGTTTTCTCCTTTCTTGACTCGCTCCGCAGCTTCCCTCCATTGGTCAGTCGGGCCACCGTCAGTGATAAGGAAAATCCACGGACGGTAGTATGCGATCCCATTGGCTTTATAGATTTCCTTGCGTGCTGCGATCATATCAATCGATCGGTTGATCGCTGCTCCCATTGGTGTGTCGCCGTGGGTCTGGAGTACAGGCGGTGTGAAGTTCTCAGCCGTGATGAAGTCTTGGACCAAGTCGAGAACGCCTCCGAAGACGAGAATAGCGATCTCTGCCCGTTTGCTGGCCAGCGAGTCTGCCGCCATCGTCTCTTTGAAGGTGACCAATGCCGCGTTCAGCTCGTCAATGGGGGTGCCGTTCATCGAGCCCGACACGTCTAGTAGGAGGACGCAAGCAACTCTTGGCTCCGGATTGTCCACGAACTCGGAGCCATCGAAACCACCGTACGGAACCTGGTCTATCATTGCATGTACTCCTGCTGCTGTGAGGCGAGGTGTCTCATTCTTGTAACCAGAGGTCGACGTTGCGGATGCTTGAGTGCGGGCATGACCGGCGTGGCCCGGGCTGCGATCAAAGCATTCTTAATCGCGGCATTTGGAGCACTGGGGCTCAACCGTCGGGTTGAGGGGCCGCCGTTTCTCTCTAACGATCCGGCCGAATGCTCCTATTTGGAACCTGGTAAGACCTCAGCGGCAAGGGGCAGGCTTCCGCAGCACGCAGCCAACAAGCGCAATGGGCCTTCATTCGAAGCCTAGCACATGTCCCCATGAGAAAACCGAGCACAAGCCCAGCTCAGTCAAGCTAGGGCGACCCCACTCCAGATGAGAGAGAAGCTTGACGCTCCAGCGGAATTCAGCAACAACGACAGTCCCTAATTCTGGAGAGCAATACGGCCAGTTGATTGGGAGGACGGACCGTCTTGGTCATCGTCTGGGCAAGGTGAGGGGGTCTTCAGTTTTCTGTTGGAGCTGCTGGCCTCAATAAGCCCGGGCTTTCAGCGAAGGGATGTCGAAGACGGGCCGCGGAAGCGATAGAGACGAAAGAAGCGGTCGTGCTCAGCCTGGCCATAGACGGGCTCGAAGAGTTCGCGGTGCGACTCGGCCCACCGGCGTTCCACGGGGAAGCCCTCGGCATCCGCGACATTGTGCGCCCCCTCGCCGGGATTGACCCGCGTGACGACCAGAAACCCGATCCGCTCAGCTTGGAGGTTGCCCAGCCAGCCACGGAAATCAGGGTGCGCTCGGTCCCATCCGGGCCGCGAATTGGGCCATGTCGGCTCGCCTTGGGCCGCGGCGGCCCTGTGGTAATCGTGCAAGAGCCAGTCGCGGTGGGCGTCGATATTGACGTAGCAGACTTCGTTCCGCAAACCAGCTCCGAACAGATAATAAGGGATGTTGGTGCCGGCGTAGGCCACGCGCGTGCCGGAGGGGCCGGAAAGGCTCTCGAGTCTCTGCCAGCCGGCGTAGAAGTCGGGGAAGAGAGGGTAAAAGAGCGCTCGGCGATCGACCTGCAGTGCGCTGGTGTCCAAGACGCCCAGCAAGAGCAGAACCAACGCTGCGACCGTCGCCAGAATCCAGCTCTGCCGGGTACCTCGCCGCGTGGCCTTGGACCGGCAAGCTCCCCACACGGCCAGTACCGCGCAGCATCCCATGCAGATCAGAACGGCCAGTCGCGCTGTGGCCGCCGCGGTGTGACCGGGCTGCAGGACGCGACTGAGCCACTCAAAAAGCGACAACGGGGCATCGATTGCATTGGGGATCATGGGGCTAAGATCCCAGGGAATCGCGTCGGACCGCATTGAGACTGGCCAGTCTTGTGGCGTCAAAATGTGCAAGGCCAAAAGCCCGGCGGCGGCCAGCCGAAGCCCGCGCGCGCAGTCGAGCAGCCGCGCTAAAGGCGCAGCGGCCAGCCCCAGGGATTGCAGCATGAACCGCTGCTGGGTTCGGTAAGGAATACAGAGCCAGTAGAAGGCAATGTTCAGCACGGCCAGGGCTGATAGCCGCCAGGTCCAGCGGTCGATCGCCGGACTTTGCTTCGAGCCGACGGCCCAGGCTCCGCCGATCGCTAAGAGCCAAAACGGTGCCAGCCGAGGGTCTGCCACGGCCATAAGCGTGTCCAAGAGCGATCGCCAGTCGCGCACCGGCAGGTAATAAATGCTCGATCGCATGGCCTGTGGACCGTACCAGCCGTGGAGCACGGGCAGGCCAAAGAGCTCAAGATGCAGCGGGTAGAGCGGGTTTCCCGTGAGCCGGAAGTTGCGCAGGAACCAAAACCCGGAGGTCAGGAAGGTGCATGCCAGAACTGCCGTGAAGTAGGCCAGGGTCGCACGGACCGATTGGGTGCGCGTGGCGATCACCACGGCCGCCAGCACGAGCAGGGGGGGGACGAGAACGACCCCGACTGGCTTGGTTCCCAGCGCCAGTCCCGTGGCCAGGCCTCCTAGAATGAGCGCGGCGGGACCCGCTCCGGCCATCGCGTAGCGCAGCAGGAAATGGGCCGCCGTCAGGTAGCAGGCGATGAAGATGGTATCGACGTTGGCTTCGAACGAGAAAATCAAGAAAGACGTCGAGGTGACGAACCAGCAGGCGGCCACGGCGCTTGAGTTCCGGCTGGCTCCCACGGTTCGTGCCAGTCCCGCGGCTGCCGCGGCAGCCATCAGCAAGAAGGGCGCTTGCCCGACCTTGGCGAGGCGGTCGCCGCCCCAGGTCGTCATGAGCCAGGTGAACCAGAGGTCGCCGTTTGCCGGAAAGTAGGTGGCGCCATTCTCGCCGAACGGGGCAGCCACCAGGATCAGTCGGCCCACCTTCCACCACCGGGCCGCAAAGTAAAGATGGTAAATCGGACCATCGCTGACCACCTTCACAGGCCAAAGCAGCGATTGCATCCCCAGCTCCAGGCAGACCCAGAGCACCAGGGACAAACAAAGAATGGTCTCGGCCCGCCATGATTCCGAAGCCGCACCGCCGGCAAGCGGCGGGGTCGATCGGCGAAGCCCACGCCGGACGACGAACAGACCGGCCGAGAAAAGTGCGCCGGACCAGAGAAGTAGCGGACCGACGTGCAGCAGACCTGCGGTGCCCAGTATCTCCAGTCCCAGCACGCACCAAGACAGGCCAAGGACGCATGCCGCCAGCGCGCAGTCGAGCCACCGGGTCTGTCTCAGCCCGGAGCCCGCAAGCCACCAGGCACCCCAAATCAAGAATCCGTGGGCAGCCGGTCCCAGCCATCCGATCATGCTTTGCGGGGGTCTCCCAGGGTTTCCGAGCTGCCCGACATCAATGCTACGAGGCTGCTCGCTGAACTCGACCAACCAGGAGCTGCCAGGATTCGCGTGGCTGGTGGCGGAGCCGGAGGCGACGCCCCAGATGCCCCCGCTTCGGCGCCATCAATCCTACCCATGCCAAGTGGACTGCTGCAGCCCGACGCGGTTCGAGAGAGCCGTCGCGGAGGACAGCTCGGCTCATTTAATATCGATGAAGCGGCGGGCTCGAATCATCCGCCGCCAAGCCAGCTTAGCAGACCGAAAGTGTCCCAAGCCCCAGGATCGAGAATCCGGTGACGAGCATGCAGCCTGAGCCGTCGGACCGACTTCTCTCCGCGCACCGCGATCACGACCGGCATTTTCAGGAAAACCGGTTCGTCTATCCGGTTCTCTCGCGGCGAAGCCGGGGAATCTCGGTGGGAATCAACCTCAATCCGGACAAGATCTGCAATTTTGATTGCGTGTACTGCCAGGTTGATCGCAGCATCGCGCCGGAATTCCGCCAGGTCGAGCCAGCGCGGGTGCTGCGCGAGCTCGAGGAGACCATCGCCCTCGTGCAGTCCGGGCGGCTTTACGACGACCCACGATTCGCCGAAGTGCCCGGCTCGCTCCGTCGCTTGAGCGATATCGCATTCTCGGGCGATGGTGAGCCCACTACGTATCCGGATTTCCTGGAAATCGTCCGCGATGTCGCGGCCCACAAGCGTCTCCTGAACCTTGGCGACGTCAAGCTGGTGCTCCTCACCAACGCGACGATGCTGCACCGCAAGGAAGTGAAAGAGGCGCTGGAGCTCCTCGACGCCAACCAGGGGGAAATTTGGGCGAAACTCGACGCTGGGTCCGAGCACGATTACCAGGCGATCGACCGGACCGAGATTCCGCTGGCTCGCATTCTGGCAAACATCGTCGCCGCGGCCCGTGAGAGAGCGATTGTCATTCAGAGCTTGTTCGTGACCCTGGGTGGGCAGGGACCGGGGGAAGCCCAGATTGATGCCTACTGCCGGCGGCTGGGCGAGATTCTCGCCGCCGGAGGGCAAATCCGTTGCGTCCAGGTTTACACAGTTGCCCGGCCCGTTGCCGTCGCGAACGCCGGGGCCGTCGCCGCGGCCGACCTGGACCGGATCGGGGGAACGATCCGAAGGCAACTCGAGTTGCATGTCGAGGTTTTTCATGGCGCGGCGTCCACCTCGTGATGGTTCGCTTTACGCTTGAGCAGGACGCCGATATGATTCAGCCTGGCGTGAGCGAGGCTCTGCGGTCCAGAGAAGGTCACGCAGTCACGGAGAAATGGAATGCTCGGATCGATCATGTCGGCAGGAGAGTATCTCTCACGCGTCTGCCACGAAATTCAGCGGCTCGATACCGCCGACGTCGAAAAGGTCAGCGACCTGATCGAACAGGCGTACGATTCCGGACGGTTCGTGTTTATTATCGGCAACGGCGGTTCGGGTGCCAATGCCTCACACCTTTGCGAGGATCTCGCCAAGTGCACGCTGTGCGATTTCGAGCATCAGAAGCGGCTCAAGGTTCTCAGCCTGACGGACAACACCGCGGGAATCATGGCCTGGGCCAATGACGAGGGATACGACCGGGTTTTCGTCGAGCAGCTGAAGAACCTGGCGTCGCCGGACGACCTGCTCTTGGCGATCTCCGGCTCGGGCAACAGCCCGAACATTCTCAGAGCCGTGGAATGGGCCAATCGCCACGAACTGACGACGGTGGGCCTCACTGGTTTTTCCGGCGGCAAGTTGAAGGCCATGGTACACCATAACTTGCACGTCGCCATCGATGACATGGGGATCGTCGAATCGCTTCATCAGGTGGTCTTTCACTGGCTGATCGACGATTTGCATCGCCGGTTCGCGGAGAAGGTCACCGCTCTCTCGGCCTCTGGCGCCGGGGTGAACTGAGAAAGCGGCCATGGAGCAGAACTGGCTGCTTGGTATCGAGATCGGCGGCACCAAACTTCAGCTCGCGCTGGGCCGGGAGGGCGGACGGATCGAAGTCCTGGAGCGGCTTCGTATCGAGCCGCAGCGTGGTTCGAGGGCAATTCTCGATCAGATCTGCTGTGGTTTTGCCTCGCTCCTCGAGCGCGCGTCGGTGGTTTCCGGATCGGTCCGGGCTGTCGGCGTCGGGTTTGGCGGTCCGGTCGATGTGGCCCGGGGACGTGTTCAGACCTCGTATCAAGTCGGAGGTTGGACGGATTTCCCGTTGGCTCTCTGGCTGCGCGAGAACCTCGGCATCGACACCGTCCGAGTTGAGAACGATGCCGATATGGCCGCTCTGGCCGAGGCCAGGCTCGGCGCCGGAGTCGGCGATTCGCCGCTACTTTACCTGACCATCGGCAGCGGAATCGGCGGGGCCTTGATCGTCGACGGCGCGATTTACCGGGGAAGCGGGCTGGGCGCCCTGGAAATTGGCCATATGCAGGTGCCCGACTGGCCGGAGACTGAGTTCTCTGCCACCTCCACTTTCCTCTCCGGCTGCCGGCTTTGCGAGCTGGAATCGATTGCCTCGGGCTGGGGCATCGCGCGACTGGCTCGCGAGAAGGCCCGGATGCTGGCACGTCACGGACCCAGCACCTGGGCCGTACTTGATAAGGCAGGCGGGTCACTCGAGTCGATAACGGCCGAGCACGTTGCACAGGCAGCCGCCGGAGGCGATGAAATGGCAGCAGCCATCCTTGAGCGGGCGCGGCGATCCCTGGCCTTTGCATTACGGCAGGCCATTACGCTACTGGCTCCGCGGCGGATCATTCTCGGGGGCGGCGTATCCTTGATCGGCGAAGCGATGTGGTTCGCTCCTTTACGGCAGCTCGTCGGCGCAGGAGTTTTCCCGCCCTTCCGCGGTACCTATGAGATCGTGCCGGCCATGCTCGGGCAGGAGAGTGTGGTGCATGGCGCACTTCTTGTCGCCCGAGGAGCTGCCTGTGGATCGGTCTGAATTTTTCGTCTTGCGGTGCGGGCAAGAAACGCGAGCAAGACGTTCGAGCAACAAGCGGAAGACTAGATCGTGTGCAACGGTTGCTTGGAGTTCTTGCAAGGTTAACAGGCGATCTGCCGCAAGATTTTACGACTTCGAAGGCCGGAAAACCGCGGCGGCAGACTTGGGCTCGTGCTGCGGGCGAGCTTGGCGGTTGCCGCCGCGGGCAGGCCAGATGGCTCGCGTGGTGCTTCCTCCGTGGCTCTATTAGCTTCGCTTAACTGAGTAAACAATAGAGACTTGTGTCCGCATCTCGTACGTGAAGGAGGGACCGCTCGCAGGCAGATTTTGGTGCCGCATGGCCGATTGCCGGCTGACCCGCGGAGCCCCTTCGACTCCCTCACGAGATTTTTCTTGAAAATCGGCCCTGAGTTTGCTGTTACCTCATGATGATGCGGACAAGTTTGCGATATTTCCCGATTTATCGCTTATCGTTTGCCGCTTCTGGGCTACATTTTGTTGTAGAGGCTCATCGAATTGGTGGGCCGCCGGATTTCGCGAACCAGATTGGTGCGAAGCTCATCTACACGAACGTGGGAAAATCGGGAATAATCACTCAGGGAAAAGTTTTTGACCGCGGCGACGAACTGACTATCAGACTGTCCGTCAGGCTCTCAGGCGCGGTTGAACCGAGTGATCGTTCTATTCAGTTTTGAGATTTTTCGAGGGTCTACACTTTAGAAGACGAAATGCGAGGCTCGCCATGACTGCGAAACTGGCCGAAACCCAACTGTGGCAGCACAACTTGGCATCGCTGATCCGGTCGGGGCTTTTCCTGAGGGCCGATACGGGCGAGTTGAACGGTTTGTATACGGTCGTAGGCATCTACAAGGATGAAACATGTTCGGCGCCGATGGCCAAGTACTCGGAGTACAGGCGTGCGATGGACGCCGCCAACCTGGTCAATCAGCTTGTCAAAGCTTCCCGCTCTGCCGAGTCCAATTGAACATCACCGGGCTTCGAACCGTTCTGAATAAGAGGCCGTGAGCTTGGTCGCCCTCGGGCGTCAAGATCGCGGCTTTTTTTCATGCCTTGCGCTGGCTTTGACGCAGGCCTTCCCAACGATCTTCCGCCTCGGGCACCCCGAGGACTGGCCGAGTTGGCGATGCTCATGGGGTCCAGCCGATCTCAGCCGCCGTGAGCGGGTCGACACGAAGTTCGCTGAGCCTGTTTCTGTCCAGCCGCATCACGTCATAGGTGCTTACTATTCCCGGCGGAAAGCTCTCCAGTGGCACACCATACTTGTCGCTGGCACCATGTAGGTGCAGCAGCTCGTGAACGAAGGTAACCGGGTCGGGAGCCGGGAGCTTTACAATCGGTTCGGTGAAGCTCGCCTCGCGGGCGTGGCAGACTGCCAGGCTGACTCCGTCGAGCTCCGTCAGGTCCAGCGGGATCGCCATCGATGGGCCGGCCCTGCGGACGTGCAGCATCCATGAGCAATGCCAGCCGGACAACCGGGACTCGATGTCGAGGACCAGGTCAGGGCCGTCACGGAATCCGAGCTGGTGGGCACCTTGACTCATCATGGCAAGCGCCCGCGAGATCGCCCTGGCCTCGGCGGGAGCGATTTCGTTCCCCGCCGGCGCGAAGCCGATCTCGACCTCCTCGACTGTGTCGACCTGAATCGAGAAATAGGTCTCCAAAATAGCGAGTTCCAGTTTCGCACCCCAGCGGCTTGCTTCCGCAGACGTCCACCTCTGGGCAGTAAGCAAAGAGTCAAGCCGGCCAGCGATCTCGGAATCGAGCCAGGGACGGCCATCACAGCCTGCGAAGATCGACACGATGACCCACCGGCCGCGAAGAGCGGGTGAGGACCTCCCGATCGACCACTTATGTCCTGGTAAATCGGCAACGTCTGCCGAATCTATAGGCACTCTTCGCTCATACCTATGGAATTTTTGTGTGCGGAGGTTCGGTGTTGTCTCAACGCCTCTTACAGGAATGATTTTCACCGTGTCCGCGGCAGGTCGGCGCGACGCACTTGCTTGCGGTGCAATCGGCAAGGAAGTCAGGCCGGTACCCGGCGACCGAACGAGGCTGACGAGCTCGAAGACGAGAACGGTCAGTCCAAAAACCAGCGCCGCGATCCATAACTCCAGCCCTTGAAGCAATTCGGCTTGGCTCGCCCACCACGCCACCAGCGCCGCCGACAGCACGCCCACGACGAAACCGGGAATCATCCTTCGCGGCATGTCTGACGCTCGATGAAAAGACCACAAAAACGGCATTACAATTCCGCCGCTCTTGCGTTATCAAGTGCCTGGAATCGGTTGCGCCGAGGAATACGTTTAATGCTACTGCTCATGGATGACAGGATGCGAAGGGCGAGGGCTTGCTGCCTGGTGATCCTGGGAGTGCTCGGGGGATGCCAGGCCAGGCCCCCGGTGGAGGCGCTTCCGGAAGTCTCCCGAATGATGGAGTCGATCGGCCGGCGGTTGGGTGGCTCGCTGTCGGAAAGCAAGCTGACTGTCCTGGCTTCGCGGGGACCTGAGCTGCTTTCCGCTTTGACCTCAAGCGAGCGGGACGCACTGGGCCGAGGTTACCTCAGGTTTCGCGTCTCAGCTCCGGTTGAAGTCGAGGTAGCCGCGCCCTGCTCGAGCGTGCCGTTTTGGCTCCGCGATCAAGGGTTTTCATTGTGCGAACTTGAGCTCAAAAGCGCCGAGACGCGCTGGAGCGTCTTCCGAAAGTCTTTCGCTGCCGGTTGGATCGGTCTGGGTGTCAACGGGCTGGACCGCACCCCGCTAGAGCACTACGTCGTTTTCCTGCGATCGCCCGATGGCCGGCCCCCACTTTCGCGCAAGGCGATCGAACTCGCCGCCGCCATCGGTGACTGGCAGATCGCCCTGGCTCAAACCGGCGTCCGTCCGGCGCAAGACGCTGGCGAACCGTTCGCCGAGATCCCCCCGGAGCTTGCCGGCGCGATTCTGCTTCAACCGATGCGCGCCAACCGGCACTCGATACTCCTGGCCTCGGGACGGGTCTGGAAGACGCGCGTCCCCTCGAGTGCTCATCCCGATCAGGTGACGATCGCCTACGGGGCTGACCCTGGCTCTGAGCTGGTCTGGAGCTGGAGAACCGAGCCCGACATCCAGGGTACTGCGCTCCGGATCCTCCCGGCGCGTTACGAGGCGGCCGAGAGCGACTCCCATCCCCGGAACGACATCCAGGGCGCCTGGACGATCACTGGCTCTTCAACGCTCATCCAGTCACCCAACCTGCTCAACGATCCGACGATTCGCCGTCATGTCGTTACCGCCAGCGGCCTGGAAAGCGACACGACTTATCTTTACTCTCTGGGCGACGGCACGGCCGAAGGCTGGGGCCCATGGCGCACCGCCAAGACGGCCCGAACCAGGCCCGGCAGGATCGAGTTTCTGTACATGGGTGATGCCCAGACGGGGCTGGAAAACTGGGGCCGGCGCCTCGTCACGGCCTACCGGCGGCATCCTGGTCTCGAGTTCATTCTGCTGGCAGGCGATCTGGTAGACCGTGGCAACGAGCGGACGAACTGGGATCATTTCTTCCTTCGCGCCGAGGAAATCTCCGAGCGAATCCCCATCATGCCGTGCGCGGGTAACCATGAATACCTGGATCGCGGGCCTCGTCTCTACCGAGCCTTTTTCCCACTGCCACGAAACGGACCCGCCGGCATCGAGCCGGGACTGGTGTACAAGTTCGAGGCGGGTAGCGCCTTCTTCGCCATCCTCGACAGCACGCTGGCCGTTTCTGACAGCCGGCAAGCGCAGAAGCAGGCCGAGTGGCTCGATGCCGCACTTGCGGAGACTTACGCGTCGTGGAAGCTCGTGATGTTCCACCATCCGGTCTACCCGTCGCACGCAAGCCGCGACAATCCTGAGCTGCGCCGCTTCTTGGTTCCGATCTTCGACAAGCATCACGTCGCCATGGTCTTGCAAGGACACGATCACGCTTACCTTCGAACCTACCCCATGCGCGCCGGTCGTCCGGTTTCTAGCTCCGAACAGGGGACGATTTACGTCGTTTCGGTCGCGGGCGACAAATACTACGATCAGGCCTCGTACCCGTACACAGAGGTTGGCATCGCCCAGACCTCGACCTACCAGACGATCGAGATCGACGACGTCGAGAACCGCCTGACCTATCGCGCGTGGAACGACGAGGGCGAAGTCGTCGACCGGCTCGAGATCAAGAAGCCCAAGCCGGAGATCCGGCTACGGGCCGAATTTGTTCGCCGCGAGGCGGCTGCTGCGCGCTAGTCCAACGTTTCACCAGAGCCTGCGCGTCCAACCCAGCACATGGGGAAATCGCTCGGCCAGCGCGCCCTGGACGTAAGCCCAGAACCACCAGAGCGCCCAGACGACGGTTAGCCAGTCGCAAAGCTTCCGGCGAAGGCCCGGGGCAGGGCGTAATTTGCGAGCGGCCCGGGGAGCCGTGGGATCCGCTTGGGTTTCAGCCAAGCCGCCTGGTGAGCTCTTGCGGGCTCTCATGGAAGGGTCCTTTACAGCTCAGATCGGATTGTGCGGCGACTCGGCCTGATGGACGCGGGCCCAGAAGCGGCTGGCCGCGCGAAAGACGCGATCGGGGTCCAGCCCGGACATGCAGGGGTGATCGGCCAGGGGACAGGCTTTTTGGTGGCAGGGCTGGCAAGGCACACGCTGGCGCAAGATCAGCGAGTAGCGAGACCAAGGGCGCCACTGTCGTGACTGGTTGGTCCCGCTGAAGAGGATCACCGAAAGCGTTCCCGCCGAGGCGGCCAGATGGGCGGGGCCGGAGTCCGCGCCAACGAACAGATCAGCGCGTTCCAAGAGGGCCGTGGTCTGGGTGACGGACAGCCGGCCGGTCCAGTCGCGCAGCCGTTCGTGGTGGGGTAGCAACTCCGTGGCGGGAGGGTCTTCCGGGCCTCCGACGACGATCACCCGCCAGCCGTCTTGGAGGAACCGAAGGACGAGCGTCCTCCAGTGCCGCTTCGGCCACCGCTTGGCGGCCGTGCCGGCGCCGAGATGCACCGCCAGGAGGGGGGGAAGGTCGCCGAATCGGCCGGCATGCAGCCGGTCGGCATCGAAGGTTTGAAAGTGGGAGGCTTCGGCCAGAGCATCAGCCCGGCGATGGATCATCCCGCGCCTCCAGCCGGCGTGAACCGGTGCTTCCAGCCGGCGTGCCAGCCGGCGGGGCCAGGCCTCGGCCAGCCACCGCGCGACAGCGACCCGATCATCATCATCGACATGAACCTCGACCCGGGGCGAGAGGTCGGCGGGAATGTCCAGAGGTTCCAGAAGCGCGAGGCGGGACAGCACTTCGTGCCGGCCGCGGACCCACGTCGCGACGTCGGTCAGGAGGAACCCGCCTCCCCCCATCGCCCATCCAACCCGCCGCGGAATGCCGCCTAAGGCCAGGACCAGGACCGTCAGGACGTCGCCACGGACGTCGATACCCAGGTCGTAATTCTCGCCACGTAGCGAGCAGCCCAGCCGCCAGACCTCTCGGATCAGTCCCCACCGCCCAGGCTGCCGCTCGAACCACGTCCGCTCGGCGATTCGCACCTGGCTGATGCCGGGGTCCGCCTCGAAGACCTCGTGATTGCTCGGTGAGGCCAGTACGTCGATCGCGGCTGCCGGATAAGCCCGTCGCAGTCGTGCGACGAGCGGGCTGGTCAGAACCGAATCGCCCAGGTGGTCAAGCTGCACAATCAGGATGCGCCGGGGCACCGCAACGCGACGGACAGGTCGCACGTATCGCCACAGCTTCATCGCCAGGGTGCCGACCGCGTCGACCGCGGCGACGAGAATACGCCACCGCAACTTGCTGTAGCGATATCGTCCCGTGCTCACCGGTCTGGGTTCACCGCGCGACCTGATCATAGACCTCCGCCGTCTTGCTGGCGACGCGTGGCCAAAGATAATGCGTGGCGACAAATGCGGCCAGACCAGGATCGGCCCCACGCGACCAGCTCGTGGCGATCGCCTGGGGGATCTGCCGGGGACGGTCCGGCCGGGCATACAGGGCGCGATCGCCGAAGTACTCGCGCGTCGAGCCAAAGGGAGTGATCACGACGGCCGCACCCGCCAGCGCCGCCTCGAGGGCGGCCAGGCCGGGGGTCTCGAACCAGCTCGGCAGAGCGAAAACCCGCGCCGCCTTGTAGGCCGAGGCCAGCATCGGGTCGTGATGATCGAAGGCTCCCAGCCAGAGGACCGCATCACCCCCTTCCGCCCGGCAGCGCTCGCGATAGCTGCGAAACTCCGCCGGCGCGGTTCCGGCGACCGCCAGATGCAACCCGAGGGCCCGCACCGCCCGGATCAGTTGCAGTAGGTTCTTGCGGGGTTCGATGCGGCCCACGAAAAACACGAACTCGAGATCGCCGAACCGGTCGCGAAACCGCTGGTCCGTGGCCAGGCCAAAGCCTCCGTGCACGCCGTTGGGAACGACCACAAGGCGATCTCGATCGGAGCCGAAGAGCCTGGCAAGCTGCCGCGCTTCGGCGTGCGAGTTGGGCAGGATCCGGTCTGAGAGCTCAAGCAGCTCGCGCCGCCAGGAGGGTATCGACGGGACGAGCCGGCGCATCGTCCAGGCCGATAGCCCCAACAGCTTCCGTGGCAGGGTCGGCTCTAACGTCCAGAGCGCAGCCGGCTCGAACCAGCAGATCGGTGAGAGCAAGACTGGCGTTCCCCGTGCCTTTGCCCGCCGCGCCAGTTCCAGCCCTTCACGCGACATGCCGAAAAGGTGCAAGAGTCTCGCCTTCTCGAGCCGGTCGGTCCACGGGCAGAAGAGGCGGACGGGCAGCCCCAGCTCCTCGAGATGCCGCCCCGTCTGGACCAGTTGGTTCTCACCCCCTCCGGGAGCCTGCAGCGCGAAGGAGGGCGCATGCAAGAAGACCGAGTCCGCCCGGCAACCGCCCCGGCATCGCGAAGAAAGCCAGGCCACGCTGGAGTGCTCTGGCACACGGGGTTTTGTCGCGTGCTCTGGCACATGGGGTTTTGTCGCGTGCTCTGGCATCACCCGGTCCCTGTTTTCTGGAGCTTCCACCACCGCAGGCCTCGCTTCAGCCGGCCCGCCAGCGACGCGGAGGATAGCTCGTCGATCGGCGTGACGGTCTCCCAGTCGAGGGCCTGACGGACTGTGTCCCTGAGGCTTGGGGGGCGAAGATCAAGGCGTGGCGGCTGGGCCAGAGGCCCGTCCGGAGGCTCGCGACGCTGGTAGACCAGCTCGTCGATCTTGATGACCGTTCGCGGGCCCTGTACCGGCAGCGACGCGCAAAAACAGCCGCGATGGACCTCCAGAGCCAGCGGAAACTGGGCGTCCCATTCCTCGAACTGGACTTCGAAGCGATCTCCCTCGCGAGGTAATACGACGAACTTGCGGTCAGTCCGCCAGCGCCACCATCGCGCCAGCTCGGTGAGCGTGACCCGCCAGACCAGCGAGTGCCGCTGCAATCGGCGGTGCAAGGCGATCAAGATCTCGGGCATCTTGCCCAGCCGGCGCTCGGGATGGCCGTAGATCAGTGCGGGCTCTCCCGCCTTGATCTTGGCCTCGACCACCCGGCTCAAATAGTCGGCGACGATCCGCCCTTCCTGCACGCCGGCATCGAGGAAAAGCCCCTCGCACACGGGGTGAACGGGCAATTGGAGGACGCTCGAGAAGCAATGGCCCTTCCACGGGTAGAAGGGAAAATCGTCGTAGCCGAGCTGGAAATCCGACGAGTAATCGTAGCCGAGCGATTCGATGGCATCATCGAGCCCGGGATTCCAGCGCCCGTGCGGCGCGGCGAAGCCGACCGGCTCAATTCCGGAATCGCGGAGAATCCCATGGGCGCGCTCGAGATTGCGGTAGTTCGACTCCGGATCGCGGTAGACATAATGGAAATGGCCGTGTGAATTGGTGTCGTACCGACCTAGGTCAGCAAGCACTTCCGGCTCGTTCTGGTAGGCGTGAGTGCTCACGAAATGGGTGCAGCAATCCGCCAGCAGGTTCCTGGGCAACGAAAACCGGTGATAGTCCTCGGGAATCGGCTCGTCGAGGTCGACCCGGAAGTTGAAGGCCGATCGAAACGGATAGGGGAACGGTGCAAGGCGGATCCAAACCCCGCCCCGGGCGAGCACCAAGGCGCGCAGCTTGTCGATAAGCCGGCGGCGGATCCAAGCCTTGGGATGACGCGAAGCGCGCTCGGACAGGGTGAACCGGTGGATTCTCCAGAGCAACCTGGAAGCATGATGATCGACCATCGACTGCAGCGGATCGACGGGCTCGTCCTGGCGCAGAAGATCGACATCGATCAAAACATGATGCTGAGTCAAGAGCGGTGTGATCTTCTTCGCCTCGGCCAGTCCGCCGTCAAAGAGCACGAACCGACCGCGCCTCAGCGCGAAGGGATGGGTGTCGCGGATGACTTCGTGCGCGATGCCTTCCTGGCTCAAGATCAGCTCCAGCCCCGGCGGCGTGCGCCAGAGCAAAAGCGGCAATGGAGCCAGAGCCGCTCGAGAGTGCTCAGACATGGTCGCCTCCGGCGGCACGCGCCGCCCACAGCGTCATCAGCCGCACCGCCGGAACGTGGCGAAAGAGCCACGACGACTGCTCGACCGGAGAGAGAAGGCTGGTGACCTGCACGTTCTGGTACCACCGCGAGAGCGCCCTCCGCAATTCTCCGGGCCAGAACCAGCGCTCGCGTACCGGACCGCCCGCGGGGTACATCCACCGGCCGCGATGCTCATCGATCCGTTTGACGACAATGCTGGGAAGCCAGGGCCACTGGGGCCAGAGCGACCCGGCGTTCTTGTCGATGATCGCCAAAGTTCCTTCGTCTACGAGCACGCGCCTGGTTTCGGCAAGTACCATGTCCAGCGCATGAGTGCTCAAATGCTCGAACACCTCGACGGCGATGATCGCGTCGAAGCTGCGGTGCCGAAACGGAAGCCTCCGCGCACTCGCCAAGACGAGAGCACCGTCGGTCGCCTCGGCCAGCATCGCCCTTGAGATGTCAAGACCCACGACCGAGGCCCCGCGGCAGCGCAAGAGGCGGGCAAACCGTCCCTTGCCACAGCCGAGGTCGAGAATCCGCTTGCCGCGGACTTCTCCCAGGACGCTCAGAAGCGCACGCAAGCGATAGTCGTCCGGGCCGAGTGTCGCCTTGAACCTGTGACTCAAGGCGTCGAAACGGTGCGTCACCTCGAGCTCATGCGCGGAGATCATGAAAGCCTCCCCGTCACATTCAGTTCTCTGAGCTTCCAGGTGCGCACGGCCACCGAAACGCCCGAGAGCGCGCAGAACATCAACCCCTCGAGGCCGTCGCGAAACCCCTGCTTGGCCAGATAGAGCTTCAGAAACATCCAGCACGGGCGGACAGCCAGGTCGAAGGTTCGAAACCGGAATCCCGACCGGTGCAGATCAGAAGCCTCGAGCGTCGTGTACTGATCGATCTTGCGCAGAAAGGCCCGCATGCAGGGCAGGCTGCGGTGCTCTAGCGCGTGCTCCGTCCGGCCGATCGGACCATCGATGGCCACGGTCTCGTGAACGAGCCCCTGCCAGCGGCCGCGATCGCGGCGGAAGAGCCGCAACGGCTGGTCGTGCTGCGTTCCTGAAAAGCCGAACGGCCGTCCCAGGATCTCGCTCTTGATCGGCACCCGGAAGCCGACCGTGCCGCTCTTGAAATCGGACATCCGGCCGCGAATCTCGCGCGCCAGCTCCGGCGTCACGCGCTCGTCGGCGTCGACCGACAGCACCCAGTCTCCAGAGGCAATCGCCAGCGCGGCGTTTCGCTGATTCGCGAAGTTGTCGAAGACGCGAACCGACGTGACGTCCGCCAGCCGGCGGGCGATCTCGAGCGTGCCGTCGGTGCTGGACGCATCCACGACCACGACTCGCTCATCGGCAAACCGGACGGCTTCTAGGCAAGCGGACAAGTTGTCTTCCTCGTTTCGGGCCACCACCAGGACCGATAGGCGAGGCTCAGGCATGAAGCACCGCCTTCCGGAGCGATCCCGCCGCGGCGCGAGCGGGAAAATAAACGGCATAAACCAGAAGCGCCAGCTCGAGCCGGCCGGCTGCGGCTAGCACGATCCAGAGGTGCCAGCGAATGTCGGCATGGCCGACCATGCCGGCAGTGTTCCGCAAGGCGGAAGTCAAGAGGGGCACGATGGCCCGGCGCTCTTTCGCATCGCGGTCAAAGCGGATCGTGGAAGACGACCGGCCGATCCAATGCGACGGAAGCTGTCGTGGGGCAGCCTCCTCGAGTTCAGCACCTGCCACGGACTGGATGAGGAACACATACTTGCCCGAGGCGTAAATCATGCCCAAGACCAGCCAGTACGCCTGGCCGGTCGACTGGAAGGCTGACCAGGCGATTGCCGCGTGCAGCGCCATGTCGGCGAGCTCGTCGCAGACGTGGTCCAGCCAGCGGCCAAACGCCGAGCTCGTTCCTTGGAGCCGGGCGAGGCGGCCATCAGCCGTATCGAGCACAAGGGCCGCGGCCAGGGCCAAGGCGCAGGCCAGCGCGGGCCAATGGCCTTTGGCCGCAAAGCCCGTGATTGCTGCCGCAAGGAGCATCAGCAGAAACGAAGCAAGCGTCAGCGCGTTGGGCCGGACGATCGAAGGCTCAAGCGCGGTGGCCAGCCGCTTGGCCAGGGCAAACGCCCAGAAACGCCCCAGCGGCTGGTAGGAATGCCGCCGCTTCAGCTCCTCCTCAGCAACCGCCAGCGACTGACCTCCATCGAGCCGCCAGATCACCGCCGTCTCGGGATCTTGACCCGTCCGGACGGCCCGGCGCAGGCGTCGCGTATCGTAGAGCCGGTCGGTGCGCAGGATGGCTGCTCCCGCCCGGGGAGGTCCCGTGAAGAAGAGCACACGGCTGGTAAGTCTGTCACTGACCAGGTCTTGAAGTAGCGCGTGCTCATCCTGGCGCGCGTAAACGGCGATATGCTCGCCCGGCGGTCCGATCATGAGCGCCTGCTCGAGCAAGTGCGCCAGAACGGGACGCCCCAGCAGGCTCTCTTGCGCCAGCGGCCCAAGCGGTCCCCGGGGCCGGGCATCGATTGCCAAGGGCAGAGCCGGTGAAGACACCGATCGCCTCCTTGCGCGCGACTCTTTGACCAGGAAAAGGAACGCCGCCGGCATCGTCCCTGTGCCGCGAGTCCCCGGCATCAACTTCTAGAATCGGAACGTGTGAAAGAACGCCTCCTGCCGGAGGATCCACGAGCCCTGCCCGACGGCAAACTGGCGCCTCTGGCGGCGGATCGAACCCAGCCGCAGGGCCGCCCTGGCCAAAGAGAGCGCCAGGTCAATGCGGCCTCGGAAAATCCAGCACGCCAGCCGCGCCGGGATCCAAGCTAGGTGCGATGCCAGCCGCGCCCCGCCCAGGTTCTTCCACGCGAAGAGGAAGCTGTTGCGAATGGCCAATGCATCGCACTTCGCCGCGCCGAAAACGGGCTCGAACGTGCCGAACCCACGGTGATAGGCGACCGACTCCGGCTCGTAGTAGCCTTTGAACCCGGCCATCCAGCCCCGGAAACCCAAATCGAGATCCTCGATCCGTCCCGGAAAGTAAACCAAGTCGTAGCCGCCCAGGTCGAGGAACCGGCGACGGTGCACGGCCAGGACGGGACCGGCCGCGGCCGTAAGACTCGCGCGGTCAATCAACCGCTCGTGGCCGGGAACCCGGCACAAGCCCTGAACCAGCCCGAAGCGCCAGCGAACTCGCGTTCTCATGCCCTCATAGGTTCGACCGTCGAACGTCCAGCACAAAGGCGCTGACAAGAGCGCGTCGTCGTGCTTCTCAAAGACCCGGAGCAGGGGGGGCACGGCGGTCTTTTCCAGCTTGACGTCATTGTTGAGGAGCAGAACGACCGGCTCCTCGAGCGTCGCCAGCACGCGATTGAACGAGGCCAGCCCGCGGTTCTCTTCCTCGACCAGGTGCACCGTAGGCCATTGCTTGCGTATCAGCTCGATCGATCCGTCCGACGATCCGTTGTCCACGACGGAGACGGCGCACTTGACCCCGGCCGCCTCAGCGGCTCGCATGATCGAGGGCAAGCACTCGCAGAGCAGGTCCTTGCCGTTGTAATTGAGAACCAGGATGTGCGTGCGATCGATCGTCAAGGGTTCCATCCCTCAGACACGCGAACCGCTTCGGTGAGTGCACAATCGCTTTGCCGGCCGCAATCCGTGCGCGCCGTACATTACGCCGCAAGTCGTTGCCGGTCAACCCCGGCATAGGTTGCGAACGACACCTGCTTTGGGGTACGTTGCGCGATGCCGAAAACCGACCATTGTTCTCAATGGACCTGGCGATAAATGCGTGTAAGCGGGGCTGTGGTCTCTTGCATCTTGTACTCGGTGCTTGTCGTCGTTTCCTTGCAGCCTCGATCGGCCCGAGCACAGCAGGTTTCTTACAAGGCGAAAGAGACTCAGGAGGATCCCGCCAAGGAATCCGAGGTAGTCCCCAGGCCGACTTCAGGGATCCAACTCTGCGCGGTCGAGGCTGAGTCTCCGGTCGCCTGATTGAACCAGCCGGTACTTGGGAGCAGGTGCAGCCGTGTCCCTTTCGATCCGGCCCGTCGTGAGTCGACGCAGCCAGCCGCGCGAAGCCCAGGCCGAGCGAAGTAGACCCAAGCTGCCCATCACCTGGTACATCAAGCGATACTTCCAGATGCGGTCGAAGGTCAGCAGGGCACGGACGGTCCGCAGGGGGTTGTAGAACGAGGCGTAGGCGAGCATCACGTTAAGCTGTTTCCGCCAGGGATGCCGGCTGCGGCTGGCGATGGTATGGTTGCCGTCGAACTGGTAATCGGCCACATCGAGGTTGCCCACTCTGCGCATCACGAGTCCTTCTTCGAATGAACGCTCATATCCTTTTGATCCGACCATGGGCGTCAGGAACGTGACCTGCACGCTGACGGCCCCGGCGCGTTTGAGATAGCGGATCTGGTTGAGCAAGCCAGCCAACCCGTGACGCGAGACCAGGGGTTGGGCGTCATGGTGCATCATCATGGGCATCGGCGCGATACCTTGCGAGAGCAGCTCGCGGAAGACTCTTTGCGTTTTGTCCGGGCTCTGGCCCTTGTTAACCAGCTCCGCCGTCATGTCTTCGATCCCAAACCAGATGGCGCGGATGCCGGCCTGCCGTGCCAGGGGTAAGAGGTCATGGTAGCGGTCGACGTCGTGCTCCGTCGCCTCGGTTCCGATCCAGACGGCGTCGCCAAACGGCCGGCCGCCGACTTTGGCACCGGCCATGGCCGTAAGGATCGACTCCGCCGCCTCGTAGTTGTTGAAGAAGTTGTCGTCCGTTCCAAAAAAGCTGTCGATTCCCGTCTTCCGGAGCATGCCGGAGATCTCATCGACGAGCCGCTGGGGGCTGCGGAACCGGAAGGTGCCCTGGTTATAGGCGTGAATCGGGCAGTAAGGACAGTGAAACTTGCAGCCGTGAGTCATCACGATCGCTAGCATCCGGGCAAACCGCCGGAGCTCTTCCGGTGCGACCGGACGGGCGCAAAGACCGGTTTGCCGGTGCGGACGCTCAAACGTTTCCAGGGCTTCCAGCGGCAAGGGCAGCTCGTCGAGGTCGCGCACCAGACGCTGGACGCCCGTGATAACAAGCTCTTCGGGCGGACCGCCGGAGCTGTGGCGAAAGGCCAGGCCGGGTATGTCGTCCAGGCCCCCGGCACCGCGAGCCCGCTCGAAGGCCTCTCTCCAGGAGTCCCGACGGCCCTTGAACTCGAGCAGCCGATCGAGCAGCTCCAACAGTACGAATTCCTCGCCCGTGACCACGACATCGGCATCCTGGCCGCCATCGGAACCGAGGCCGAAGAAATCCCAAGGCTCGTAAATGGCCTTGGCGCCGCCGGCCAGGATGAGCGGCCGATGCGCTCCCAGCGACCAGGCATCCTCGATCAGCCGGTAGGCGCTTGCGCTATGAATTTGCATGCTCGAGATCAAGAGCAATTCCGGCGGCCTGTCATCGAGCCGAGCCTGGCTGGGCCGGATGCGGGGGTCCCACTGCTGCAGCACAACGCGGGTCTTCGTGAACCCAGCTGCCGCCATCGTCGAGGCGATGGCTAGCGGCGCACCTGGCACCAGTCGCATATCGGCGAAGACATACGGACCCAGCCGGGTCCGGCGGTCGAACGCGCTGACAAACAGGACTGGCACATCCAGTCCGGCAACTCGTCGCCGGACTTGGTCTTGTACCTCCTTGTAACGGCCCGGCGGCAGGTACTCGTCTCCTCGTGGACGTCTCGGTAATTCCATGGCGATGTCTCTCAATTCTTCGAGTGCGCAAGAATAGCGCAGCGAGTAAGAGCGCTCTTGGCCGGTTCGCGGCAAGCTCCTCGAAACTCGCGCATCCAAAGAAATAGAGACGCGCCTACGCCTGGATCTCGCCGTGGCTGCGAGATCACGGGCGCAGGAGATCCCCAGTCAGCCGCGATCAGACCGTACTGCGATGGCGCACAGAGGTCTGGTGGCTGGAGGAAGACTGAGTTGGTGGCTTACGCACGGTCGTTGATCCGGACTTATGCGTCTGGCCCTTGGTCGTCGAGCCGCTCTGCCCATGGCGGTGATGGTGCCCGGAACCGCCCGGGTTCGTTGGCGGGGTTGGTGTCGGGGTCGGGGTTGGCGTCGGCGTTGGCGTCGGGCTGGTGCCGCCACCTCCTCCTGAGCCTGGCACTGTAGTGACCGGGACTGTGAGCGTGCTGGTGACCAGGCCATCGATCAGTGCCGCCCCGTTGGGTGAACCCAGGCCGGTTGCCGTGTTCGCGCCGCTGGTACTTGTGGTGCTTTGCTGGCTTGTGCCCCGGCTACCGAAAAACCAGGACGAAAACCCTCCGGCTCCAAATCCGTAACCGCCGAATCCACCGCCGAAGCCGCTGGACGCCGGGGTGACAGTATGGTAATCGGTCGCCGGCAGTTTATAGAGCGTCGGCAAGGTCTGGGTGGGACCGTCGAGGCTTCCCACTCCGGCCGCAGCCCGACCTTGATCCGCGATGGCGATGATGGCTGCCCATGCGGGAGCGCCTAGGCTCGTGCCGCCAACGGTCATCCACGTGCCCTGGCTGCCGCCGCGAGAGGTGGACAGGGTCACGTAGACTGATACGCCGGTCGATGGGTCGGCGTCAAAGGCCACGTCCGGCGTCGCCCGCCTGCCAGTGGTCTGAATACTCGCCTGGTAGCTCGGTTCCGCTTCGTAGGCGCTGTAACCGCCGCCGCTGCCGCTCCAAGCGGTCTCGGAACCGTAGGCGCCCGAGGAGTTCAAGGTCAGCGTGGTGCCACCGACGGCAAGCACATTGGGCGAGGCGGCCGGATACGAGGCGCCGGCCATCGGGCCGCTGTCTCCGGAGGCCGCAATGAAGGTGATCCCGACATGGCCTGAGGGCGTCGTAAAGTGGGAATCATAAGTCGCCTCACTGGAGCTTTCGTTGAACCCCCAGCTCATCGAGACGGCGACGACACCCGGCGTATTGCGGGCCGTGTCCACCGCCGCGAGCATGTCTTGCAGGCTCTGCGAGTTGGCCTCGACCACCACGATGTTGGCGCCCGGAGCGATAGCGTGTGCCCATTCGACATCAAGCGATTCTTCTTCGGACCAACCAGTATTCGTCTGTGTGCCGGCCTGGTTGTCCACCGTCAGCGTGGGGTCGGGCAATTTGTACGTTTGATCGAACGTATGCAGGTCAGAGGCCAGGGTCGGGTCGTGATAGGCCTCGACCAGCGCGATCGTCTCGCCACTGCCATCGCCCTTGATCGTCGATCCGCCGGAGCTCGTGAAGGTAATTCCACTGATCCCATAGGCAGACGTGACCTGGGCCGGCGTGAGACCCGAGAGCAGACAGCGGTCATCAAGATGATCGATCTGCGGCCGGAGGAGGCGACGGCCGCGCCGGTAATTCGGCATGGCTTACCCTTTCTTCATCAATTGGTGCGAAGTCAAATGTCAGGGTAAATCGTGCGAAAACATGCAACGATGCAGAAAGGACGAATCGCGCACGACGATCGTCCATGACAAACCAGGATCGAGAACGTCGCCCCTTCAAACCGTTCTTCGACCCGATGGCAAGGTGGGTAATTCCCACCTCGGAACTTAGATGCTTAGCTCATGAGTATCCTACATCACGCTTAGTGAAAGATCCAAAAAAGCTCATGAGCGTAATTGACATCAGCGTGGCAGCAGTGGAGGCTTGATTGATTCCGTGTATGTCTCTGTGCGAGATTGCTCGATCATTGCGTTCGCGGGTCTGCTCTCTGCGCTCGGGGTGTTTCCCATCGACTTGGTAGGAGAGTCCACGGCGAGGAACACATCCATCTGCTGACCGACGTAGACTTTGATGGGCGTGGGATCGGGCAAGGCGTAAAGGACTTGAAGGGCGCGGGTGTCGACTCGCTCGGACGTGTCTCCAGTGAGGCTCTTCTTGG
>JBKQMU010000305.1:0-4110 GCA_052146555.1 Isosphaeraceae bacterium
AATTTCAGAGAATCAATGGGTAAATTGGCTATGACGTGGCACCATGATTCTCACTCGGCAGCGAGTCTCGGCCCATTGCGAAAGAAGTTACGTCAAAAACGGGCGAACTACTGTAGAAGATGAGTCAAGGTTTACTACTTGTTCAACGAGGGGCAGTACGCGCGGAAGCAGATCAGCGGGAGCAACGATCCGATCTGGCACGACCCCGAGGTTTACACGACGAGCGACGGGTACAACGTGACTCTGGGCGGTGACAGCAGCTTTGAGGTGCTCCTGAACGACAGCGTGGTTTGATTGCGGTCGAGACACCAGAAGGCCTGCGTCCCTTCATGAGGGGCGGCTTGGGTCCAGGGCGAAGGCGCCTCCGTTCGCTTAGGCTGAACTCTGTTTCCAGCTCGCCGCCTCCTCGCCATCGAAGCGCAGGGTCAGGCACTTCGCGCTGCCGCCGGACTTGATGAACTCGGAAAACTCGAGCGGCCGGACCGCGAACCCAAGTTCTTGTAGTGTGGCTGCCAGCTTCGGCGCCCCTTGGTTGAGAATGACGGTTCGGCCAGCAACCACCGCGTTGCAACTGAACCAGATGGCCTCCTCGGGTGACACCTCGATCAGCCGCTCGACCCGGTCACACAAGACCGAGCGGCCGTACTGGTCGAATGCTCCGGGATAGTAAATCGCCGTGTCATGGGCCAGCGGGCAAAAGCAGGTGTCCAGATGGTAAAACCGAGGATCAACCAGCTCCATCGGTAGGACCGGCACGCCCAGGCGCTCTCCGACCCACTGGTGACTCCGCACGTCGCTGCGGAAGCGATAGCCCGCAAAGAGCGCCTCCCCGCAAAAGAGGGCATCGCCAGCCCCTTCGAAATGCATGCCCTCTGGCAGCGGGACGATCGTGAAACCTCGGCTCCGCGCCCAGGCCTCGAAGTGCCCGCTTTCGCCCTGACGCACTCCGAATCGAAAGCGCGAGGGTAGGAACAGATCGCCAAAGACCAGGCCCGCGTTGGCCGTGAAAACCAGGTCGGGCAAGCCCGGCACGGGCGCAAGCAGGTCGATCTCCGCGCCCATCTCAGCCAGCGCCTGGTGGAGATCTTGCCATTGCCGCCGCGCCAGCTCGGCATTGCTGCCAACCTGAACGTTCATCCACGGATTGATTTCGTACTCGATTCCGAAGTAATCCGGCGAGCACATGAGGACGCGAGCACTTGGCGGTGAATTCATGGTGTCGAACCGAAGCTCTTCTGGGGTTCAGCCGCACCCGCCGCCAGTTCTCCGACGAGGGCCCGGAGGAACGGCTCGACGTCGGTCACGAGGCCGATGGTCTGGAAGGTCCCCCGGTCGCTCAGCTTGGTGACGGTCGCCGGGTTGATGTCGACGCAGACAACCTTGACCCAGGCAGGAAGCAGGTTCCCGGTGGCAATCGAGTGCAGAGCCGTGGCGATCAAGAGCGCGAATCCGACGTCGCCGATCGCCTGGCGCATCCGGTCTTGAGCCTCCAGCGTGTCGGTGATCACTTCGGGAAGCGGGCCGTCGTCGCGGATCGACCCGGCCAGCACAAGGTCGACCTTATGCTGAATGCACTCGTACATGATGCCCGAGGTGAGAATTCCCGCCTCGATGGCCTGCGCCAGCCCGCCTGCGCGCCTGATGGTGTTGATGGCGCGAAGATGATGCTCATGCCCGTGTTCGATGGCCTCGCCCCGTTCGATCGAGACGCCCAAGCTGGTGCCGTAGAGGGCCTGCTCGACGTCGTGCGCAGCCAGCGCATTGCCGGCGAAAACTGTCTGGATCCAGCCCTCGCGAATGAGCTGTGCGACATGAGGCGCCGAGCCGGTGTGGACGATCGCCGGCCCTCCCACGAGCAACACCTTCTTGCCGGCCGTTCGAGTTTCGCGGATCGCCTCGGCCACGCTTCTTAGGCTTACGGACTTGGGCTTCTCGCTGGAGACGGTCGAGCTCATGAAGCCGAAGAGGTTCGTATCGCGGGGCCGCTCCTCCGGCAGCACCCGGACCCCGGCATGGCCGACGACGATCGGCAAGCCGACAGTCACGTTCGTCATGGGCACGCACCGGGCCGTGCCGGTCGCGGGGTCCAGCGCGATTCCGCAATCCATCTCCTGATTTTGAACATCGACCCAGCGGCCCTTGTGACGTACCTGGGTTCGCTGGTTCGTCGTGCTGTAGAAGCCGTCGGGAAAGGCGCCTGCGATATCGGCCGCAGCAGTCCGTGCATCCTCGGTGTGAATCGGCGCTGCACCATGCTCCAGCAGATCGCCGAGGATCGCGTCGATCGCCTCGGGGCTCTCCGCCCGGATCCCAATCCGAGCATAGCTCGGGTCGGACCGGCGGACGCCGATCCTGCATTCGTGAATCTCGAATGTGCCCCCCATCTGGAGAATCCGATCGAGAATCTTGGGCAAGAGCAGCGAATCGACGATGTGCCCGCGAACTTCGATCTCGTCGATGGCGCCCTTCCTCGCGCTCGGACTGACGTTCGGGCTTGAGCTTTGGGGCGTAGCATCTGGTCCCGGTGTCCCAGGATGTGTCATTGGCTGTCCTCTTGAAGCCGAAGAAGGCGTCAATCGACAGTCTGAGTTTGAGCGTCGCGGATTTCAAGGGCAGGCTGCTTGCCGGCACGCGTGATGGCGGCGACCGCGCCCGCAAGGCGGGGGCAGATCACGCCGGCTGTCCAGGCTCAGATCCGGCCCAAGGCTTGCTGCAAGTCGTCCTGCAGGTCGCTGGCGTCCTCGATGCCCACGCTGAGCCGGACCAGGCCGTCGTCGATTCCGCGGGCGATCCGGATGCTGGCAGGGATGCTGGCATGCGTCATGGTCGCCGGATGGGAGACGAGCGACTCGACGCCCCCCAGGCTCTCGGCCAGGCTGAAGAGGCGGGTGTTTTTCAGGAACTGCTCGGCCGCGGCCGCTCCCCCTCGCAGGCGGATGCTGATCATACCTCCGAAGGCCTTCATCTGCCGCCGGGCCAGCTCGTGCCCGGGGTGGTCAGGCAAGCCCGGATAGTAAACCCTCTCGATTTGCGGCTGGCTCGCAAGCCATGACGCCAGCGCCTGGGCTGTCTGGCAGTGGCGATCCATGCGCACCGCCAGCGTCTTGATGCCGCGCAGGCAGAGCCAGGCGTCGAAGGCGCCAGGCACGGCTCCGGCCGCGTTCTGATAGAACTGGATCGGCTCGAGCGTTTCCCGCCGGCCGATCACCGCGCCGCCGATCAAGTCCGAGTGCCCGCCTAAATATTTGGTCGTCGAATGGACGACCAGATCGGCCCCCGACGCAAGCGGTTGCTGAAGATAAGGTGAGGCGAACGTGTTATCGACCGCGAGCAAGGCTCCGTTCCGCTTGGCCAGCTCGGCGATGGACTTGATGTCCAGCACACTGAGAAGCGGGTTGGTCGGCGTCTCGATCCAGACCAGCTCCGTGCGCAGGCCCATGAGCTCGGCAAACCCCTCGGGCCGCAGATCCTCGGCGTAATGCGTGATGATGCCGTGCGGCCGGAAGACGCGCTCGAGGAGGCGGTAGGTACCGCCGTAAAGGTCGGCGGCGGCGACCACTTCATCGCCGTGCCGGAGGATCGACAAAACAGCGGTCGTGGCCGCCAGGCCCGAGGAAAAGGCCAGCGCTGCCTCGCCCCCCTCGATCGCGGCCAAGCAACTTTCCAGCGCAGCTCGGGTCGGGTTGCCGCTCCGCGAATACTCGTAGCCCTTGTGCCGGCCGGGCGCTTCCTGCGTGAACGTCGAGGTGGCGTAGATCGGCACGACCGTCGCCCCGGTCGTCGGATCGGGGGCCTGGCCGGCATGGATGGCTCGCGTCGAGAAACCTGGCTCACCTGGCACTGGGGTCATCGTTCCTCCGCCTGCAAGAGTCAGAAGCGACTACGGGCGCCAATTCGCATAAGACGCCTCTCTTCCACTTCGTTCATGGCCTGGCGCGCTGCTTCCAGTATTGCACCAGGTCGATCCGCGTGATGATGTCGACAACGGCTCCCTCCGAGACAGCCAGAACGCCGGTATTTCCGGCCAGAAGCAGCCGGTAGGCCTCGTCGAGCTGGGTGCCGACGTCGAGCTGGGGCAGGGGGCGTGCCATGACTTCTTGCACGCAGATT
>JBKQMU010000306.1:0-11099 GCA_052146555.1 Isosphaeraceae bacterium
GGCGGACCCAGGATTCGTAGACCCTCGATCTGCCCCAGCACGCTGTGAGCGTGAACCAGCAGCCCGTGCTCGTGAGCGGCGAGGTCCGAGGCGGGGAACCTCGCCAGGTAATCGATGGCCGCGCCCAAGCCGATGGCCTCGGCGATGGGCGGAGTTCCGGCCTCGAACTTCCACGGGATCTCGTTCCACTCCGCGTGGTATCGGTCGACCCGGATGACCATGCTTCCTCCGGCCATCACGGGCGGCATGGCCTCGAGCAGCTCGCGGCGGCCGAAGAGCACTCCCACCCCGGTCGGCCCGCACATCTTGTGACTGGAAAATGCCACGAAATCGGCATTCAGACGGACCAGATCAAATCCTTGATGGGGAAGGCTCTGGGCTGCGTCGACGAGCACGAGCGCCCCCACTGCGTGGGCTGCCGGAATAATTTGCTCCAGTGGTGGAACCGTTCCGGTGACGTTGGACATCCCGGTCACGGCGACCAGGCGCACCCGGTCATCCAGGGCCGCGAGGAAGGCATCCGGCTCGATCCGGGCGTCGTCGGTCAAGGGTACGAATCGAAGCTCGGCCCCGCGCTCCTTCGCCAGCATCTGCCAGGGAACCAGGTTCGAGTGATGCTCCAGCTCGCTCAGAACGATCACGTCGCCCGGGGCGATGCTCGTGCGTCCCCAGCTCTGCGCCACCAGGTTGATCGCCTCGGTCGTGCCCCTCGTGAAGATGATCTGTCCCGAATCATCGATTCCGAGCATCCGGGCGACTTTCTCCCGGGCCCCTTCAAAGGCCTCGGTCGCCCGCTCGGAAAGCGTGTGAAGCCCGCGGTGGACATTGGCCGGGTAGCTCGCCATGTACTCCTGGACGGCTTGCACCACCGGAAGCGGCTTGAGGCTTGTCGCCGCCGAGTCGAAATAACAGAGCCGAGTTCCCGGACTCAGTTCCTGCCCCAGGACGGGAAACGCCGCGCGAACCGCCTCGACGTCAAATCGAACGGCCGGCCGCGGGCGGACCGCTCTGGCGTCAACGGCATCGATCCGTCCGTCGGGCTTGCTGGTCTGGTTGCCTGGTGAAATATCCATCTCCCGGCGCTTTCGCTCCGAAGTTTTCTCGCTTGGGCCTGGGCCTCCGGTTTCAAGTCCGGTCGTGTCCAGGCCCATGCTTCCCAAAAGTGCATGAGGCTTACGTGATCTACCCGTCAATTCTATCCGGCAATGCCCCGCGATGAGAGTCTTTCCTGACGTTCCGCCAAAAGCTTGGTTCAATCCCACGCCTTGGTTTTTGCCAGCGGGATGATGCATCGGCAGGGGATTTCTGCTAGAACAGAAAAGACTGAATCAGTGATCCGTTCACGCGCTTCAGACGCGTCTGATCCAGGCGTTTCCCCAGCCCACGACGTTGGCGTTCGACCAAGTCGAAAGGTGGGTTGCAAACCGGACACAGAGGGAAGGGGATAAGCGATGATCGCTGCGCGAAGGGTCTTTGGAGTCTGCGAGTTTGACACGGGGAGGGACACCAGTGCGCTCGAGGACCATCGAGAACGAGTGTACGGCTTCTTGGCCGCGCTCTTTTCGCATCCGGACGAGGGAAAGTGGGGCCGGGTGCTGGGGGGCTCGGCGCAGCGGCTGGCGATCGCGACGGCCGACGCGCTGCGGATCGCGGCCTCCGGCATGGACTACGAGGTGCGAGAGGGCGAGCTACCCAGCGACGAGCTCGATCTCCGCTTCCTGGTTGTCGAGTTATGCCAGCCACTGGAGCACCTGAAGGCCGAGTACGAGCGAGTGCTCTGCATTCGTTGTCCGCGGCCGGGGAGTTCGCCATTTGCGCTGGACTATCAACAAGATCAACCACGCGGTTTCCACCTGGCCGAATCGCTGGCGGACCTCCTAGGCATGTACCGAGCTTTCGGCTTTCTCGACGGCAACAAGCCGCCTCATCGCCCCGATCACATCGCCTACGAACTTGAGTTCATGAACTGGCTGATCGGCCAGCGACGTCTGGCCTGTCGGATGGCCGCCGCGGATCGGCGGGCCGGTGACCAGGCTGAGCGATGTGATCTTGCCCAGCGGAGCTTCTTCAGCGATCATCTGGCGGACTGGCTCGGTCCGTTGGCTCTCAGTTTACGAAGGTGCACAAGCGGAGGTTATTTCGAGCCCCTGGGCCGGTTCCTGGCGGCCTGGATTCCTCTGGAACGGCATCATCTGGACGGGGAGTCCCGGGAAAGTCTGCTTGATTGCTGCCTCCGTGAGGAGCTTCCGGTCGGGACTTGAGAACGGTGACATCCCGCTCCGCGGATCCGGCCCATCGCCAATTTCGTATTCCGGACCAGCAGACAAGGAGGTCCAAGCCATGGACTTCGGCCTGTCCCCCGAGCAGCAGAAATGGCACGACGCCGCTGTGCGGCTGGCGCGCGAAGAGCTCATCGACCCCGAGTCTGAAAGCCGCGAGCAGCGTGGCGAGTTCTGGCGCGAAGGTTACGAGCGGTGCGGACGGGCCGGAATTCTCGGCCTACCCGTGACCATCCAATACGGGGGCCAGGGTGCTGACGTACCCGCAGCCGTCGCCGCCATGGAAGGGCTCGGTTACGGCTGCCCCGATACCGGGCTCATCTTCGCCCTGAATGCCTCGCTCTGGACGATCACGATGCCCATCCTCGCGTTCGGAACCGAGGAACAAAAGGCGCGGTACCTGCCTGGCCTCTGCGACGGACGCAGCTTCGGCGCCAACGGGGCCAGCGAGCCGGAGGCCGGCTCCGACATCTTCAGCATGACCACGCGTGCCCAGCGACGGGGAGATCGCTGGGTCTTAAACGGTCGCAAGGTTTGGATCACCGGAGGCCCGATCGCGGATGTCTTTCTCTGCTTCGCGACCACTGACCCACCCAAGAAAGTGCTGGGCATCACGGCGTTCTTGATCGACCGCGACACAGCCGGATTCCAGGTGGTCCGAGAGATTCCCAAGTTGGGCATGCGGACCGCCCCCATGGGCGAGCTCGTCTTCGAGGACTGTGAGCTGCCTGCCGAAAGCCTCCTGGGCCGCGAGGGACGGGGCTCGCGGATCTTCAATGCCGCCCTCGAGTGGGAGCGAGGTGCCATCTTGGCCAGCACCTTGGGCACGATGCGGCGGCAGCTCGACCGCTGCATTCAGCATGCGCGCACACGCAAACAATTCGGCCAGCCCATCGGTAAGTTTCAGTCGGTTTCCAACCGCATCGTCGAGATGATGACCCGGCTCGAGACCAGCCGGTGGATGATCTACCGTTACGCCTGGCTGAAAGCCCAGGGGAAGGACGCCGGCGTTGCGGCATCGATGGCCAAGCTACACGTCTCGGAATGCTTCGTCCAGAACAGCCTCGACGCGGTGCGGATCTTTGGCGCTTCGGGTTACTCGGTCGAGGGGGGCCTGGAACGGGACCTTCGCGACAGCGTGGGCGGAGTGCTCTTCTCAGGTACAAACGACATCCAGCGCAACATCATCGCGCAGCACTTGCGGCTTTGAACCGTCGGGCGGCATTTGTGGTTCACGCGTGCCTTTTCAGGACGAAAGGAAGCTTGGCGTGAATGAAAGCTGAGCTAACCAGAACCGCCCGCGTGCTCTGGCGCGCCGCTCTGCGCAGGCTCCGGTGGTTTCGGCCGACGCGCAAGGCCGCTCGCTTCGCCCGACGGCCGGCCGCGGCCCCGGCGGTGCCCGCCAAGGCCTCGGTCTGGAGCCGTGGGTCGGTGCAGAGGATCGTGCTGGGCTTCGCCGCCCTCGGCGTCGTCAGCGTTTACGGCGTCACCGGCTACATGATCATGGGCTGGACGTTCATGGACGCCTTTTACCAGGTGTTCATCACGATTTCGGCCGTCGGTCTGACCGAGGTTCATCCCATCTCGACCACGCCGCTTCGCCTGCACACGATGCTGGTCATCGCTCTGGGGCTTTTTTCCGTCGCGTTCACGCTGGGTGGATTCATCTCGCTTCTCACCGAGGGAGAGTTCCAGAAATACCTGGGTCAACAACGCATGATGAGGCAGATCGAGACACTGCAGGGGCACACGGTGGTGGCAGGGTTCGGCCGGGTCGGGGCGCTGGTTTGCGAAGGGCTGGCCAGCTCGGATATTCCCTTTGTGATCATCGACCTGGGCCACGACAACGCCGCTCTCATGGAATCGCGAGGGTACTTGCACCTGATTGGCGACGCCACCGAAGAGGCGGTCCTCAGGGAAGCGGGAATCGAGCGAGCCAGTGTGCTCGTCACGGCTATGCCCAACGACGCAGCCAACGTGTTCATCACGCTGACGGCTCGCGAGCTGGCTCCCAAGCTGATGATTATCGCCCGGGCCGAGCAGCCCAGCACGGGAAAGAAGCTACGCCAAGCAGGTGCCAATCATGTGATCACCCCCGCGGCGATCGGAGCCAGGCGAATCGTCTCGTTACTTACCAATCCGACGGCCGTCGAATTCGTCGAGCTGGTCACGCAGCGATCGAGCCTGGCCATCCAGATGGACGATGTCCCGATCAAGAGCGATAGCCCGCTTGCCGGCAAGACGCTCCGCGATGCCGATATCGGCCGCCGGACCGGCGTGATCGTCATCGCCGTCAAGCGCAGCGATGGCCGCGTCGAGTTTCCTCCCAGCGGCGACCAGCCCTTCGGCGACGGCGACAGCATCGTGCTGATAGGCCGGAGGACAAACCTCGATCAATTCCGGGAAAAGTTCGTGGTCTCTTGACCGGTGCCCTGTCCACAATCTCCTCCGGCGGATCCGGAGTTTGCCAGGTCGACCAGAACCAGTACAAAGAGGCCGATCGCGATCATCATGTGGCCGCCCAGGGCACGTGCGGCCGGACAAAGCGTCACGCCCAGATTGGCCGCGGCCAAGGTCCCCAGAAGGCGCCGCCGGCGCCCAAGAAAGAGCGCAGCAGGGAGCGTCCAGAGGAAGTAGTGGTTCCAGCAGATTGGCGTCGAGGCCAGCATCAGGATGGAGCTGAGGGCGAACATCGCCAGCCAACTCCGCCCCGGCGGCAGGCCAGAAGCCAGGTACGCCGCTGCCAGCCAGCCGGCTGCGAGCAGGCCGACGGTCCCGTACCAGACGCCGAAGATCGCCCGCACGGACAGCCGGGGCAAACGAAGAGGAGCCAGCCGCTCAGATTCTTGCGGCAAGTCGCCACAGAGCCGGACCAGCACCATTGGAATGCTTTCGTTGTTAGGCCGTAGGTCGGCCCCGCGCTCGATGATGCCCAGCGGACTGTGTCGGCCTCGGAGATAGGCAATTTGTTGCCGGATCCCGTCCTGCGCACCACTGGTGCCGACGACCGCGACGAGCAGGCCCAGCCCGGTCGCCACGGAGAGCACCATCCCCAGCCACACGTTCCAGGACCGCTGCCGCGAGAGCAACGTGCCCCAGTGGACAAGAGGCAGGAACTTGACGAGGCCAGCCAGGCCGATGAGCCACGCTCCGACTATACAGCGGTTCTTGCGGGCCAGAAGCAGCCCCGCGGCGACGAGGAAGAGGTTGATCGGATCGCTTTGTCCCAGGACCAAGGCGTCGATGAAAAACGGCAGGACGCTCGCCCAGGCCAAAAGTTGCTGGCGGAGACCCCTGCCCGATAGCCCCTCAAAGACGTGCGGCAGGGCCGCGATCGCCGCCAGCGAGAGCACGGCCCAAACGGCAACGGCGACGCCCAGCGGAAAAGCAGCCAGGGGCGCCAAGAGGACGTGAAAGGTGATCGGATAACGGGCCTGCGATCGGACGGAGAGTGCCCGGTGCTCCCAGACATGACGTGCAGCGCCGTACACATATTTAAAGTCGCTGGCACGGCTGGCGCCTCGCTGCACGATATAGGCCAGGAAGGCGAGCAGCGCGGCGGCCAGGAGAGCTGCGACTCTGTAACGTCGGGCGGAGGGCAGCGGCGGCCTCTCAGCGCTTCGAGAACTGGAAGCTCTTGCGGGCCTTCTTGTGGCCGAACTTCTTGCGCTCGACCATCCGGGCGTCACGCGTAAGGAAGCCGCCGTCACGCAGGGCAGATTCGAGGTCGGGCCGGAATTCCATCAGTGCCCGGGCCAGGCCCTGCATCACCGCGCCTGACTGGCTGGGCTTGCTGCTGCCGGCGACGTTGACGATGACGTCGACCCGCTCGGTCATCTCGGTCGCTTTGAGCGGGGCCCGGATGTCAGTCTGCTGGACCTCGAGCGGGAAGTAAACGTTGGCGTCGTGGCCGTTGACCTGGTACTGGCCTGTCCCCTCGCAGATGCGGACCCGGGCCACGGCAGTTTTGCGCCGGCCCGTGCCCCAGGTGAAAGCTTTCTTTTCGGTCGCTGTGGGCATTTCATTCTTTCTCGGGCTGTAGGGAATAATCGTCGTCGTTGGATTCACTCGGATGTCGTCGGCTCGGCAGGAGCGGCGGCGGAAGCGGGAGCTTTAGCCTCCGGTTCGGACGGTGAAATCACCTCGCCTCCGGCGGGAGCCGTCTCGTCGTGAGGAGGATCTCCAGCGGCCGGGCGGGAGGCCTCGGGAGTTGCAGCGTGCGTTGCAGCCGCAACCGTTGGCTCGTGCTCGGTGACCGTGGCCGCAGGCTCAGGTGCGGCGGTCGCTGCAGCGTTCTGGTGCTCGAACGGCGCGGTCGCAGGCTCAGGCGCGGCGGTCGTAGGAGCGATCTCGTGCTCGGCAGCTACGGCTGCCTGCTCGTGCTCGGCAACCGTCGCTGCTTGCTCGTGCTCGGCAACCGTCGCCGCCTGCTCGTGCTTGATCGCCGCGATCTCTTGGTTTTTCTCTTCGATTTTGGCCTCGATTTGAGCGAGAATCTTGGCCACTTTGCGGGCTCCGGGCGGAGTGGGCGGCGGGGCGAACAGGGCGCCTGCGGACGCCGGTCGGCCCGAGAGGGGCTCCAGTGGAACAGGCCTCTGCGCCTGGTGCGGGTGGTTGGCCCCGACGTAAAGCTTGAGCTTATCCATCATGTGGCGGCCGAGCTTGCTCTTGGGCATCATGCGCTGGATCGCCAGCTTAAGGATGCGCTCAGGATGCCGTTGCAAGAGCTTCCAGGCTGCCTCTTCGCGCTGGCCGCCGGGATAGCCCGAGTACCGCTGGTATGACTTCTCTTGCCACTTGTTGCCCGTGAAGACAACCTTATCGACGTTTGTCACGATGACGTAGTCGCCGGTGTCGATGTGGGGCGTGTAGGTGGGCCGGTGCTTTCCCATCAAGATCGGAGCGATCTGCGCGGCGAGGCGGCCGACGACCTGTTCGGAGGCGTCGATCACAAACCACTGCTTGGCCAGCTCCCCGGCCTTGGCTTGGTAACAGTTCATGGAAAGATACGCCTGACTCTTTGGAAACGCCACTGCCATTGCATTGCAGCGAAAAATACCATCCTAGCGTGCGCGCCAGGATCGTCAAGATGTTCGCCAAAGGTTGCTACTGGACGAAGGCGCAGTAGACGGAAGGCAGTACGTCGGGACCAGGGTAATCGGCAAGCCGTCCGCGGTCACTGGGCGACCAGAGTCGATTCCAGACGAAAGTCGCGGAGCAGTGGCATGGAGCGAAGGATTGCTGCAACGCGGTTCCGGTCGTCGTCTCGGGCCAGTGAGCCGCGAATTTCCACGAGATCGCCCCGGATGCGAATCTGGTCAACGTGAGCCAGATCGCCCACATGGCGGCGAATCTGCGAGAGCAGATAAGCCTCGATGTCCTCGGGCCGGCCTTTCTGGCGGAGCGGGTTGGGATGGTTCTCGTCGGGAAGCTGGAACTGAAGCAAATCGGCGATCTCGCGCACGCCGGGGGTCTGTTCGACAGCGCGGTAGGCGAGCATGGCCTCGTAGGCCGAGGGGACCTTACCCGAGAGGCTCACGGTATCGCCCCGCGATTGCACCGAGATCGGCAAGCCCGCCAGCGGGGCACAGCGCGAGAGGGCCTCGGCGACCCGAAGCGTCAGCTTCTGCCCATCGCGTGCCAGTGCTAGCTCGGCCGGCGCGCTTCTGGGTGCCCCTGCGGCCGGCCGTGGCCCCCGAAATTCTCCCGGCGTCTGACCCGGAACTTCAGAGTGAATCTCGAGTTCCGGCCGTGGCGGCGCTGGCTTTGATTCCGCCTCAGGCGCCAAGTAAGGTTGAGGTGGAGGGGGAGGCGTCTCGGAGTTTCGGGGCACCACCTGAAGCTCGCTGTAGACCCGGCTCACTCCTGGCGTGTTTCTGGCCTCGGACTCGATGATCCTCCTATCTTCCTCGCTGGCCACCACTCCGCTCAAGAAAACCTGCCCGCCCGCGTCGACCGTCAAGCGGATGTCGCCCTTGGCCGGGGCAAGATCGACGGGCAACTGTGACTGCGGCGCTGCGCCGGGCCGGCGCGGAGGCACGGGCATGCCGGGAGCCAGTCCAGGTGCCGGACCAGATCCACCCGCCCAAGGCGGAAAGCTCACTAAAGGCGGCTCGAAGCCGAAAAAGGGATCGTCGACGCGGCCAAAAAGCGGCGGCGGATAGACGAAATAGGGCGCGGAGCCGGCCCAAGCCGGTTGAGCCTGCGGCGGCCAGGATTCGACCGCAGTGCGAGCCAGTGCCACGCGATGGGCCTCGGCTGTGTCGATCACGAGGTCGTCCCGCACCGGATAACCCAGAGCGATGACCGTCCGCACGGCCAGATCGTGCACCACGGACGTTCCCACACGACCGGAGAGAACGATTACGCCTTTCTCCCAGGTCGCGGAGATATTGTATGGGGCTGTTATCGGGTTGGTGCGCATCGCGGTTGCGACGACCGTCTCGGGCGCAGACGTCCCCGCATTGTTCGTCCTTTCACGCGGGCTCTGAGCACTTTGAAACGCCAGGACCGAGGCAGCCTGAAAGAGCGCCATGGTCATGACCGCCGATCCGGTAAGACGCCCACGTGCGAGCCGGTCCATGACGCGTTGTCCTTCCCGGAGGTGCAGGCAACATGCCGTCTTGCGGCGACGACTCAAGTGTACGGAGCGGCCCCGAAGGCGACAAGACACCGCCCGCCGGGTTGCTGCACGCGGTCGTTTGTCGCCGGCGTACCGCAACCTACCGAAAGCTGAATTTTGCCAGAAGGTGGCATGTCTCCCCGGCCACGAATACGTACCGGCTGTGCGAGGTGGTCGGGGTTACGGCAGACGCCAATTGACCAGGGTGAGGGGATAACCGAGCTGCTGGACGCGCTGAAAGTCGGACGTGTTGCCTGTGACCAGTTCCAGCCCGTGCTCCAGGGCAATCGCGGCGATCATCGTATCGGCCAAGCCGATGGGCTGGCCGACCCGGTCCAGCCCGGCCCCGATCCGGCCAGCCAGCTCGGCGGCAGCGGCGAAGGGACGCACCTCCATCAAAGGAAGCGACGTGCGGAAGGAGTTGAGGCGGCGGACGCTTTGCCGTTTTTCCAGGCCCCAGATGATCTCTGCGACAGTGACGCTCGAGAGGGTATAACGGCCGAAGGCGCCGAGGTAGGCGGCGGCGTGGTGTGCAACGATCAGGTCGATTCCTTTGCCGATTTCCGAGAGGATGTCGGTGCCGAGCAGCGATTTATTCACCGGGCATGGCCTGCCAGGGTTCCTCACGCCGGCGTTGCATCGCCTCGGCCACGATCTCGTCTATTTCCTCGGGGCGTCCCGCCAGATGCCCAGCAGTGGGTCAGAGGGGGCGGCGGTTTTCGTAGGCGCTGACTTCAACTCCAGGGTGATCGTGCGAAGCAAAAGACGGGCGGCCTCAGCCATCGCGTCATCGATGGACGCAAACCTGCCGCCTTGGACAGCCGCGTGGATGGAGCTTTCCAGGTCACTCGGCAAATGAATCGTCATAATCTGACATCCCCTTTATCTACCAGCCTACCACGTCGGCCGGGGATCGTCGAGAAGGGCGAACGCATGCATGCTTTTGAGAAGTTTGCATCTGGCCGCAGATAAAATCGCCTGGAGTTAGACCAAATTTTTCGTTATTTCGACCCGGCGCCTCACGTCTCCAGACTTTGGTCCCTTGGACAGGAAACTCATAACTTCGCCTAACCCCCGAGAAACGAATAACTTGTCTCAAAACCGTTGACCGGCTTCTCTTCATGCACGAGAATGAGAACCGCGGATGTTGATTTTCCGCCATCTCTTGCAGACCGAGTGCGAATTATCTCCAACGAATGGCTCGCTTGCGCGAGGCAGAGATCGTGGCGAAGTCCGCGCTCCCCCTCGTCTCTGGGAATGGCGAATTCGGGTCACGGCTCTGTGCGGGGCGAGTCCTGCCGGCTTATCGCCGGAGGGTCAGATGACGGCGAACATCACCGGAGGCCCACGCGCGATGGTTGCTGCTCTCCGGGTGGGGCCCACTCGTCCCGGTAATCCTCGATCACACACATGGGAGAATCTATGATGTGGAAGAGTGTTGCTGCATCGCTGATGATCGCGATCGGTCTTGCCGGAACAGCTTTCGCCCAAGACGCCACCAAGGATGAATGCGTGGCAAAGTGCAAAGAGGCGGCGCAACTCGTTGCGGACGAAGGTCTTGATGCCGCCATTTCGAAGATCAACAAGGCGAACGGTTCGTTCGTGTGGAAGGACTCCTACGTCTTTCTGATGGACCTCGATGGAACGATGCTTGCGCATCCGATCAAGCCGGCTCTCATCGGCAAGAACGTGCTCGATACCCCGGACAAGGGCCCCGACAAGAAGCTTTTCTTCAGGGAATTTGTGAAGGTGGCGAAGTCGCCTGGCGAGGGCTGGGTCGAATACATGTGGCCCAAACCCGGCAAGGAAGCACCCTCGAAGAAGCGAAGCTACATCTACCACGTGCCGGGCAAGGACGTCTTGGTGGGAGCCGGCGTGTACGAGTAATCGCGCGGCGAAGCCGATAGGCTGCTTCCATTGTCGTTGTTCATTGCATGCTTGAAGCAGGTGTTCGGAACCGTTCCGCGCCCCAGACGGTTCTTGACATTTTTCTGCGCCCGGACCCCCGGGATCAGACAGAAGAATGTCACACTCCCAGCAAAGATTTCGCTAAAAGTTCTACAAAGCACTTAAGCTCATCTTCTACAGTAGTTCGCCCGTTTTTGACGTAACTTCTTTCGCAATGGGCCGAGACTCGCTGCCGAGTGAGAATCATGGTGCCACGTCATAGCCAATTTACCCATTGATTCTCTGAAATT
>JBKQMU010000307.1:0-19344 GCA_052146555.1 Isosphaeraceae bacterium
TGGGCGCGGCCATCGATTACCTGGCGAGGTTCCCCGCCTCGGACCTCGCCGCTCACGAGCACGGGCTGCTGGTTCACGCTCACAGCGTGCTGGGGCAGATCGAGGGTCTACGAATCCTGGGTCCGCCCCCCGGCGATGGAAAGGGATCGATCGTCAGCTTCACGCTCGATGGGACACATCCCCACGACCTGGCACAGCTCTTGGATCGCTACGGCATCGCCATCCGCGCGGGGCACCACTGCGCAATGCCCCTGCACACGCGTCTGGGAATACCGGCCTCCGCGCGGGCCAGTTTCTACCTCTACAATACTTGTGATGAAATCGACTCGCTGGCTGGTGCCCTTGAGTCGATCAAGACTCTCCTGCGGCGCCGTTCTACGACATCACCCCCACCGCGGGTGAGCACTCACGCTGCGACGGAGCCCTTGAATGGATGACCCCCTCTATCGCGAGGAAATCCTCGATCATTACTATTCCTCGGCCCATCGCGGCCGCCTGGAATCGCCCGACCTCGTCTCGGACCTGGACAATCCCCTGTGCGGTGATGAGATCCATCTGGAGGTCAGCTTGGCCGGCGACGGCCGGATCGATCAGGTTCGGTTCGATGGCCACGGCTGCGTGATCAGTCAGGCCGCGACGTCGCTTCTGGCCGATCGCGTGGAAGGCGCCACGTTGGATGAGGTCCGCAGGATCACCCCCGCCGATGTGGTCAAGCTCTTGGGCGTTCCCCTCTCACCCACCCGGATGAAATGCGGACTGCTGGGCTGGAAGGCCCTTCTGAAGGCAGTGGACGGGCCGCCCAGCAGCGGGGCGTGACGCCCCCCCCTCTGCCCCTCGGTCTGATCTTCGGTTACTACCCGGCCTGGAAAGCAGCCCAACTCGACCCGATCGACGCACTCCGGTTCGAGTGAAAACCTGACTTCCAGAGCAATCTTGTTGGAATTGCCGACCACACCGCTTAAGCTGGTTGCTCCGGTTGCTCGCGGCGTCAGCGTCCAGGTTGAACTACCTCCTCAATTTGATTACCATCAAATTCCAGTTCCTTGGGTGGTCCCCCCGCAATCTCCTTTGCGCTACCCGGCCCCTGGGAATTCAATACTGGCCACCTTAGCTCAGTTGGTAGAGCGCAGCTTTCGTAAAGCTGAAGTCCAGGGTTCGAGTCCCTGAGGTGGCTCTTGGCGATCTCTTCCGTGTCCGGTTTGCCAAAGGGCAAACCGCGGGGAAATTCTGTTGCCTCCATAGGAGAGTTTACGGCGCGACCGTAACTTCCATCAGGCGGGGGCTCTCAATGCGGAGAGCGGCCCAACCCCAGCGATCGTCAGGTCCACGAGCCCTCGAAAAGAGGCTTGATGGCGCGCTCGGTCGGTTCCAGGTCTTTAAGAATCTCGACGCTGTGCTCGTCCTCGGACTCAGGTTCCAAATTGACGTCAGGATCTGCGCTCGAGCTGTTTTAAGTGTTCGAGAGTCCGGCTCAGCCCATGGTTATCTCCAGCCACCGCGACCGCTGGCCTGGTGCGAGGCGCCGGATTCTTGTCGCGACTGAAGAGGATTTATTTCTTGATTGCACCAAGGATCCGCTGCCAGTACCGTTGCCTTTCCCGCTGGAGATCGTTGATACGCTTCGTCAGTCTTTGGTGTAGCTCCGCATCTTCAGTCGCGGTCGATAGATCCACCTGACCTGAGGTCACGGAATCTTGGTGCGAACGAGACGCAACCGGGGGCGCGGAGGTCGGGTCCGGGCCGTTTGCCGTCTCTCCCACCTTACCGTTGGAATGTCCCGGCGGTTTCATGCCGCCCACGCCATCCGTCGCGGCACCGACGACTTCTTGCCTGGTCGACTGGCTTGATGCCGGCGCATTGCGGTTGGCCCCGTGACCGCTACCCTCCGATGTGGACAACCCGGCGAGCTTGTCCTGGAGCTCTTTCACTTCCTGGGTCAACTGCTCGACCCTGGCAAGTTCGTCGTGGACCAACGAGCGCTGCTCACGGTGCATCGCGAAGAACATCTGGACCGTCATAATCATGTCTCGATGGAACGACTCCATGGCCTGAATTTGCCGCTGCCAGAGTGCCATTGGACCTTGCCCGAACTGGCTAGTCGGCTCCCAGAGGAGCTCCTCGGGCAGGACAAGCGGCTCGGGCAACGCGGTTATGTTTGGTTTTGATACAGGCATCGGAACGGACGGTCCGGCTGGCAGTTGCGGAGCCAGCGGCGGTACCCGACGGCTGGAAATTTCAGACCCCGGACCAGCAGGGTTTTCAGGTACCGAGGGCAGGACGGCTCCGGCCGTCATCGGGATGTCGTTACGGCCCAGACCTTCGGGGCGCCGGTCATACCAGACCTTGAACGAGAGGCGGCCGATTTTGACCAGGTCTCCAAGGTCCAGCCACGACCAGCGCACTTTGACGTCGTTGACGAAAGTCCCTTCTCGGGAGTGAAGGTCAACCACCCATAGACCCGACGGATTTCGTATCAAGCACGCGTGATGCTTCGAAACGCTCTCGTCGGCAATGGTCAGTTGGCAGGTATCAGACCGCCCCAGCAGTGCCAAAGACCCTTTGAGCCGCCAGACCCACGCATACTCGCCCGACCGGAACGGTAACTCCAAACCGAGGTCAGAAATAGAGGCGGCCTCTTTGGGTCCTGCGTAGAAGACGCTAATTGGGTCGGGCAGCTTCGTTGCGGATGCTTTTTCATCAAATCTTAAAGTCAATCTTATCTCGAACGGTCCTAACTTGACGCGGTGGCCGCCTTCGATCCATCCGTGAGCTCTTGAGTGCTCCTCCTCGTCCCAGGTAAGCTTCGCTCTGCTTTTGAGATCGATGCAGTAGATCATTCCACCAATGACTTGAAGGAAGGCATGACGTCGGCTGACTTGCGGGTCGTCGAGAGCCAAGTCCGACCGGGGATCACGGCCGACGAGAACGAAAGGGGCGTCGAATCGTCGAGTTGCGTAAACCTGATCGGGCTGACTCAAATTCCGGTATTCAAGAGTCAAGGGCGTACTAAGCCCGCAAGTCTCCCGGAAGAGGCTCACCATGGTTTCGTGCATGATCGCTTCGTTGAAATGACTAAAATGAATAATCATTCATCTGAGTCAGGCATGTGCCCTTTATAAACCCCAATCAAGGGGGCTATTCGACCGCGCCGCTATCTTTTTCGCAAGACTGAGGGGACTCAAGAGGCTTTGTTCCTAGCGGACAATCATGCGAAGTGCTTGCCGAAAAGTATTGCCGGTGCCAGTAAGTTGCTCACAATCCGGGGCTAGCTGGAGCGCACTTCGCCAGGGATCGATGACGCCGATGTGGATATAGACAGGGGCGCGAAAACTTATTGTTTAAGATCGTACATTTCTGCCCTAGAAGATTTCATGAAATAAGTACTCAGCGTGGTCCCGGCCTTTTTCTTCGCGAGGTACGATCGACTTTAAAATTCTTGATTGATAGGGAGTGTGTGAGGTAACTTAAGCAGTCGAATTACGAAGGACAGAGTTGAGGGGAGGGTCACTGCGCACCATGGATGGCCGTTTGGCTCGCGCTGGTGAAAACGACGGCCATATCAGGCCGATGGAGTCACTTGACGTCGTCGTTTGAAATTGTGCTCGTGTTTCTTTATTGAAAAACCGCCAAAGAGCAATTTCTCTCTTCGTCGCACCAGAATCCCATTGTGGCTCGAGTTTTAGCAAGGTAACAGAAGAGGGAATGATGAGAACTTTTCTGGACCTGCTTGACAGCGAACCCTGGCCCTGGCTTTATTTATCTCGAACTTCGATTCTGACCTCCTTGCGTAACATCGTTTCGCAGACGCGCATCGACCTGGAGAGCTGGGGTGTGCCACACGAATCCGGAGTGGCTTAGACGGGGGCCGGCCGCGGGTCGCCCCTGAGGCGGATGAGGCTTTCCGGAGTTCAACCGAGCAGACGAGTCGATGATTCTTGGTGCCGGCGACAACGCACTGACAGGGCCCACCAGGACCGAGGCGATCCGGATTGTTGATCGATGATTCGAGCCATTCGGGTGACACGGGGCAATGAGCATGCGGCGGTCGATTCCTTGGGTCATCTTCGGGTCTTTGGCAGTTCTGCTGGCGGGCGTCCTATGGGCGCTCTGGCCCGTGCTCAAGACCATGCTCCAGCGGTGGTCGGGGGACCCACGTTACGCTCACGGCTACCTCGTACCACTCTTTTCCGTGGCCCTGCTCTGGATGCGGCGAGAGCAGGTCGTCGGTCAGAGTCCGCAGCCGTGCAACTGGGGGATCGGACTGGTTGCCCTAGGCGCTGTCGCACAGCTTGTTGGGGGTTACTTTCGCGCGGCCCCGATCGAGGGGCTGGCGCTGCTCTTTTACTTAGGCGGGATCGCCGTGATACTGGGGGGGCTGCTTGCCTTGCGGTGGGCTTTGCCCTCGATCCTGTTCCTCTTCTTCATGGTCCCCTTGCCCTATCGGGTCGAGAAAGCTCTCGGCCCACCGCTTCAGTGGCTTGCGACCCAGGCCAGCACCTTCACGCTTCAGACACTGGGCTTCGTGGCGTTTTCCGAAGGCAACCAGATTCAGATCAACGAGGGCCGAATCGGAGTCGCGGAGGCATGTAGTGGCCTGAGCATGCTGATCACGTTCATCGCCCTTTCGACGGGCATGGCGATGTGGTCAAGCGTCCCCTCCTGGACCGGATTGTACTTGTGCTGAGTGCCGTTCCCGTGGCCTTGATCGCAAACATCGCGCGGATCACGCTGACAGGAGCCCTCCAGGAACTGGTCGGCGGAGACGTGGCGGATCACTTCTACCACGACCTGTCTGGATGGGTGATGATTCCGCTGGCACTGGTCTTGTATTGGTCCGAGATCTGGGTTCTGTCCCATGTCCTGGTCGAAGAGCAAGAGCGGGTGCCTGTGCTGCTCGGAGTTGGAGTCGCTCGGTCGCCTGCGACGCGGACAGGCGAGACTGTTGGCTCGTTTCCTCGGGCGACACGTCCGGGCTAAGCGCCCCAAGGCGCGTTGCTCGTTTCAGCGAGCTCCCTTTCAATCGTGAATGGCCTGAATTTTCAAAACATCCAGGTGCTCGGCAATGAAAGAGGTTACTCGCATCGGTCTTGAGCCCGCTGTCCCCATGAAGCCGTCGGATGCGGCCACGCAGACAAGACAGCCCCCCGCGGGCAGGATCGTTCCGGCAGGTCGCGGCGGCGCCGGCGCGGTGGCGCGGCCAAATGCGGCGGCGAGCCCGCTGGGACTGCTTAGGGCCTTGCGGCGGCGACTGGCCGTGGCACTCGGGCTGGCGCTGGTCATCGGCAGCCTTTGCGGGGTTGCCGCCTGGTTTCTGCTGCCGCCTCCAAAGTTCGTGGTGCAGGCAACCTTGCAGGTACGCTCAGCAACGCCCCGGGTTCTCTTCGAGACCACGGACTCGGCGGCGGAGTCGCCTGATGCCTATCAGCGTTACCAGAAGAATCAGATCGTGCAGCTCAAGAGCCGGCTCGTGATGTCCACGGCCCTGGGACAGCCGGGAATCAGCAAGTTGCGAATTGTAAGCGACGAGAGGGATCCGATCGAGTGGTTACTGACAAGCCTTCAGGCGCAGTTCCTCCAGGGGTCTGATCTGCTCCAGATTTCCATGGAAGGCAATGAACCGGAGGAGCAAGCGCGCCTCGTCAACGCCGTCGCCAAGGCCTATATGGACGAGGTCGTCACGAAGGACCTGAAGCTGCGTGTCGACCGGCAGGAGCTGCTCAGAAAGTTTGGCAAGCAATATGCGGAGATCATCAAGACCAAGCGCGAAACGCTGCGCATCCTGGCTCAGCGCGCCGGCTCGGACGATCGTGCCACACTCGCGCTTAAGCAGCAGTACCACCTCGAACTGCTCAGCTCAGTGCGGCGGGAGCTGCGCGAGACGCGGGCGAGGAAGCGAAGACTAGAGGCGACGATCAAGGCCCAGCGGCCTGAGTCGCTGCATGAGACGGCAGCAGCAACGCTCTCCACTGATGCCGTGGAGCGGCTCATTGCGCAGGATCCTGATGTCAGCGCCCTCAGAGCACGGGTCGCGGAGTTGGAAAGCGCACTGGCCACCGAGACAGCACGCACCGGGCGGGTAGCCCGTAGCGCGACTTTGAACCCAGCGCTGAAGGCGATTCATGACGAGCTCGACGCGGTCATGAAGCACCTCGAGCGACGACGGCGATTGGTGCGGCCTTCGGTGCTGCGGCAGCTTCAGGATCCCCAGAGCGACGACAACGGACCAAAAGGTAGCCAACTCGAGCGACAGCTTGTCGTCGAGGACCAGCTGGAGGCAAACCTCGAGGAGGAGATGAAGAACCTCTCCAAGAAGGACCAAGACTTGACCGAAAACACGCTCGATCTCCAAGAGATGCAAGATGAGCTCAGGCAATTGCAGGACGTCTTGATCAAGACGACATCGGAGATCGAGAAGCTGAACGTCGAGCTGCAGGCGCCGCCGCGGATCAAGGTTTTTGAGGAGGCATCCGCCCCCAGCCAGCGGGACTCGAAGAAGTGGAACATCATGTTCGTTGTGACGACGCTGGGCTCATTTCTTGCGACCCTGCTGGGTACGGCGCTACTGGAGGTGCGAACCCAGAAAGTGGATACCGCCGAGGAGGTGACCTCCGACTTAGGACTGCCGGTCGTCGGTTCCTTACCGATGCTCCCTTCCAGGGCGCGGCGACCCGGATCGACGGTAATGCAGCCCAAGGATCAATACTGGTATAACCTCCTCTTAGAGTCGATCGACGCGACGCGGACCATGCTGATTCACGCGGCCGAAACCGGGTCATACCGGGTCGTGATGATCACCAGTGCTATTCCCGGCGAGGGAAAGACCTCGCTGGCCAGCCACCTGGCGACCAGTCTTGCTCGGAGCGGCAAGAAGACCATGCTGATCGATGCCGATATGCGCAGTCCCTCGATCCACCGCCTCTTCGAGTTGACTGTCGCACCGGGGCTCAGCGAGCTCCTGCGTGGCGAGGTTGCGCTCCAGGACGTGGTCGCCTCCAGTGGCATCCCGGAGCTCAAGGTACTGACTGCCGGCGCCTGCGACCAGCAGACCTTGAAGATTCTTTCGCAGGGAGGGATCGGCAGTCTGTTCGATCAGCTGAGGGAGCACTTCGATTTCGTGATTGTGGATACCTCGCCGATCTTACCCGTTGCTGATGCGCTCTTGATCTCACAGCAAGCCGATGCCGTCTTGTTCTCGGTCCTCACGGATGTTAGCCGCAAGACCAAGATCTTCGCCGCCTACCAGCGGCTGGCGACTTTGGGCGCCAACGTGCTAGGCGCCGTAGTGACCGGGGCCCACGACGGGGTTTACGGCTCGAGGTACTATGCGGCTTTGCCCGATCACGTCCAAGCCGAGAGCTCCGGTGTCATGAAGAAGTCTGAGCCCACAACATGAAAACCGCCACTGGAGTCGTTGCGGCCATGGTCTTGATCATAGGCGTCGGATTGGTTCACGGTTCCTGGACCAACCGTTGGAGGATGGCGCCGGGCCTTGCCGAGCTGGCAGCGCATCTCGAGTCGGTGCCCATGGCCGTGGGAGATTGGGTCGCTGCCAGACGTGAGATGTCACCGCGGGAACTGGCGGCGACGGGTGCCACGGGTTGTCTGTCGCGGACTTACACGAACCCGAAGACGGGGGTCGCTGTCTCGGTCCTCTTACTCTGCGGACTTCCCGGCGACGTGACAGTTCACACGCCCGAGGCGTGCTACCCCGGCGCCGGATATACGCTGGCGACCCCGACGAACCATATTCGCCGGTATGGAAGCGACGGGCAAACCGCGGAGTTCCAGACGGCCGTGGCGCGCCGGGGTGGGGCGAAGCCTTCGGTGCTGCGCATCTATTGGTCCTGGCGCGGCTCGAAGGGCTGGGCAGCTCCCCAAGACGCACGCTGGAGACTTGCCGCCGAGCCGATTCTCTCCAAGCTTTACGTCATCCGTGAGACCGGCGGTCGGGTGAGTGATCCCCATGACGACCCAAGTGAGGAGTTTCTGGCTTTGCTCCTGCCCGAGCTCGATCTCATGATGTCTGAGGCGACGCCAGGCTGCAGGGCGGAGACAAGTGTCGCTTGCCCCGCTGTGATCTCAGGTCAATGAATTGTCTTTCCTGGTATCCAGGATTCGGTTGTGAGCCCCAGTCTGCGTCGAACGTGCCTACTATGAGAAATTGACCCAAACGGCATGAATGAGCCAAAGTACTGGACCTACAAGAACACATGAGAAAGCTGAACCTGTTCTTCGTGGCTGGTTTGCTGGCGGCGACTTCGCTGCTGGGCATCGCGGTCTACTTCGTTCACAATTACCAAGTCCAGAGAAACGCAAAAGGACTGCTGGACCGCGCCCGGAGATCCGAATCCGAGTCCAAGCTCTCCAAGGCCGCTGAATCGCTGCGGAACTACTTGAGCTTGCGTCCTGACGACACGAAGGCATGGATCTGGTATGCCCAGGTGATGGACCAGCTTTATGCCGAATCGCCCCGCCATCGCGAGCAGGTCTTGCTCGTCCACGAGGAAGCTCTGAGGCATAGCCCCGACGAGGTGAAGCTGGAGCGCAAGTGTGTGGATCTGGCCATGGAGTTCGGCATCACCCGGCTGACCGACGCAAGACGACACATCGAGACTCTGATGGCGAAGCTGCCCAAGGAGTCACAATCGCCCGAAGGGAGCGAGCTCAGCGAGCTCTTGGGCGATTGCTACAGCAGAGAGTCGAATTTTGCGAAAGCCGAGGAGGCCTATCAAGAGGCGATCAGGCGGGATCCGGCCCGGGCGTCGTGCTATTTCAAGCTGGCTCAACTTGATCGAAACGAACTTCGCAAGGCCCCGGCCGCGGCCGACGAGCAAATCGCCACGATGGTCGCCCTGAATCGCCGATCGGGTCTTGCCTATCTCTACCGCTTCCGCTACGACGCGCGATTCCGCCCCCCCGCAAGCGACCGCGATCTCGCTCGCGCCTTGGAACTGGCCCCCGATGATCCTGACGTGCTACAGACCGCAGCCATGGAGTGCGAGGCAAAAAACCTGAGCGCCGCCGCGCGGGTCCATCTTGAAAAGGGAGCCAGGCTTTCCCCGACGAACCTGTACTTCATCACGGGCCTGGCCAACCTGGAATCCAGAGAGCAACACCCGGAGCGGGCCGAGGCGATCCTCCGCAAAGCCTATGAGCAAAAGCCCTGTTGGATCTTCGCGTTTGAGCTGGCGCGGCTGCTCATCGAGCAGAATAAGATCAAGGGCGAGGGGCAAGCCGAATCGTTCCTTGCCGTGCTCCGCAGCCGCGGCCTGGGACAATCCTTCGGCAGAATGCTCGAAGCCCAGATTCGGATGAAGGAAGGGCGCTATGGCGATGCGATTGGCGAGATCGAAGCCGCCCAGGCGATCTTCAAGTCCCAGGATTCCAGGATCAATGCTCAGCTCAACCTCATGCTTGCGGAGTGTTACCGCCGCACAGGAGAGGCAGAGAAGAACTTAGCGGCGCTGCAAAATGCGCTTCAAGGCGGAGCCGCTTCGGAGGCCGACCAGCTCGAGCTGGCCCGGGCACTGATCCGGTCCGACGGTCCGGGGGACCTGGATTCCGCCCTGAGAATCCTCCAGTCGCTGGTCGGAGGCCATCCGGAGCTCGAGCTCGACATCACGCGCCTGCTCTGGCAGAAAACCATGCGCCAGCCGCGGGACCAGCGCGACTGGCGGCCGGTGGAGCAGGAACTGGCCAAGGCCGCAAGCAGCTTGAGCTCCCTTGAGAAGCGGTCTGAGAGCGCCACGGCTCTGGCGCTTTTGCGCGCCGAGGTCTGCACGAGCCAGGGCGATCTAGAGAAGGCGCAGAGCGTTCTTCGAGGCGCGGTGGCCGCTGATCCCCGGAATCCGACGCTCTTGGTGGCCCTGGCGCAGCGGCAAGAGGGCAAGGGAAAAGAGGCGCTGGCGATTCTTGACCACGCCGAGAAAGCGCTTGGTCCCGGCATGGAAATCCAGCTTGCCCGCCTGGCTTACTGGGAACAGCACGGAGGAGAAGAGGCGAAAGCCGAGGTGGCAAAGCTGGCCGCCACTCTCGACCAGGTTCCTGCCTCTGGGCGACCCGTCTACCTGCGGCGGCTGGCGCAGACTGAAGCACACCTGGGACTCTTTCAGCTGGCTCGAGGGCATCTGGCGCAGCTGGTGAGCTTACAGCCGGAGGACCGCGACGCAGTCTTCGAGCTCTTCGAACTGGCGCTAGAATCCGGGGAGCGGACCGAGGTAGCCGGGCTCATCGACCGGCTCTACGAGCTGGAGAATCCGGGGAGCCAGACGTCTACCAAAGACAGGCGAGCCAAGGGCACTTACTGGAGATTCGCGGAGGCTCTCGACCTGATCAACCAGGAAATCAGACGACGGCAAATGGCGGAGACACCAAGCCCTAACTCAGAGGCGGCAAGTACAGCCAAGAGCGCTCCGCTGGCGCGCGCTTGCGAGCTTGCCGGTGAAATCGAGGCTCTGAGGCCAGGGTGGTGGGGGGGCCCCTTGCTCTCCGCCAAGATTGCCGACTTGAGCTCGAGCATCCCGGAGGCGATCGCGGGATACAAGCGTGCCTTGGAGCTCGGCAACAACCGGCCGGTGGACCTCCAGCGGCTTGTGAGCCTGCTCGCCCAGCTCGATCGCGACGACGAGATCGATCAGGTCATCACTGCGCTGCGTGACCCGGAAGGCGCGCCTGTGGAGCTGAAAATCCAGACGGCGATCAGCGCCATGCGAAGACACGATTTTGCGCGTGGGCTGGTGCTGGCAAACGAACTTTTCGCAAAATCGAATCAATACAGCGATCATCTGAGCCTGGCGCGATTTTACGCGGCGGCCGGTGATACGGCCAGCGCCACAGAACAGTATCGCCGCGCTGTCGCGCTGGGACCGGGGGCCCCCGAGACCTGGACATCCTATGTTTCCTGCCTGGTGCAGGCAAAGCAGCTCGACCTTGCGAAGGCTGCTATCGAGAACGCCCGCAAGGCTCTGCCGGCGGATCGATCAGCGCTTTCTCTGGCTGAATGCTACGCCTCGATTGGTGAGGTCAAGCAGGCGGAGACCGAGATCCAAAGAGCGCTTGGCGAGAAAAGCCAGAGCACGGCCGCCGTGCTGCGGTTCGCGGCCGATTTTGAGCTGGCGCAAGGGCGAATGGAAGACGCCGAAAAGTACTTAAACGAGCTCGTCGGTCCGGCGTCCGGCGCCAGGCCCGAGGATCTTGCCTGGGCCAACCGAATCCGCGCCAAGATCCTGGTGCGAAGAGGTCGCCCCACCGACCTGGACGCCGCCCGGGGACTGATCGCCAAGAACCTCGACGAAAACCCCAAGAGCCCGGAGGACAACCAGGTCTTAGCGTCGATCTTGGCGGTTCAGGCGAAGACTCGGGGTCAGGCCATCAAGATCCTGGAGCCCCTCGACAAGGAAAAACGGCTGGGGCCCAGCGAGCAATTCCTTCTTGCCCAGCTCTACTATCGCGAGCGTGATGAGAAAAAGTACGAAGATGAGATGCTCAAGATCGTGGTGGCCGGCAAGTCGACGAGTCCCCTGTTCCTGGGGCACTATATCGCTTATCTGATTCAGAGCAAGCAGCTCGACCACGCCAGGAGCTGGCTTGCCGAGCTCAAGAAGTCGGATCCGCAGAGCGTGGCGACGTTGGAACTGGAGGTAATGCTCCTGAAAGCCCGCAATCCCGCCAAGACAACGCTGCCGGAGGTGCGCGACCTGCTTGTGGAGCGGGGGCGGACTTATCCCGATCTTATCGGTCCGGTGGCCGCGCTCTTGGGAAGCTGCGGGTTTCCGGCAGAGGCCGAGGCGGCCTACAAGGAGTTCATGGTGCGCGACCCCGGGAAGCCGGAGCGCGAGCTGGCCCTGGCGAGCTTCCTGGCCACGCAGAAGGGTCGGCTCGAGGAGGCACTGGAGCACCTTTCTCATGCCTGCAAGACCTGTCCCCTGGAGCAGGTGGCCTATGCCTCCCTGGCGCTTTACGACGCCCCCTCGGTGACGGAGTCTCAGAGGAAGCAGGTGGAAGCCTGGGTCAGTGAGGCAAGCCAGAGACGGCCCGATTTGACGGTCCTAGCCAACAAGCTGGCGGCTCTTTGGATCCGCCAGGGCCGCTTCGATGAGGCAGAAGCCGTCTATCGGCGGATACTCAGTGGCGACTCCGATGATTCCGAGGCGCTGAACAACCTCGCCTGGCTGCTGGCGGTTCGAGACCAGGGTAAAGCCGAGGAGGCCGTCGAGCTGATCAATCGCGCCATCGACCAGCAGGGCCCTGAGGTATCGCTGGTGGACACCAAGGCCGTGGCGCTCATTCGAGGCGGTAGGTCCAGGGACGCCATCGAAGTGCTCAAGGAGGCGGCAGCGACGGACTCCCGCAACCCGAGTGTGCCCTTGCATTTGGCGTGGGCCCTGAAAAACGAAGGCAAGCCGGATGAGGCTCGCAAGGCGTTTCAAAAGGCACTGGAACTGGGCTGGAAGCCGGAGCGAAGTGATCCCTTGGAGCGATCGCTCATGGAGAAGTTGCGGCAGGAGCTAGGGCTGTGATCGGGAGCCGTCGCTCAGCACTGCTCCTGGGCGGGTCCTGCTGGGCCCGGGGTGAGGGCGCGCTGCTCGAGGTGACATCGGGAAGGCTCAAAGCTGCCCTTAGTCAGCGCACCAGGCACAGCCTGGAAGGTCTGCCGGAACTGCTGGGTCATGGGACGGAATTCACTCCTGGCTCGTTGTCCTGCTCGGTTAGGTCGAGGTACTGACGAGCGACGAAGTTGGCGACTCCGCCCAAGCCTTGCGTGTCGCCGTGTGCTAAGAAAGCCGGTTCTACAGGGATGTCAACCCACGTGGACGGAGTCCGCGCGGAGGTCTGGCTGCGTCTTTCACCGCTGCCGATTCCCCGGGTCGCCTGGCAATCGTTCGTACGTCAGGCCAGTCGTTTACTCGGGGACGACCTTGGGTTGGGTTCCTCTTGGAAGGACAGGCACATGGGCCAAGGAAACGTTTCCAAAGCGGCAAACCGCGGACAAAAGCCCTGCAGGGGGATTGACACCCGACCTGTGTCGCCGGCTCCCCCTGCCGCACCGTTTGTCTCGGTCATCGTACCGGTCCGAAACGAGGGCCGGTTCATCGAACGAACAATCAAGCAGCTTCTTGGACAGGATTACCCAGCCAATCGCTTCGAGATTTTGGTCGTGGACGGTCAATCCAGCGATTTGACCCGGTCGCTGGTCGAAGCGCGGGCGCAAGGCTGCCTGAACTTGCATCTGGTGGAGAACCCCAGGTATCTCTCCAGTGCCGCGCGGAACATCGGAATTCAGCAGGCGCGGGGAAGTATGATCGTCATCGTCGATGGGCACTGCGATATCGAGAACCTCACCTATCTGCGGGACCTCGTCGACGCCTTTGAACGAAGCGGAGCCGACTGCCTCGGCCGGCCGCAACCGCTCGAAGTGGAGGAAGCGTCGACTCTGCAAGAGGCTATCGCGGTGGCGCGAGCGTCGTGGCTGGGTCATCACCCTGATTCCTTCGTCTACTCGTCCCAAGAGCAGTTCGTTCCCGCCAAGAGCGTGGCGGTCGCATACCGACGATCCGTTTTCGATATGGTCGGACTCTTCGATGAGTCGTTCGACGCCTGCGAGGACGTGGAGCTGAACCACCGGATCGACCGGGCCGGCTTACGGTGTTTCTTTACTCCCAAGATCGCGATCCGCTACTCCCCGCGATCAAGCCTCAGGGCACTGTTTCTCCAGATGGCGCGCTATGGCCGCGGGCGCGTCCGCTTGCTGCGCAAGCATCATGACACGTTCTCTGCCGGCGGGTTTCTTCCCGCGGTCTGGCTGGCCGGGGTGGCGATAGGCCCTCTGGCGGGCCTGGCCTGGGCTCCCCTTTGGTGGATCGGCGGCGGCGCCCTGGCACTGTATCTGACAGTCGTCGGGACAACGTCAGCCCGCCTGGCCTTCCTGAAGCGCAAGGCGTGGCTCATGGGATTGCTCCCCCTCATCTTTCTGACTGTCCACGCGGGGTCGGGATATGGCGTGCTCTTCGAGTTCTTGCGAACCAGGAGTTTCAAGCACGCCCCAAGTGCCGTTCTCGAATCGGCTCCTTCGGCGGGCTGAGTAAGCACACCCCAGGCGGGCCCTGATCGCCTGCCCAAACCATTTTGGTCACGTGGCCACGACCATCCCCTACGGTCGCTTGGGTAGGCGCGGACCCGTGAGCAGTTGCCGTATCGCATGCGACTTGTGGTGATCCTCGGCACCCGTCCCGAGGCCATCAAGATGGCCCCCGTGGTCAGAGAACTGCGGTCTGCGCCGGAGGCCAGGGCGGCATGTCGGACTTTGGTCTTGGTCACGGCCCAGCATCGGGAGATGCTCGACCAGGTGCTGAGGTTCTTCGAGATCGAGCCCGACGCCGATCTCGACGTGATGCGACCGGGCCAGGAGCTCGCCGGCCTGACGGCGCGTCTGGTGGAAGGCCTGGATAAGCTGCTGGGGGAGATGGCCGCGGACCTAGTGCTGGTCCACGGCGACACCACGACGGCCCTCGCCGGGGCAATAGCGGCCTATTATCGTAAGATTCCCGTAGGTCACATCGAGGCTGGCCTGCGCACCGGCAGGCGGTACAGCCCATTTCCGGAGGAGATGAACCGGCGGCTGGTTGACACCCTAGCGACGCACCACTTCGCCCCCACGCCAGGGGCCGCGGAGAACCTGAGGCGGGAAGGGGTGGCCGACGGGAGCATCGTGGTCACCGGCAACACGGCGATCGATGCCCTGCGGCTGACGCTTGGTCGCTGCGGCCAGACCGGAGAGCAGGACTGGCGCCATCGGGCCGGGCACCTGGCGCAGGTCCTCCGGATCCACAGCCAGGTCGTGCTGGTGACCAGCCACCGGCGCGAGAATCTGGGGCCGGGTCTCGAGGGAATCTGCCGGGCCCTTATCGAGCTGACCCTTAAGTTTCCGAACCTGGCGATTGTCTTCCCGGTGCATTTCAATCCCCAGGTGCGTGAGACAGTCTCCGGCTTTCTGGGCGGGCGCGAGCGGATCTACTTGACCGATCCGCTGGACTACGACGTATTCTGTCACCTGATGGCCGAGAGCCACCTGATCCTGACCGACTCGGGGGGAATCCAGGAGGAAGCCCCCAGCCTCGACAAGCCGGTGCTGGTGCTGCGCGAAACCAGTGAGCGTCCCGAGGCCGTTGCAGCCGGTGCAGCGCGACTGGTGGGCACGAACACTTCGTCCATCGTCGCAGCAGCGACCGAGCTGCTCACCGATGAGGAGGCGTATCGCAAGATGGCCGCGGTCACCAATCCCTTCGGTGACGGCTACGCCGCTCGACGGATCGTCGAGTATTTGCTACAGATTACTTAATTAATAAACATTTAACACACTTGTTAAATTTCATCTATTAGCATCGAGTGTCAATCTTAAATGCACGTCGCGATTATCGACGAGGAGCTGCCCTACCCTCTGAACTCCGGGAAACGCGTCCGGACGTATCAGCTCGTCAGTCGCCTGGCCCGACGGCACAGAATCACCTATGTCTGCCACCGGAACGCCGACCGCCTGGAGCTGGAGCAGGCCGTCTCGGCGTTCAGCGATCTCGGGATCGAGACGGTGGTCGTCGATCGGCCAGTGCCACCCAGGTCGGGGCTGGCCTTTTACGGTCGTCTGGCCGCCAATGTGCTTTCGCCTCTGCCCTACTCGGTTGCGTCTCACCGGAGTGTTTCGCTTAAGCGGGCGATCCGCGACTTGGCGGCCCGAGATCGGGTTGATCTCTGGCAAGCGGAGTGGACTCCTTATGCGGCCTCGCTGCAAGATCTGCAGAACACCCGGCGGCTGATCATGGCCCACAACGTGGAGTCGAAGATCTGGAGGCGTTATTGGGAACAAGAGCCCCAAGGGGCCAAACGCTGGTATATCGGCCGCCAATGGCGAAAGTACGAACGGTTCGAGGGCCGGGTCTGCCGGCAAGCCGATCAGGTCGTGGCCGTGAGCGACGAGGATGCCGCTCTCATCCGAGACCAGTTTGGTTTAGCGCACGTAGCCGTGGTCGAGAACGGGGTCGACACAGCCTTCTTCCGGCCTGATCGATCGGTCCGCGAGCAGGGCCTGCTCCTTTTCCTGGGCAGCCTCGACTGGCGGCCGAATCTGGACGCGGTCGATCAGCTGCTTTCCACGATCTTCCCAGCCGTGCGCGCCCAGGAACCCAGAGCGCGACTTTGCCTGGTGGGCCGCCACCCTCCGGAAGCCCTGAGGCGCCGGGTTGCGTCTGCTCCGGGCGTCGAGCTGCACGCCAGTGTGCCGGACGTCCGGCCGTTTCTGGCGCGGAGCATGCTCTTGGTCGTCCCGCTGCGGATCGGCGGCGGCTCCCGGCTCAAAATTCTCGAGGCCTTCGCCGCCGGCCTGCCGGTGATCTCGACCCGGATTGGCGCCGAGGGTCTGAAAGTCCAAAGCGGCGTGCACCTGGCAGTCGTCGAGAACGTCGCGGGCATGGCCGACCCAATCGTGTCCCTGTTGAAGGACCCGGAGAGGAGGTCGTCCCTGGCAGGCGAAGGCAGGTCATTGGTCGAAGCTCATTACGAGTGGCAACGCTTAGCTGACCAGCTAGAGCGCATCTGGACGTCATTCGAGCTCGCCCAAGAACCGACGGAGTTTGCTCTTGCGTAGCGGCCCTGATTCACGTGCGAAACCGGCGATGGTGGATCCCGAGCTTTGGTTCCCGGATCGGTGGCTCGTCAGAGTCCTCGTGCTCCTGCCCAGTCGACTCGCTCCCGCATGAAAACATGATTTCCACGGTTCGCACGACGCAGACCCTCATGCATCTGACATCGTCGCCGTTCTTGGGTGGCCCAGAGCGCCAGATGCTCGGTCTGGCCGGGGCACTGGCGAACGATCTGTGCTCCATCTTGGTCTCCTTTTCCGAGGGGGGCCGATGCCGGGCTTTCCTGGACGAGGCCCAGCGGCAGGGCTTCCCTGGGCACGAACTGGCGCATGATACGCCCCACATACTGGGAGCATGCGACGAGCTTGCCGAGCTCGTGCGCCGCAGCGGCTGCGATATCCTCATCTGCCATGGCTACAAAGCCGGTCTGATCGGCCGTGTGGCCGCACGGCGAGCGCAGATCCCCGTCGTTGCGGTCTCGCGGGGATGGACCTACGAATCGGCCAAGGTGCGGATGTACGAACTTCTGGACCGTATCAACCTCAGGTGGATGGACCGGGTCGTGTGCGTCTCGCAAGGCCAGGCGGCGAAGGTGCAGCGATCGGGTGTGCCGCGGCGGAAGATCGTAGTGATTCCCAACGCAATTGACAGCACGCGGTTTACCACGCCCGACCCGGCTGCGCGGACCGAGCTGGAGGGGCTCTTTCCCCGGCCTGTTCGCCGGATCGTCGGGGCCGCGGGAAGGCTGAGCCCGGAAAAGGGGTTCCTGGACTTAATTGATGCCGCCGCGCTGGTGGTCAGAGGCGATCCCGAGGTGGGCTTCGTGCTCTTTGGGGAAGGCTCGCTGCGGCCTGTGCTTTGTGCAAGGATCAAGGACCGTCAGCTCTCCGAAAGGTTCATCCTCGCCGGGTTCCGACCCGATCTGGATCACCTTTTACCAGCGCTCGATTTGCTCGTTCAGTCATCGTATACCGAGGGCATGCCGAATGTGATTCTGGAAGCCTGCGCAGCAGGCGTTCCCGTCGTGGCGACTGCCGTGGGAGGAACCCCGGAGATTCTGGAGCAGGATCTGGCAAGCCGGCTTGTCCCCGCGGGAAAGCCGAGCGTGATGGGGAAGCTCATCCTGGAAACCTTCGCCGCCGGCCCGCGGTCCCGGGATGTGGGGAAGCGGGGACAGCAGCACGTGCGCAAGCGATTCACGTTCGAGGCTCAGGCAACCCTCTACCGCCAGCTCATCTGCACATTGAGCCCAGGTGGAATTGGGCGTCAAGATCGCAATGTCGTAACAAGGCCGGAGGCGACCGGGACCCTGCCGTGAGCTTCTCTTCGAGAAACATGCCAGAGAGTTCCATGACCCGCGCTCTGCCAGCGAGCCATGAGCTGGCCGGGGCTGGACTCCGCCTGAGCGAGCCTTTCCCAGCCACGAGTGGGCCGCTCCGCGTTTGCTTCCTGATCGACCGCCTAGACACCGCGGGGACTGAAACCCAACTTCTGGCGCTCATTCGCAACCTGAACCCCAGACGCTTCATTGCGTACCTAGTACTCCTTGACGGGGAGGATGAGAGTTCGCGGGCTCTCGAGCCCGCCGGCTGCCCGGTACTGCGGCTGGGGGTACGAAAACAACTCAGCTTCAAGTCCATGAAGAAGCTGCTGGAGTTCCGGCGGTTTCTGTTGCGTGAGCATATCGGTCTGCTTCAGGTCTACTTTCCCGACAGTACCTACTTCGGCACGGTTGCGGCCCGGCTGGCTGGTGTCAAAGCCATCGTACGGACCCGGAATAACATCAACCACTGGATGACGCCCTTGCACCGCCGGCTAGGCCGACTGCTCAACCGGTTCGTGACGGTCACGGTGTGCAATAGCCAGGCCGCGCGGCAAGCCGTTCTGGCTGACGAGCGGCCCAATCCGACCTCGGTTCTCGTCATCGAGAACGGTGTCGATTGGGAGCGGTTCGCGGACATTGCTCCGGTGAGCCCGGCGCCCGACCCGCGGCGGCAGCGACGCGTGGGCATGGTGGCCAACCTGAGGCCGGTCAAGGGCGTGGACGTCCTGATCCACGCGGCAGGGCTTGTGGCCCTTTCGTTCCCCGACGTCGAGTACCGCGTCGCCGGTGAGGGGCCGCAGCGGCCTGAGCTTGAGCGACTGATTGCTGAGCGAGGGCTGGAGGGCCGATTCCGCCTTGAAGGCAAGGTCACCGACATTCCTTCGTTCCTGGCTGCGCTTGACATTGCCGTGCTGAGCTCGCGGGCTGAGGGCATGCCCAACGCCGTACTGGAGTACATGGCCGCCGGCCGGCCGATCGTGGCAACGGCGGTGGGTGGGACACCCGGGCTCGTCGAGGACCGGATCCACGCGCGGATCGTTCCGCCCGACGACCCCAGGATGCTGGCGGATTGCCTGCTGGATCTCCTGGATGATCCGCAGGAGGCGAGCCGGCTGGGACAGGCGGCCCGACTACGTGCCCGCGAGCGCTACGCGCGATTAGCCTCTGTGGGTCGCTTCGAGCGGCTGTACCAGGATCTCTTGCAGCCTGACAAAGAGGGCTCGGTGGCGGGGCCAACATTGGACTGCTGATCTCCCCGGCGACTAGACCTTAAACAAGCGTGATACGAGGATTGACATAGGATTGACAGTGGCCCGCGCCCTGTGAAACAAGCCACGAAACAGGACGATGGAATTCGGAGTAGCGCTCACACGAAAACGACAAGCCCAT
>JBKQMU010000308.1:0-43883 GCA_052146555.1 Isosphaeraceae bacterium
GAACGTGAAGGACGATTGGCTCTTTGCTGAGATCGAGCCAGCCAAAAGAGTACAAAGTGTCCGCATTGGGACCGTAGCCGGCCGACAACGGCGCCAACGTCAAATTGGCCAACTGGTTCACCGGCGCTTGCGAGCCTGAGACCTTTGGCACATCCGTGGCTATCTGCTCACTCAGCGTTTGCAGCACGAGTGGATATCCATACTCGTAGGCTTGTGTTGCGGCGTTGTTGAGCGCTAGCTGCTGCGTCGAGTACACCGGCAGCGGAGTCCAGGTGCCGTTCAGTGCCGCGGCCGACGGTTCATAGAGCCGCAAAGTTAGGTTGAACGGCGACGGCGTCGACGGCGTGGGCAGCCAGTTGCTTGTCTTGCTGCCGCCGGGATCGTTGGGCTGGAGGTAGATGTCCAGCGAGCCATCGGCGTTATACGTCAGCTCTGGGTGCAGCGAGCCGGTAGAATAGCGGTTGATCGGGTTGCTGACGAAGTACCCGTTCTGGTTGTACACCGTCAGCGACCAGAACGCACCGGCCGGCGGTAGCTGCGATTTGTCGAAGTGCAGCAAGTAGTCGGTGCCGCTGTTGAGCGCCACGCCGTTGGAATCGACCGAGGTAGACGGGTAGATCGCATCCTGTGGCAGGTTCGCGCCGATGCCTCCGATCGCGATCACCGCCCGGGCATCGTAATGCGTGGAATAGGCTCCGATCTCCGTCGGATTCAGCCGTTCGGTCCAGCCGTTGCTCACCTGGCTGACACCGACGTTGTGAGCGATGTCGTTGGCCACACGCGTTGGAAGCCCTGTTGAAGTTCGGGACGCCACAGCGTTGGTAATCGCCGCCTTCTGAGCCCTGCTCAGTCGGTTCCAGTTGAAATGATCAGCAGGGCCGATGCCCAGCTCCGCCAGCTCTTTCACAATGGTGGTATCCTGCTTCAAGGGCGGGTTCTGCCGCAGCAACTTGGCCAGCAGCGTGAAGAACTGCTCGCCGTCCAGCGCCAGCGCCTGTTGCGTGGGCGTGTCCTTGGTGTCAATGTTTGGGTCAACCCTTCCTTCCGGTGGCTTGTAGTTGGGAGCTCGCCAGTGGGCCAGCGGCGTGAGCTTGTATTGTGCCTGCAGGGCATTGACCGCCGCGATGTCCGAGGGGGTGTCCAGGGTCTCCGTGCGGCCGATTATCCACACCGTGTTGGTAGGCGCTTTGACCAGTGTCAAGCCGTCCGGCACTTTCCCTTCCCAATTGGGCCCGGCAATGAGGAAGCTCTTGGCCGCCGTGCCGTCGGTCCGTGCGCCCAGGCTGGCAAAGGTGTTGGTGTACGCATCGAGGAGCTGGAAGAGAAAATACCGCCCGTTGGTGTTCGGGTAGCTCAGCACGATCGGCCCCTTGGACAGATCGAGCCAGGCGGTGGAATAGAGCGTATCGGCGTTGGGGCGGACGATCACGGTGGAGCTGGGATTGGGAAACGTGGCCTGGTTGGCGAACTGGTTGACCGGCGCTTGCCCGGTGGAATTGGGTCTGACCACGTCGGTGTTGATCCGTTCGGTGTAATACTCCAGCACCGGGGCTAGCCCGTAGATGTACGCGTCCGAAGCGGCCGTCGCCAGCGGAATAGCCGGCGCTGCGGAGAGCAATTGGCGACGTTCCAGGAAGTCCCAGCTCAGTGCCGGTTTGGCGATGCGTTGCTTCCTGCTCCGGAAGGAACGGTAGATCGATTGGCTGCGATTCATGATGGTTTCCTCTGCGACGGATAATTTGTCAGTGATTCGGGATCTCTTGGATGCGCGGGCTCCGCCGACAGGAACTTTGAAGGCAGGCCTCTGCGGCTACGGTGCAGAGCAGAACCGCTTCCAGTGCCGTCGGTTCGTGCACCGGCACCGTCTGGGTAAGCGCAGTCTGAGCGTTCACGCCACCGAGCGCGTTGGCCGCATTGATGCTGTACTGGAGGTGCACACCACCACACACTCGCTCCTCGCCGAAGTCGCTGATGAGACTGGAGAATCTGGAGTAATTGACCGGCGTCACCGGTTTTCCGTCTGCGGGTCGTACAGAGGAGTGTCGACCCCGGCTGACTAACCATACTATTCCTATCGACTTGGTAGATTATGCGCCGGTTGGATGTCTTTTGCAACACCTAACGACGCGCTTTCCAGACATTTGGTCATTCGACATCGTGGTCGCAACGAACATTCATCATTTTCTATATGTCAACAGTGAATTCCTTGCAAAGTTTCATACAATCGATGTGATCGGAGTAGCGCCCATTAGCCCAAGTTACGGAGTTCCGAGAAAATCTCCGGGATTTCCGTCCGAACATCGACGTAAGTGCAATTCCGATGGAATGACCTCGCCGCTTCTACGATGGGTGCTCGGGCCGGGTCGCCCCGGGTGATTGCTCACCCGGGGCTCCCACAGATCCATGCGTGTGAATTCCACGCATCTTGCTCGTCATCTCATGACTTCGCTACCAGCGCGATCCGTTGGCACTGCGTTGACGCTGTTCAGGTTGCGGTGTACCTGTGGCGTTTCCCTCCAACGGCTCATGAGACGGCGTCTCCTTCCCTCGCCAGGGGCCCTCAGGTCGATTCCCCCGATTCACCGGTACTACGAGACGCTCCGACTCCCTGCCGTCCTTCTCGCCGCACTTCGTTTCCTTCGCTTGGCGATACCATCGGTGCGTCCGTGGTTCGTCCCCACAGGCTCCGGATGCGAGGCCTTGGATCATCCTGGAGTTGGTCGGCGGTAGCTCCAGCCGCCCTGCTCGATGGAAACGACAGGGTCTCCCAAGTTCCCAGGGGATCCCTCGTGATCATTCGCCCTGTTCTTCGACCCCGGCGTGACCAGGCAGGCTGAGTGGGCCACGGGTAAGTTGCCTGGCGCGGCCCCCGCGACTGACCACGACGAGGGCTCACAGCGATGACATTTCGGGGCTCAATCGCACGGCGTTTGATCTGGCTGTCTACGCTTCGCAGAGGCGGTTACCCGCCACCACGCAAGACTCGCTTCCGGCTGCTGGTCCAGCTCTACCGGACGGGATTGGTTACCCGCAGGACTCCCGACGAAAGGTTTCCAGTTTGCGACTATCCTCCTTTCCTGAGCTTCCTTGGCGCAAGGCCAGAACTTATTCTTGATATATCCTATAGGGATTGCCATAATTGATCCCAGGCAAAGCGCCTTTTTCTCGGGAGGCGTACCTGATCCATGGCATTCGATTGATCGCAAAACGATCGATCGCGATGCGGGATGGTCCTGGTTGCCGAGCAGAGGTTCGTGAGACTGCCTCAACGGCAGCGGGCAAGGAGTTCACCGTGGGCATTGAAGTGCGAAGTCTCTCCAAGCGCTATGGTTCTTTCCGGGCCGTGAACAATGTCTCATTCGAGGTCCCTTCCGGCTCACTCGTCGCCTTACTCGGTTCCTCCGGATCGGGCAAGAGTACGGTCTTGCGCATCATTGCCGGGCTGGAGACCGCCGACTCGGGAAGCGTCGTGCTCGCTGGCGAAGACGTGACCCAAGTCCCCGTGCAGCAACGCGGAGTCGGCTTCGTCTTCCAGCACTATGCCCTTTTCCGCCACCTGAGAGTTCGCGAGAACATCGCCTTTGGGCTCAAGGTGCTCAAGCGTCCCAAGGCGGAGATCAAGGCCCGGGTCGACGAACTTCTCGATCTGGTTCAGCTTACCGGCTACGCGGGCCGATTCCCCTCACAGCTTTCGGGAGGCCAGCGGCAGCGCGTCGCATTGGCCCGGGCGCTGGCACCCCGGCCTAAAGTCTTGCTTCTTGACGAACCCTTCGGCGCCCTCGACGCCAAGGTCCGCGACGAGCTCCGCGCTTGGCTGAGGAAGCTGCACGACGAAGTTCACGTGACTAGCCTCTTCGTCACCCACGACCAGCGCGAGGCGTTCGAAGTGGCCGACCAGATCGTCGTGCTCAACGATGGCCGCGTCCAGCAGGTTGGCCCTCCCCAGGCCCTCTACGAGCGGCCCGAGAGCCCGTTCGTCGCCCAGTACCTGGGACAGGTCAACATCCTGCCCCTGGAGACGATCCAACCCGGGGCTCGTTCTGACAGCTGGAGCGGACTGGCTCTGCTGAAGCACGGCTCATCGCCTGACGCCCAGATCTACGTTCGTCCCCATGACCTGGAAATCCTCCGCAAGCAGGGTGATCATCCCTGCTGGACCGCGCGGGTCGAACGGCTGACCCCGCTGGGGGGTACCGTGCGGGTCGGACTCTCGATCGACCCGGCGCACCGGATTCACATCGAACTGCCCAACGACCAGGCGGAGGAGCTGGAGCTCTCGCAAGGCGAGGCGGTGCTGGTCGCCCCACGGCACGTCAACGTGTTCGACCCCCGCAGCCATTCCTTCTCCTTCCACCCCATCGCACTTAACCACTCCTCGTGCGTCACGGCGTAAGAGGCTATCCGGCACGCACATGAATGTACACTAGATGGCGGTCTGGAACTAACGGATTTGTCATCTCAATGGACCTAGACAGGTCAGTCTCAGGCTAGGTGACGGTGGTTTGCAGTGCAAAAGATCAGATAACAGAGCTTCCCAGTGTACCAGCGCTCGTATACGCGATAGTCTCTAAAGCTCAACTGTCGCCCACATCGGTTGCCCACAGCAACACACCGGCGCGCGCTTCAGTCGAATGAACCCTTTCTCCGCCCCGAGGCAGAGCAGCGTGAACGAGGCCCCGCCATTTTCTGGCCAGTCAATCGAGCTTCCCTGGGGTCCAGATGCGACTTTAAAGCTTGAGCTTCCCTCAGAGCTTCTCGCCGGAGGTCCGGACGTTGTCGGGCCAGTACTCGACGGCCAGGTTGAAGATTACGTGGCGACGCTCGAAGACGCTCTTGGGGCACCTTTAGGGTCGCTTCCCCTCGAACGGCTCGTCGGCGACGGCTCAACCGTGGCCCTGGTGGTGGACGATCCGTCGCGCTGGACGCCGGTCAGCGAGGCTTTGCCGATTCTCCTGCGGCGGCTCCACGCCGCGGGAGTTCGCCCCGACGATGTGACGATTAGCGTCGGCGTGGGACGGCATCATGCCGTGGATGACTCAGCCATGCGGCGCAGGGTCGGCGAAGAGATCGTCAAGCGGTACACGTGCCATAGCCCGCCGGTCGACGACCTGGCCGCCTATGACCACCTGGGAACTACGCCCCGGGGCGTTCCCGTGCGGGTCTTCCGGCCCGTCGCGCGCGCCAAGCTGCGCATTCTGGTGGGGTCGGTCTTGCCGCATCTTCAAGCCGGCTTTGGCGGCGGATACAAGCTGATTTTCCCCGGAACGAGCCACCGCAGCACGCTGGGGGCTCTGCATCGCCAGGGACTTACAGGTGAAGGCGACGCCGGGCGTCTGCTAGGCGGAGACCCGGCCAATAACCCAATGCGCCAGGCGATCGGCGAGGCGGCTGGGCTGCTCGGTCCCTGCTTTTCGATGAGCCATCTGCTCGGGGGGCCTGGCCAGATCCTCCGCGTGCTTGCCGGTGATCCTGAAATGATCCAGGAACGTCTGGCCGTCGAAGCGCGGAGCCGTTTTCAGGCACCGGAAGCAGCCCCGGCGGATATCGTCGTGGCGGGAAACCATCCCTGGCCCGGTGATCCGATGCAGAGCTTCAAGGTCTTGCTGCATCACCGATCGGCCTGCAAGCCGGGGGGCGTGCTGGTCGGGCTCTTCTGGACCGATCCCAAGGAGATCGACCGTTCCTTTCCTCGATCAGCCATGCATCTGATCGCGGCCAGCGGCGCTCCCGGCGGCTGGGCCACTCGCCGACTCGTCTCGATGGTCGAGCGCGCCATGTCGGCGGCCGGCTCACCCAGCGCGTTTATGCTTCGCTGGGCCCGCGAGCTCGTGGTCGATCGCAGCGTCATGGTCTACTCTCCTGCCCTGCACGCTTTGGTCGGCCCTCGCCTCGGCCCGGTCCGGCTCTTCGCCGACCAGCAGCAACTCTGGGAGGCCGCGCTGGCTGCGCTGGGCAAGAACCGCCCCAATCGGCCTCGCATTCGGATCTTTCCCGAGGGAGGTTTGACGTACACCGCACATCAGGGATGATCAGAATGGTTTACAGGAGAGTAGCGGACAAGGCGGAGCCTTATTTCCTCCTCGCTTGGGGTTGCATACCCGACGTGACTGCCCGCTCCAGAGGCTCGCTCAGCCCTGTTGGGGAGCATTTGTCACTCGAAGAACCGCGCAAGCTTGACCCGGAAATCGCCCAGGATATCCGGGAGCGTCAGCTCGTCGTCCGGTCCGAGCTGCCGAGGCGCGCGGTCGGCGTGGAAGATGTGAGCGGTACGTGGCTCGGGATCGAGCACGATCACAGCCGTGACGCCAACCTCCAGGTATTCATTGACCTTCGTGAAGATGTCACGCCAGCGGTCATCCCGAGAGCAAACCTCGATGACGAGATTCGGCGGGAAGGCAAAGTATCCTTCCGGAATGGGCCCTTTCGGCAACCGCGAGTAGCTGTAAAAGGACACGTCGGCTCCGCGAACGGTATCGGGGTCGCGTTCGGTGATGATGCCTGAATCGTTGCTGAGAACATGGCCGAGGTCGTGTTCGTCGACATGGCGATCCAGGAATCGGATGACCTTTGTGCAAACTTGACCGTGTCGCGGCTGTGGCGGGGGCATCATGATGATCCTTCCCTGAACGAGCTCCTCCGGGTAGCCGGGATCGGGGCGGCGCCCGAATTCCTCGGCGGTGAGCAGGGCCTCGGCGGTGGCCATGTTCGCGCCTCCTGTGGTTCGTAGTGACGTCGGTCTTTGATTGTCGTTGAAAACACACCGGTCGATCAACGCGCGGCTGCGCCGTCGAGGTGTTGGCGGAACCAGAGCTCGAGCATCAGGAGCGTCCAGAGCCGGTGGCCGTGCTCGCGGCGTCCCTCGCGGTGCTCGGCGATCAGGTTGCGGACGGTCTCAGCACGGAAGAGGCCGCGATCGAGCGTGGACCGATCCAGCAAGATCTCACGCAGCTCTTGCTCGAGCTCGGTGCGGAACCAGCGGCCGACCGGCACGCCGAAGCCCATCTTGGGCCGAGTGCGAATTGGCGGAGGGAGAAGGTCGGCAAACGCCCTCTTGAGCACAACCTTGGAGCGACCGGGGCGAAACCGCAGCTTGCGGTCCAGCGGCATCGCCGCGGCCAACTCGACGACCCGATGATCCAGAAACGGCGCCCGACACTCGAGGCTATGGGCCATGCTTGCCAGGTCGACCTTGACCAAGAGATCACCGGGCAGATAGGTCAGAAGGTCGCCGATCATGGCCTGAGTCACCTTGTCGCGACGGCCAGCCGCCGCGCACGCCCGGGTAATGAGCGTTGCCGGGTCGGTCGCCCCCTGGTCAGGCGAAAGCGCCGCGGTCGATGCCAGACGATCGAGCTGAGGGTCGGAGTAGAGGACCAGCCGGCCGGACTCGTCGAAGGTCGTCAGCCAACCTAAGTAGCGCGCGTCCGCCGGGTCGTTGATGTTCTCGAAGAGGCGTTCGAGGGCGCGAAGCCGGGTCTTCGACCGGCCCGAGCGCGGTAGGACGCGAGTCATGGTGCCGCCGATCCACTTTCGAGTCCTGGCCGGCAAGCGGTGAAAGAGCTCCGTGAGGGCCAGTGCCCGATAGCGATCATAGCCTCCGAAGAGCTCGTCGCCGGCGTCGCCGGTCAGCGCCACGGTGACGGCCCGGCGGGTCTCACGCGCGACGTGCCAGGTTGGCAGGGCCGAGCTATCGGCAAACGGCTCATCGAACTGCCACGCCAAGGCCGGCAGCGTTTCCCACGCCTTCGGCTCGACGATGAAAACCTGGTGCTCAGTGCCCAGGTGCTTTGCGGCCAGCGCTGCGTAGCGGGTCTCATCGTAGGCCGGGTCGGGAAAGCCGATGGCAAAGGTCTTGACCGGCCGGTTCGACGCCCGCTGCATGAGCCCGACGATGATCGTCGAATCGATGCCTCCGGAGAGGAACGCGCCCAAGGGGACATCGGCGATCATCTGCTCGCGCACGGCGTCGCCGAGCGTCGAGCGGAGTTCAAGGACGTCGTCCTCGATGGACCGCTTTCGCTCGAGGTTCCAGTCAGGATTCCAGTAGGACTCGATCCGCAGCGCTCCCTCGCGCCAGACCGCGTAATGACCCGGCGGCAGCTTGCTGGTGCCTTCGAGAATCGTCCGCGGAGCCGGCACATAGCCAAATGTGAGATATTCATCAATCGCCAGCGGGTCGACCCGGCGCGGGAAATCGCCCTCGGGCAAGGCCAGAAGCGCCTTGAGCTCGCTGGCGAAAACCAGGCGCAAGCCATCGTGGCGATAGAGCAGCGGCTTCTGGCCCAGCCGGTCGCGGGCCAAGAGGAGGGTCCGGCGGGGCGCGTCCCAGATCGCCAACGCAAACATGCCCCGTAAGAGGGCGAACATCCCGGTCCCCTCGTCCTCGTAAAGGTGCACCAGAACCTCAGTATCCCCCTTCGACCGGAGCGTGTGCCCCCGGGCTTCCAGCCGCTGCCGCAACGCGGGGAAGTTATAGATCTCGCCGTTGAAGACCGTCCAGACCGAGCCATCTTCATTCGAGAGCGGCTGGTGGCCGCCTTCGAGGTCCACGATCGCCAGCCGCCGAAACCCGAGCGCCGCGTGAAGGTCGCGATACGTCCCGGCATCGTCCGGCCCGCGATGGACGATCCGCTGCATCATGGCCGCCAGATGCTCTCCGGATAAGGCCCGACGCTCGTCGGTCCAAGCCGCACCGCAGATGCCGCACATCGCTTGTGCCTCGGATGATTAGTCGACTCAAGAGGGCCCGCGCGGCCCGTCCCGCCTGCCGGATCAATTGTCCTTCCCAGGCCGGCATCCCGCCAGAGCGAACCTCCTCCGCGGGTTGCACGCCCAGATTGATTTGTTATTGTTGATTTCATTGGCGCTTGCCATGCCCCTCGCCGTTGTTGGCAGGCACAGAAGTGCTTGGTAAGCTGAAAACTCTTATCGCGGCTCTGATGGCAACTTGCCAACGTGATGCTTCCGAGGTCGGCCCAGATGCGGGTATTCCTTCTCTATTTCTTGACCATTCTTGGATGCTCCTTAATTCTGGTGCTGTCACTGGGCCTTTGGAACGCCGACTTGAAAGTGCCTCTTTACTATACGCACGGCCGCGATGTGAACTTCATGCTGGGCATGTGCAAGGCCGTCAATGATACCGGCTGGTTCACTGTGAACCCACGGATGGGCGCACCTGGAACGATGGAGTTTTATGATTTCCCTTGCGACGCAGGGATCTTTCTTAAGATGAAGCTGATCAACATTATTACTCATAATCCAGTTCTGTCCATAAACATCTTGTATTTAATGACTTTCCCGCTCGTCGTATGCACGGCGCTGTATTCATTGCGAGAGCTGGGGCTCCAGTGGCCAACAGCGGTTGCTGCAAGTTTGCTCTTCTGCTTCACGCCTTATCACTACTGGCGAGGGACGCGGCACCTTCAATTCACGGGATACGAAGCAATTCCACTCATGGCACTCGTTGCGTTACGCGTCAGTGCGGGAAACTCTCTCTTTTTCTCGGATAGGAATGAATGCCACCGCAGCGTAAGCCTTCAGGCCGGCAAACAGCCATTCGAGGCGATTATCGTAGCGGTGTGGATTTCGTTGTCAGGGGTCTATTTTGGTTATTTCGGAGTTCTGCTCTTGAGCATCGCGGGCCTGATCAGAGCAGCGCGACATTGGAGCCGGCGGGCACTTCTGGATGTGGCCGTTCTCATTTCGCTGATCGTGGTGAGCTTGAGCATTCAACTCGCTCCATCTCTGATTCACGCCTATCAATGCGGTTGGAACCGCGAGGTGGTCAAGCGGGAGATGTCAGATTACTACACGTATGGACTCAAGTTGAACAACATGGCAGTGCCCTCAGCCTGGCATCGCTTCAGCCTCTTGGGCCGGTACAACCCGGCCTATCCCGGGAAGGACGCCGATGGGCGGAGCTTTTCTCGCCAGAACGAGGCAGTTGGGTCGACTCCGCTGGGGCTGGTTGGGACCGCTGGGCTCGTGACTTTGCTCCTCGCTGGAATCAGCGGGCCGCTTTGGCTTAACCGATGGCTTCCCACTCTTGCCGATGCCTCTCGCATCACAACTGCTGTGCTCCTCTTTGCTCTGGTCGGCGGCGGAAGCGAGATCGTTGGCCTCCACATAAGTAACATTTTTCGCGCCATCAATCGGATAAATATCGTAATAATGTTTATGTGCCTTTTGGCCATCGGCTTGATTGTGGATCGAGCCCTTCATGCCCGGAAGAGTTCACTGGTCCGTGCATTGTTCCTTACCGGGACAATCCTGGCACTTCTGGACCAGATACCAAGCGGCATTGCTCCCGAATACGTCCGAGACGTCGCGGCATTTCGAGCAGACCAAAATTTCGTTCGGACGATTGAGGAGTCTGTCGCGCCTGACAGTAAGATTTTCCAGTTTCCGGTGACCTGGTTTCCTGAATTCGGCGGGGCGTTTCAGATGGAAGATTACAATCACCTGCGTGGTTATCTACATTCGAATCGACTACACTGGAGCTACGGTGCCGTGCCCGGACGCTCCACGTATCGGTGGCAGCTAGGTGTCGCGTCCTTGCCGGTCTCGGAAATGGTCGCCAAGCTCGTTGATGGTGGGTTTCAAGGTATTTATATTAATACATTTGGATATGAGGATGGTGCTCAAGAGCTGATCAATGAGCTTGGTCGCGAATTAGGGAGCGAGCCTGTATCGGGCGGATTTAAAGGGGAGTTGCGGTTTTTTCGCCTGCCCACGGCCAAACCGATGTCCTCAGCAAATCATGGCTCAAGCCGGAGCAAATCCAGTGTCGGGGAGCAATCGTAGCATCTTTTCGCAGGCGAGGGGCTCTCGGAGGTTGGCAAACGTTCGGCGGAAGAATCGCTCCAGCAATTAGGCCGTTTCGCCTCCAGAAGCTTGTCGATGTCTCGGGCTCCCTGCAGCACGGGGACGACCTCGATCCCGCCATCGGTTTGGCGCTCGAAGATATTGTGACGCACTGCGTACCATGCCCCAACGGTCGGCGAGCGATTCTTACAAGTTTCCGTTTCACGGCGGTGGACCAGCTCCGGCTCACCGTCGCATTTTGATTGACGAAAAAAAGTCAAGATTCCTGCTCAGGCAACAGCTCGCACACCTCAGCCCGGAAAGCGAGCAGCTTGCCGGGTTGAAGCAGTTGCGGCGTGTGTTCCTTCCACCAGTTCGCTGCCTCGGTGTCTTTCCTCTCAAGGATCGAGAAGGCATCGAGCGCTCGAACCTTGAAGCTGAGGCTGGGCTCTTTGGGAACGCCGGAGGTCACGCCTCGTACGGTGGTCGGTTCGGGTCCGCTGGCGCCTGGCAGCAGTGGAAGGATGCAGCCGATCCAGGCCTCCCGGACAGAGAGCGGCGCTTCTCCGGGCGGAGCCGCGATGATCTGGACCTGTCGCGGAGGAGGAGGCGAAAACCGCTTCCAAAGTTTGGGAAAGCGCTGGCGTAGATCGTCGCCGTCCTCGGACCAGGGCTCTCCGGCGGGCTCCGTCGGATGCGTCAAATCGTACCGCGGGTACTCGATCGCCTTCTTTCCCGTCTTGTTTTCCCATGCTTGGGAAGCGACGTACTGGAACCCTTCGTAGAGACACTGATCAGCGTCGCTCACGACCTGGACGAGCGATTCGGGGTCTCTCAGGGCGGCTTCATAAGCTTTTTCTCCGCGGGAGATGAGCCAGCCGCGGAAGTCGCTGAATCCGTCGTCGGAACAGCCTCCTCCAACGATGTATGCCGCAGCCCATAAATCCCACGTATAGGCCTTGATCTCATACTCGTGGAAGATCCGGCCGAATTCCACGATTTCGGTCGCTTCGAGCGTCTCGACCTGAGACCGAAGTAGCTCAAGCTGCTCGTCCAGGTCGCCGTCAGACTGCTTGTGCGACCTGTCGATCATTTTCCAGAACGTGGGTCGGTCCATAAATTGGCTCCGAAAGCGAGAACAGAGTTGTACCTTGGCTGAGACGGCTGAGAATTTTGTACCGAGACTGATTATTGCGGCCTGCGCCTTTGTGCCGTGTCAACTCTAGCTTGCAGAAACTATAGCTTGCGGAAACGACAAATTCCTGTTGCCGGAGAGTTAGGGCTGGCTGGGTTGGCACGGGTGCTTCATCATGGTGAAGTTGCCGCCCAAGATGGCCCGGGAATCACTAATCATGTCAGAAGCGAACGCAGAGGCTCCGTCGCCCATCCGAGGGAAGAGTGCGGAACACGTTCGACGTGTTTTCCGGCGACTCGCTGCGCTTTGGGCGACGCCCGGGGTTGGCCGCGTGGCGCTCTGCAGTCCCGTTGTCGGGATCGTCGCTGGGCTGGGGGCGGTCTTTTTCGTGGTCTGTTTGGAAGCGATGTACACGTACGTTCTGGGAGGGCTGCTTCATTTCCACATGCCCCCGACCGTCGAAGGCCAGCCGCATGCTGTGACGTATCCGTGGCCCTGGTGGCTCTTGCTCGTGGTACCGACCGTGGGGGGCCTGATCTCGGGCGTCATAGTTTATACATGGGCCCCAGAAGCCGAGGGGGATGGAACCGACGCCATGATCCGGGCGTTCCATCAAGGCGGAGGCTTGATCCGCACGCGGGTACCGTTCGTTAAGACGGCGTCGTCGATCATCACCATCGGCACGGGAGGATCGGCCGGCCAGGAAGGGCCAATCTCTCAGATCGGATCCGGCTTCGGATCCTATCTGGCCCGAGTTCTCAAGCTTCCGGCGGACGAGCGGCGAATCTTGATGCTGGCCGGAGCGGCTGGGGGCGTGGGGGCCATCTTCCGAGCACCTCTGGGCGGCGCTTTGTTCGCGGGCGAGGTTCTTTATTCGTCCACCGCCTTCGAGTCGGCGGCGCTATTGCCCTGCCTGGCGAGCTCGATCGTGGCCTATTCGACGTTTGCCCTCTTTATCACGCCCAAACCGATCTTCAGCCTGCCCGTCCTGAGCTTCCAGGGGCTGCGCGACCTGCCGCTTTATGTTGGACTTACCCTCTTCTGCGCGGCCCAGGGCTGGCTTTACGTTCGCGTTTTTTACGGTGTGCGCAACCGGCTCTTCAAGCGGCTGCCTCTTCCGAGGCTGCTCAAACCTGCTCTGGGAGGGTTCCTGGTTGGCCTTTTGGCACTGGCCTGCCCGCAGGTCATGACTGGCGGCTATGGCTGGGTGCAATGGGGAGCGATCGGAATGCCTCCCGGGCTGACCCTGGCCAATGAGCTCAGCTACGTGCCGCATATGGGCATGGGACTGCTCCTTCTGCTCTCGATCGTAAAGATCGTTGCCACCGGCATCACGCTCAACTCCGGCGGCAGTGGTGGGGTGTTTGGGCCGTCGATGCTGATCGGCGGCATGATCGGTGGGTTCTACGGGCAGCTTATGAGCTGGCTTGTCCCATGGGCTCACATCAACCCGGCGTCGTACGTGCTCGTAGGCATGGGAGGCTTTTTCGCCGGGGTTTCCAAGACGCCCTTGACCTCGATCGTGATCGTCAGCGAGATGACCGGTTCCTACAGCTTGCTGGTTCCCTTGATGCTTGCCTGCGGGCTGAATATGGCGATCTCGCGGCACTGGACGATCTATGAGGAACAGGTTGCCAGCCCGATCGACAGCCCCGCGCACCAGGGCGACTTCGTGGTCGACGTGCTCGATCGGATCCAGGTCGGCGATGTCGCCATTCGCACACAAGGCATCGAATTCGTTCCCGCGTCGACGCCGTTTGCCTCGCTGATTCGCCGGGTTGCCAGCTCGAACGAGACGCTCTTCCCGGTCGTCGACGGCCAGGGCCGACTGAACGGGGTCTTTACCCTCCGCGATCTTCGACTGGCCTTGGTCGGCTCCGAGTGGGGGCCCCTGGTCCTGGCCGACGACCTGGCCACACGGCCGGTGCTCTCGGTCACTCCCGAAGACACGCTGCACACGGCGCTGCGACGGATGACTGCGCTGAACATCGACGAGATCCCCGTCGTCCAGCCCGAAGATTCGTCCCACCTGCTGGGTCTCTTAAGCCGCACTGAGCTGACCCAGGCCTACACGGCGCTGATCCAGTCGCTGCGATCGCCTGGAACGGACCAGTCGGGCAAGGCGTGAGCCGATCGCTGCACAGGCTGCGATGGCTTACGCTCATCGGCCGCGGGGCATTCTGCCCCAGCCACCTGACGAGCTGGGGACATCGGGAGTGAACCAGGGGGATGATAGGGGCCTGTGTTCGGCGCGGGTCCCCTGACGCCGTTGCACCACCCGACCGCGCGGTGAACTTAACCCGCGGGGAGGCGCCCGTCAAGTGCGTTGAGTTGAATATGGCGTCCTAGGAACCGTGTCAACCCCTGAGCTGATTTGCTGCCACCCCAGCCAATGGTTGCTGCAACAGGTCCTGGCGGGCTGCGACTCAAGACCTGGTGTGTGTGGGTAAATCGAGCCCTGCTTCTCTGGACTTTGTTTGAACGAGGGAGTATCTTTTATGAGGGTTGGTCCGTGGACACAGGCGGTCGACTGGCAGCCACCGATTTTCAAGACCCTTTGAATTGGCCGTCGAGACGCGGGATCAATACGGGCAGCCGAGGCAGCTCGACGACATGTCTCCGTCATGTGCTAGGACAGACCGATCTCAAACCACTGGACAATTGAGTAGACTAGAGCGTGTTTTGAAGTGTAGTCCCGTATCTCTCATGGTTTTTGGCGTGAAGGCGGCCCGAAATTGCGCCGCCGAGGTCCCGAGGCGTGGAAATCCCCGTGTTTTTCGGCGCTATGGTTCATAACACGCTCCAGGCGTCTGCGTTTGGGAACCTGAGCACACTTGATACTGACGGGTCAGTGGATGCTTGGGCGAATGAGCGCCTCCGCTTGCAAGTCATTGAAGAATCTCAACGATCTGGGGGCTGTCGCCCACGAGAGTCACGCAGTGAAACACGAGGATCGGGTCGAAAAGAGTTCGGGACCATGTACGGCAGCCGGAGGCCCCACAGGTTCCGACGATCGCGAAAGTCGATCAGGAGGGCGTCGGTTCGCCGTGGCAGCGCGTGTTGCGCTCTGTCTCGCGCTCCTATTACCGTCAATCCCGAATCTGGCCGGTCAGGCCGGACTCAGCGGGCTGTTGAGCAGGCGCGGTCACTCAGACTCGGTTCATCCGGATCGCCCTCGGAGCCGGGCCCTGTTATCCCACAGCGTGTACAGGGGGTTGCGACTTCGCGCTGTGATCTCGCGCGACACGAACCAGTTAGCCTCGCCCCGAGAAGGGGCCTGGCACTACATCGACTCTGTCACCACGGACCCACGTCTCTTTGAGGACGGGGATCGACCCCTCCATACTCTTGTCCCGCCTCCTCTCCGGTGCTAGACCTCACAAATCTTCAGCTCTCCGGGCGTTCCGCTCTGGCTGAAGCAACCTTGACCCTCCGTGCTTCCCGCGAGCGCGCGAATCGAGCCGCCGCATCCAAGCCGGTGTCCTAGTTTCGTTCGCTTCGCTTTCGGGTTCGTCACCCGAGTGCGCCCACGCCGCTGACCGAAGATCCAGCGACGGATCGAGGCCATTCTTGAAGAGCCAGAGCGGCTCTGACTCTGCGGGCGAAATCTGCTGTCACGCCGTCCCCTCCCAATCACGCGCCCCAAGTGCGCAAGACTGAAACCTCGACGTTGTGTTTCGAATCTGACAGAACGAACGGATTGGGCCGTCGCGACCCTGCGCGGACATGGCCCCGTTCCCGTGAATCGCCTTGCTGGAGAGATTCCAATGGCAACAATAGAGTCAGCGACAACCGAGAAACCACAAAACGGTTTGATGGGCCTGAAGCATTGGAAGGCTGACCTTCGTTCCGGGTTCATGGTGGCGATGATTTCGCTGCCCTTCTCAATGGGAATTGCGATCACATCGGGGGCGCCCCCGGTCTGCGGGATCATGTCGTCGATCATCGCTGGATTCGTGCTCCCGTTCCTCGGAGGTTCATACGTCACGATTAGTGGTCCTGCCGCTGGACTGGCTCCTGCCCTGTTCGCCGGGATGATCGCGCTTGGGGGAGTCCAACTCGGCGGCCACGGCTCACAGGCCGAGTTGCTCACAGCAGGCTACCCACTCGTGCTCGTCGCGATTTGCATCGCGGGCCTCCTGCAAGTTGTCCTGGCACGGCTCAAAGTGGCTCGTCTCAGTGCCATCTTTCCAGCGGCCGCCATCGAGGGGATGCTGGCTGCGATCGGCCTGATGATCATCGCCAAGCAGATTCCCCTATTCATGGGCGTAAAATTCCAGGCCCACGAGTTCTGGGAAATCCTGCGGGAAACGCCCAACCACCTCTCGGCAATGAGCCTTCAAGTACTGGGGCTAGGGATCGGGTGCGTCGCCTTACTTTTCACGCTCGCCGCCCTGCCGGGACGACTCCTCAAGGTGATGCCACCCCCGGTGTGGGTGTTCGTCCTGGGAACATTGGCTAGCGTCTTCCTCTTCCACCTGGACCGGCAGTTTTTGATCAACGTTCCGGAGTCTCCTCTGAAGCACGGGGTCGTCCTCCCCAATTTCCGGGAGGTCGCCACCAACTACCGGCTGTGGGCGCCACTAGCGTACCTCGTATTGACCTTGCTATTGATCGACGGGACCGAATCCCTGGCCACCATCGCCGCGGTGGACAAGATCGACCCCTATCGCCGCCGCTCCGACCCAGACCGGACCCTCAACGCAATGGGCGTCAGTAACGTATGCTCAAGTATGTTTGGTGGTTTGACAATCATCCCCGGGATTGTAAAGAGTACAGCCAATATCATCGGCGGCGGGCGCACGCAGTGGGCTAATTTCTTCAACGCCTGCTGCCTCCTGACGTTCCTCTGCTTCGGCCGCGAATTGATCAACCTCGTCCCGACAACCGTGCTTGCGTCCATCTTGGTCTTCATCGGCTACAAGCTCTGTCGGCCGAAGGTGTGGGCCGAGGTCGCCCAGGTAGGTGCGGAGCAGCTCTTCATTTTCACGGTCACTGTGCTTGTCACCGTGACGACCGACCTGCTTATCGGCATCGCCGCCGGCCTCGCGCTGGAACTGGTGATGAGTCTGTGGTATGTGAGCCTTTGGCACACCTTGCGCGACCACACGCTGGGGATTGCCAAGCCGAAGCTGCAAACCCGCTTTTTGAGCCTGTTCCGCAATCCGGTGACCCGGCGCGAATCGGAAGATGGGGAGTACCACCTCCACGTCGGCGGACCTCTGGTGTGCTTTAACATGTTCCACATGATGCGCGAGCTGGGGCGCCGGCCCGAAGGTACTCGGGAAGTGTGCCTGCACCTAAGCAACCTAGTTCCCCTGGTCGATCACACCACCTGCGACTCGCTCCACCATTACCTGGAGGACTTCAACTCCAGTGAAGATGGCCCCTGTCTCGCGATTGATGGGTGGGACCGCATGCTGCCCCTCTCGAAGCACGAAACAGGCATGAGGGTCGCCCTCGCGTCCGCCGAGAGCAACGGGTCCGAGGTGCTCGTCGAGAGGGAGAGGGAGCTGCTTGCCGACTCAACCGACTGAGCCCCCCCGGCGGGCACGCCGAATACCACTCCGCGCCCATCGCCAGCGACTTGATTGCGTTGGCGCTGGCTCAGGAGAGGCTCTTGCTTTTTTTTCGACTCGTCTGGAATTTCGGGGGCGCAATACAAGTCTCCAAAATTAAGCATGGTGTCCGCGGAACCTGGTGAGGTGAGGCGGTGTCAAGCCGAGTGAGTGCTGACAATAAACCTGCAAGCACGACTAGGACCGGCCTAATATTCTCAACGGACGGGGGACTGTAGATGGAGAGGAAACCAGGGATGTTCAAAGACTCTCCTGGATTTCTTGGGGGTGGCGCTCTACCGCGAGTTCAAAGAGTCCGCGTAGCTACCGGGCAGGGAAGACACTCACCAAGCGATCGACGAGCAACGCTCATGGAGATGACGTGAATTTCTGGTGAGTAGACTGAGTTCGAGAACCCAATCCACCGAAACGGGGGATAAGCGATGATCGAGGTCCTGAGCCGTGGTTCCGGCAAGGTTTTTGGCATGAGAGTCAGCGGCAAGATCCTGCATCAGGACTATCAGCAATTTGTGCCCAGGCTCGAGAAACTGATCGAGGAGCACGGCAGCATCCGCTGCCTGGTCGAAATGACCGACCTCCACGGGATGGAGCTCCGCGCCTTGTGGGATGAAATCAAGTTCGACGTCCGTCACTCCCGGCAGATCGAGCGATGCGCAGTCGTCGGCGACCGAGCCTGGGAAGCATGGATGACCAAGCTGTCACGGCCGATCTTCTTCAACGCCGAGATTCGGTTCTTCGATCAAGGCGAGGGTGAGAGGGCATGGGAGTGGATCGAAGAGGGGCTTTGAGGGCCAGAGAGAACGACGGGGACATAGCGAATTGCCTCGGTCAGATTTGAAGGTAGAGGCAGCATTGTGTTCTCGGGGACCGTCCGGTGCTCGTGGTCGCTGTTGAGGGTTGCCGCGCCGGCCGATGTTCGAAGCGACACCGAATGCCCTCCGAACCGTGACTCCTCCGAATTTCAGCCGCCGAACCTCGAGGCCGGAGCCGTGTCTGCTAGATCGAACGATGGCCCCGGCCAGACCTGTGGCGAAAGGCCAAGGCGGAGGCATCCCTCTTACACTGTGGGCGGGTCTCTACCATCGCTTTCTGGTCTTCGTGGGGTTCGAATCCCCACATGTCGTACCACGGCTCGGTCTGTGCTACGGGGCCTCCAAGACAAGCACGGACGTCTGCAGCAGCGAGTCAGTCATGCGCTCTCGAGAATTCCTCATCCCTCATCAAGGACACGCACCGAGGACTCTGGTATCAGGACGGTGTTCTGGTCAAGGTCTTGGACGCTGGCCGGTACGTCATCCCGCGACGGATCGATTTGGGGTTCTGGCGATCACCTGTGGTCGAGGTCACGCTCGTGGACATGCGGGAGCGCGATCTTACCATCAATGGGCAGGAAATTCTGACGGCCGACAAGGTGGCGATCCGTATCAGCATCGTCGTGCAGTATCGCGTGCTGGATCCCCAGGCGGCCGTCCACGCCGTGGTCAGCTATGAAGAACGGCTTTACACCGATGTGCAGCTTGCCGCGCGACGGTCCCTGGCCTCGATGACGCTGGACGAAATTCTGACTGACCGCAACCGACTGAGCGAGGACATTCAGCGCGATGTCTACAAGGCGGCCGGCAGCTACGGCGTGACCATCGCGCGCGCCGACGTGAAAGACCTCATCTTCCCGGGCAACCTTCAGGAGATCATGAACAAGGTGCTGGCGGCCGAACGCACCAGCCAGGCACAGCTTGTCGAGGCTCGAACGCGTGCCGAAGTTCAGCGGATTGACACGGAAACCAAGGCTGAGACGACTCGACGACTGGCCGAATCTCAGGCCCAGGCGGATCGTCTTGCTGGCGCTGCGCGAGCTGAGGCTGTCCGACTTCACGCGCTGACCGAGGCTGAAACCATCCAGCTTCGCGAGCAGACTGCCGTGGCCTTGGAGAAGCATCCGGCGCTTCTACGACTTCACGAGCTGGAATCGCTTCGTGTGCTGGCCCAGTCTTCCTCGGCAAGGATATACGTCGATTTCGACCGCCGGGCGCATCAAGACGCTGCAAAGCCCGACGAGGCGTGAAACTCCGGCAGACGAAATAGCAGCCCTGATGCAGGCGCTGGTCGCGGTGACTTTCGGTCACGCTGCATGTTCTCCATGTCGCGTGGCCGTCGCGCTTGCTTCCGGCTCTGATACTCCGCGTCGCCACAATTCACTACGTCCCGAATGCCCTGTCTATGTTCCGAACGCCCTGTCCCGAATGCCCGGGGCAGGGAGCCAAGGCCCCTTCGCGATCGCCGTCCGCGCACTGAACCAGGGCCACCTTGATGTCTGTGGATATCGATATGACGAGCCCGTCTCCGGTTGCTTATAATGAAAACAGGTCAACCGGACAGTGCGCAGGGGAAAGGAACCAGGCAGATGCAGACGCCCCAAGAGCTCGCCCGTGCCGCGGAGCAGTACGACGAAGAACAGTGGTTCGAATTCCTCGACGAGCTTGATGCCGTGTCTCGCCGTCGCCAGGAGCGGTGCGAAGAGCCCACGCCAGCAGACGATGGCGATCGCGACTCGATGGCGCGATGGATTGCCAGGAAACACTTGGTCTCCGACAGCGGAATCCGCCAGATCTGGTACCTCCCGCATGGCTCGCCTCCCGACGAGATTCGACTGCTTGAGGTGAATGACCGCTTGGCCCTCTCCGAAGCCGAGGCAGCCCGGGTCGAACCGACCGAGTTCGGTCTAGCCGGCAAAGACAGCCAGTTGAAGCTCCTCGTCGCAGATGTTACTGGCGACCAGCTCGACGCCATCAAAGCGGGACATCTGAAGCTGCCCCCGGGCTGGGAACTGAGCGGAAACATCATCTTGAATCGGCGGCGATGAACGAGCAGCAGCGACTATTCTTGATCCAATCGCGCTCCGACTTCGCCGTGTTCGAACTTCTCCGAAAGCAGCCGGCAGTAGCTTCGTGCCACCTGTTGCACTATCTGCAGATGACCACCGAGATGCTCGGAAAGGCCCATGCATGGAAGACGGGGCCGAACTTCACAAGTCATCGAGCGATTGTCGGCTTCCTACGCAGCTTGTCGACAAACCGCGCAGCTCAGAAACAGCTCGGATTCGGGGGCAACAACGAAGCTTGGTCGTCGCGGATCCGCTCGAGCATCGCACTGGCTGAGTCCATCGAGGAATTGGCGCCTGATCTCGCTCAGGATAGGCCGAATCCCGAGTATCCGTGGCCTCGCGCCAACCCAGCAGTGGTACCTGCCGAGCACGAATTCGACATCTGGCTGAAGTTGAGAGATACAGCAAACGGTCGACATTTTCTCCATTTTCTCCGCAGTTTACTTGAGGGGGCAGAAGCCTATCTCTGATTAGGAAGTGACGATCGTAGCAGGGCCGGCATCGGCCAGCGGGCCGAAAAGGCCGGGTCGGCAATCCGGTGTCAGGAGGTCGTCAGGCGATTCGATTTTCGGCAACGAGTCGCTTCGGGGAGGGACGCGATCCAGCGATCACGAAAGTCAGGAGCAGCACACCTCTTCCTGGCAACGTAAAAAATTAGCCCACTTAGTCATTTCTTTTTTTAGGAAGATTCGTTATACTTCAATGGGTCGGCTTGACGACTGAGTGAGCATCCTGGGTTTTCATCGACCCGCTTGGTGCTTCCGCCTTCGCCTCTCCCACCTCCAGGGGTGCTGTGTGTACCCCTTTCCCATCCATCCATCGACCCAGAAAGCATTCACGGGTCGGGACGTCTTTACCACAAGGAGAATCTCGTGGGAAAGAAATTGTATGTTGGTAACCTGACGTATTCGGTGTCCTCATCAAATCTGCAAGAGTGGTTCTCACCGTTCGGCACCGTGCAGAGCGCCCAGGTGATCCAGGACCGTGATAAGGGGCGCAGCAAGGGGTTCGGTTTTGTGGAGATGGACACCGACGCCCAGGCTGAGGCTGCGATTCAAGGACTCAACGACCACGAGCACGATGGGCGGCGGCTGATCGTGAGCGAAGCCAAGCCACGGGTAGCCCAGACCAGCAGCTTTGCTGGTGGTCGAGTTGACGGCACTGCTCGCAGTGGTGGTGATGGTTATGGCGGTAGTGGCGGTCGCAACCGTTATTGATCGTCCGCCATCGCGGTGGGATTCGAGGTGCCGCTCGTGCGATCCCTCGATCTCCCCGGTGCAGCAGCTTGATCCGGTTTCTCGATCTGGGACGCCGCCTTCGTGGCAGCTCGCCTACCGAAGATGCAAATCGGAGGAATCTGAACCACTCGGCCAAGCCGGATCATACCAGGCGGAACGAGTCCCTGCGATCCCGCCGTCGACTCGTTCGCAAGTCGCCTTCAGGGAGCCAAAAGCGAAGACTCGATCTAACCACCATCCATGGTTCGGAGCCGCAAGTGAACAGCTACCCTGCTAATGAGCAAAAGATATGGGAGGTTGAGCGAGGTCGAATCAGAGACGCAGTCCTCCCCATGCCTCCCGGAAAATCGCTTGCCGCCGGCGACTCGATTCTCTTCGCCCTCGCCTATTCGCCTGAGGGCCAGGATGCATGCTACGTCAAGGGTGGGGATTCGGTCTGTGTCTTACTCACCGATGTCACCGATCTGGGAGCAATCGATCCTGCCACTGGCAAAGCCCTTTTTCGACTCTCCTGGAAACCGCCTGGTCAAAGCGAATCACCCGATCCTACTGCTAAGCGTGACGTGAAATCCCGAGGCACTTACTGGAAGGGCTAGCAGGACATCCCGCTGAGATACGACAGAGGAGACTGAGAGGCCCTTGTATTCGATCTCTGCGCCCCGATCCTCGTGAGCACCTAGATCGCTCTGGCTCCCAGCCCCCGTCTGGGCCAACCATCGAAGCACCAGCCAGCGTGCTCACACACACCAAGAGGCCCTGATGTTTCCCAAACACCGGCACACCCCCATCTTTGATCCCGAACGGAAACGCTGCCCGGTCTGCCATCATGCCGTTTATTCGCCGGCGGGCATTCATCCTCAGTGCGCCGAGCGTCTGGCCGACCCGCCCAGACCGAAGAAGGCCAAGGATGTTCCCGGCCAAGTCGAGCAGCCTACCGATGATGGGGCCGATGCCGTCGTCGAGTTGCCAACCTCCGAGAGTATCTCTGCCCACGTCCGACCTTCTGCCCACACTTCATCATCCGTCGTTGCGGCTGACCGAGCTCCTCTTCGAGCGACAACGGTCAGACGCCGATGACATCCAGGGCGTATTGCTCGCAAGAGGGAGCACGGGGGCATTCGATACCGGTCAGACCGCCTTTTCGATATCCCGTAGAGGCTCTGCCGATACCTGGTCGAAACCGGATGGCATGCCTGTTATGCTGGAGATCGTGGGACCTGCAGAAAACGAGGCGCAGAGCAGCGGTGGCTGTCTCAGGTTGACCGTCCAAGGTGCAGAAGCGCTCGGCCATCATGTGGTGGTTCGGTGAGATGACGATTTTCGCCCCACGACCCCGAGGATAAACCATGCTCCGCAAGCAAATCATCAAAACAACTCCGGCGCATCCTGTCCCTCAGCCGGGCGAGATCGACGTCGCTGCAGTTGCCACCGTGCAGGTGACTTCCGAGGCTCCCGACCATCCCATTGATCTTGCCTTCGACCCCCATCGGGGACCGGGAAGCAATCGCTGGATCGCCGGTGAGCCGGGTGAGCAGACCCTGATCCTTGCCTTCGACGCCCCGCAGACGATCCAACACGTCCTCCTGGAAGTCGAGGAGCCGGAAGTACCTCGAACCCAGGAACTCCAGTTGAGTCTTTCTTGCGATGGCGGAAAGACATACCGGGAGCTGCTGCGGCAGGAATACAACTTCAGCCCGCCCGCAACGACCTTCGAGCGGGAGGACTGGGCGGTGATGGCCGACAGCGTCACGCACCTGCGGCTCGTAATCAAGCCGGACAAGGGGGACAAGCCCTGCCTGGCAACCCTCACGTCGTTGGTCTTGCGGTGAGCGAGCCAGGGTGGTGGACGAGGGCCGATCTCAGGAATGGGACGACCAGCTTACCTGCCCGGTGCGCCAGCGCGAGTTTTTTATCAATCCCTTCCATTTCCTGTTATGCTCATCTTCTAAAGCAGTTCGCCCGTTTTTGACGTAACTCCTTTCGCGATGGGCCGGGATTCGCTGCCGAGACAAATTCCTGGTGCCACGCCCTATATGTAAATCTGCAAATGCCTGCACTGCAAGAGGTTGCGGGTGAGTACTGTCGAAGATCATCCGAAATCTCGTCCCCCAGCCCCCCAAGCGCTATATGAATCAGAGGTCAAACCCTGTTAACCACTGGCTGAGATCCGAGCGCCGCGACATCACTGCCCGGCGACGGTGGTCTGCCTCACCCCTTGTCCTTCGATAATTCGCGGAGGAGTTGGTTCTCTCGCTCCAGTTGGACGACCCTCTCCTGGCAGTTGACCAATTTCTGGGCCTGCTGGACCATCCGGCGGTTTTCCGCAGCGGCATCGGCTATCACCGCCTCGAGTTCCTCAGGTTGCCAGGGCTTGCTCAAGTAACGGAAGACATGCCCCTGGTTGATCGCCGCGACCACCGATTTGATATCCGCATATCCAGTGAACAGGATCCGGATCGCTTCGGGGTACTGCGACTTGATCTTCTGGAGCATCTCGACCCCGGTAATGTCCGGCATTCGCTGGTCCGTCATGATAATCTCGACCGCGTGCCGCGACAGCAGCTCGACCGCCTCGGCGGCGCCGTGGGCTCGCAAGACACGGTATTTGCTGTGCAGGAGATGATACACCGAGTCGCAGACTTCTGGCTCATCATCCACCACCAACAGGCAGGGCTTTTCGGGTTTGCTCATCGGCCCCTTCCTTTTCCTCTCACGGGTAAGATGACGCGGAATCGGGTTCCCTGGCCGGGCATGCTCTCGACCTCGATGCGGCCCCCATGGTCCACCACGATGCCGTGACTGATGCTCAGCCCTAGTCCGGTCCCCTCGCCTACGGGTTTGGTGGTGAAAAACGGATCGAAGATCCGGGGGAGGACATCGGCCGGGATGCCACAGCCATCGTCAGCCACCTCGGCGATCACCTCATCCCCGACCGCCCGGGTCCGGATCTGGATCCGGCCTCCCAGCTTGGAAGTCGCCTCGATCGCCTGCAGGGCATTGACGAGCAGATTCAGGAACACCTGATTGACCTGGGCAGGGGCGCACAGCACGAGAGGCAGATCGCCGAACTGCTGCTCCACGACGATATGATGTCGGTCCATCCGTCCCCGGATCATCTCCAGGCTGCTTGTGATCGCGTCGTGGAGGTTTGCCCGTTCGACGGCGGCTTGATCGAGCCGGGCGAAGCCGCGCAGGTTCTGCACGATGTCCGCCACCCGTTTGACCCCCTGCCGCGTGCTGCCCACGATCTGCTCGATGTGTGCTTTCAAATACGGCAGATCGATCTCCTCGGCGAGATGAGCAACCTGAGCGGCCAGGTCGGGCCGGGCGGATTCCAGGATCGCCTGCGCCGCCTCATAGACCGCCACCAGGGCGATCAGGCCGTGGATGCCGCGCTCGAGCACCACCAGATTGTTGGCCACGTAGGCCAGCGGGTTGTTGATCTCGTGCGCCACCCCAGCGCTCAACAGGCCCAGCGACGCCAGCTTCTCCATCTGGACGACTCGGGCCTGCAGACGCTGGCGTTCGGTCAGGTCGCGGATCGCCCCCAAGAAGCAGATCCCCTCCGGAAGTTCGACTGCCGAGAGGGACAGCTCCAGGGGGAAGACTTGGCCGTCCTTCCGTCGGCCGTTCAGCTCGATCGTGCGTCCGACGACCTGCGCCTCCTTCGTCTCCAGGTAGCGGCGCAATCCCCGCTGATGGGCCTCGTGGTATTCCGCGGGCATGAGAATCGTGAGCGGCTGCCCGAGGACCTCCGGTTCCGAGTAGCCGAAGGTCCGCTCGGCGGCAGCGTTAAACAGCGTGATGACACCCCGCTCGTCGGCTACGACGAGCGCATCCAGCGTCGCCTCCGTGAATTGGCGGTAGCGCCGCTCCGAGGCGCGCTGCGCCTCCTCGGCCCGCTTCAGCTCGCTGATGTCCTCCTGGATCGCGACGAAATGCGTGATGACCCCCTGGTGGTTCCGGAGGGGCGAGATGGAGGCCGAAGCCCAGTACAGCGCGCCGTCCTTCCTCTTGTTGAGGAACTCGCCCCGCCATTCTCGGCCTGAGGTGATCGTTTCCCACAGCCGTCGATATTCCTCGGGAGAAGTCTTCCCCGATTTCAAGATCCGTGGGTCCTGGCCGATGGCCTCGTCCGGCGTGTAGCCGGTCACCTGGGTGAACTTGGGGTTGACATACTCGATCCGGCCCTGGGTATCGGTGATGATCACCAGGTCGGCGCTCTGCTCAACGGCCCGCGATAACTTGAGGAGCTGCTCCTCGATCCGCCTGCGCCAGGTGATATCGCGGATGACGCTGATGGTGAGGGAGCCGTCCGTGCTCTCGATCGGGCTGAGGGTAATGTCTACGGGGAACTCGCCCCCGTCCTTGCGTCGGCCATAGAGCTCCAACCCCATACCCATCGGGCGTGGTCTGGACTGGGGACTGTAGGCCGCGCGGTGCTTCTGGTGCCGCTCCCGGAAGCGCTCGGGGACCAAGATTTCGACGGGTTCGCCGAGCAATTCCTCCCGGGTGTAGTCGAAGATCTCCTCGGTTTGCCGGTTGAGGCGGACGATGTGCCCCTGGCCGTCGATGATGACGATGGCGTCCGGCGCAGACTCCAACACGTTGCGGAATTCGGCCTCCTTACGCTCCATTGCGGCTCGCTTCTGCTCCGTGATGTCCCTCGCGACCTTCAAGGCCCCGATGATGTTGCCATCGGCATCGCGGATGGGGGAGACGGTCAGCGAGACATCGATGATGCGGTCGTCTTTCGTGCGTCGCTTCGTCTCGTAATGGTCCACCGTGTCGCCGCAGCGGACGCTCTCGAGGATACGGGTCAGGTCCTCGATGCGTTCCGGCGGCATCAACAGCGAGATGTGCTTCCCGACGACCTCCTCGGCCGAGTAGCCGAAGATTCGTTGAGCACCCCGGTTCCAGCTGGTGATGACCCCAGCGAGCGTCTTGCTGATGATGGCGTCGTCCGACGACTCGACGATGGCCGCGAGCAGCCCCCGAAGATTCGCCTCTGCCCAGTGCAGGTCAGTTGTCATATGGCTATCAGTTCCACCTCATCGAATGTGATTAGGGCGCTCGTTCGGTCATACAGCTTCGTCATCATCGCTGGGGGGCGACTATGGGGACAGGGCGTCGATGGGGATATAGTAAATTGCTGCAGCGGTCTGGGAAATATAGGCGCGCCTGTGTTCTCAGCAAGAGCCTCTGGGCCTCCGGGATCAGCCCACGTGACAAGTTATTTCGTTCCGGACTCTCACGCCTCTGGGCTCTGACCCCTACGCCGCGCAGTCCACGGCTTCTGCGGTTCTGATCAGATCGCTCGTCGTGTCGTAAAATCTCAGTAGGGCCAGTGCGCTGGCTCCTCGCGACCGGGGCAGCCGGTCGGCGGGTTCGATCTCCGCGCGGAACTGACGATTCTATCAACTGCGCCAGGACAAAGAGCCGGCCATGTCACAAAATGTCACACTCCCAACGAACGTTTCGCGGTTTGATCACTTTCGTTCGTAGCCTGAGCAAGCGGCTCGATCGTCGCCAAACCCGCTTGAGATCTCCTATTCCCGGGCTCCTCACACAAACCGCTCGAGCTCTTCGCCCTTGGCGACGACCGTAATGCCCTCGGCGCTGATCACAAGTCCGCGCGCGCGGTCGAGCTCGCGGTTCCAGCCGATGTCGAAGCCGGGCGGAATCCTCACGTCCTTGTCGACGATAGCGCGGCGGACACGGGCGCGGCGGCCAACGTCCACGCCGTCGAAGAGGATCGAGTCTTCGATCAAGGCGTAGCTGTTGACGCGCACGCCGGGCGAGATGATGCTGCGAAAGACCTGGCCGCCGGAGACGATGGCTCCCTGGCAAACGATCGAGTTGAACGCCGCGCCGCGGCGGTCTTGGTCGGTGTGCACGAACTTGGGGGGCGGGTACGGCGGCTGAAAGGTGTGAATGGGCCAGTCCTGATCGTAGAGGTTCAAGATCGGATCGATGGCGATCAAGTCCATGGCAGTGTGATAGTAGGCGTCGAGCGTGCCCACGTCGCGCCAGTAAGCAGCCGTCTTGCGGTTCTCGTCGCGGAACGGGTAGGCGAGGATGCGCATGTTCGCGGCCATCATCGCGGGGATGATGTCCTTGCCAAAGTCGTGCTTGCTCGCTTCTTTCTGTGCGGCGTCTTGAAAGAGCTGCTCGAACATCACCCGGGTGTTGAAGACGTAGACGCCCATCGATGCGAGCGCCAGACCGGGCTGCCCCGGCATCGCCGGCGGATCGGCCGGCTTCTCGACGAAGCCCGCGACCCGGCTTTCGGCGTCGACGGCCATGACGCCGAAGTCCCGGGCCAGCGCCCTCGGCACCGGCAGGCAGGCGATCGTCAAATCGGCCCGGCTATCCCGGTGATAGTCGATCATCCGGCCGTAGTTCATCTTGTAGATATGATCGCCGGCCAGGAGGATCGTGTCCCGCGGCGTTGTTTTCTCGATCGTGTAGACGTTCTGGTAGATGGCGTCGGCGGTTCCCTGGTACCAGAACTCGGTGATCCGTTGCTGGGGTGGGATCACCTCGATGTACTCGCCCAGCTCGCGGCTGAGGAACTTCCAGCCCTGGTCGATGTGCCGGTTCAGGCTGGTGGCCTTGTATTGGGTCAGAACGAGGACCTTGCGAAGGTCGGAATTGATGCAGTTGGACAGGGTGAAATCGATGATCCGGTAGATGCCGCCAAATGGCACGGCCGGCTTGGCGCGGTCTCGCGTCAGCGGCTCCAGCCGGGTGCCGCGTCCTCCCGCCAGGACGATGGCCAGCACGTCGCGATACAAATGTCACCTCCGCTGACCCCGACGGAGGGCTCTCTTAAGGATTTGCAGATCCTGCGCCGGAGAGATTTGCAGATCCCGCGCCGGAGTGTCGGTCTTCCTCATTCTGCACCGCCTGGACGTGCGCTACCAGCACGACGTTTCGGGCAGCTCTGTTCAAGGGCCGGCGTGATTGATGCTTTTGCGGATTCTTGAAGATTCCTTACGCCCGCCCTGGCATACTAAGGTTCATGAAATACCCACAGGACGATGATTTCACGCAGTGCTCCCGTCCTGGCGAATCTTTTTGTGACGGCCTCATCGTGCCTCAGGAAGGTTGGTCTGGAATGTCCTCCAAGGCTCTTCTGGCGGTCTCGAGTGACCACGGTGCTCGGAAACGAGTCTCGCAAGCGCAGCCACGAGCGCTTGTGTTGGGAAGCATGTTTCTGCTTCTGACTGGGTGCCAGCGAGCGCCGGACCAGATCGCGCCTAAGTCGGCCCAATCCACCGACCTGCTCCAGGATCTACAAACCCAGTATGTCGCAACCCACGAGGAGAAGAAGCACCGGGTTTACCACTTCGGATCGCAGGGGCCGGAGGGCGAATTTGCCAATCATCATAACCATAGCAACCGCCTGGTCCCCGTCTACATCTTCGGGCGAAAAGCGGACTTGGGCACCGTGACCGGAGAGAACAGCCGCTACCGAAACGCCGAAAAGATCAAGGAAGCCTATGGCGTCGTTCCTGCCAACACGGTCAATCCTCGTGCCGTTTACGCCGACCAGAGCGACCTTTACCGGGTTCAGAAGGACGCGATTGCCCGCGGTGTGAAACACGTCTTCATCGTCTGGTTCGACGGTCTCGACTGGCCCACGACCCAGGCGGCCGCGATTCTCAAGACCGGAAAGGTGTACACCGAGGGGAAAGGCTCGGGCCTTTTCTTCCAGGACTATACCGGCTCCGGCGTCGCGCAGTACGGTTTCGTGGTCACCAGCCCGACCCACGACCGGAGCAACCAGGACATCGACCGGCAGGTCGTGACCATTCCGGCCGACAGCCTGAGGGGCGGTTATGATGCCCAGATTGCCGGCCCCAACCCGTGGACTCCGGGACCGCTTGCCTCCCAGGCGCCCGGCTATCTGAAAGGGCAGTTTGCCGACGCGGAGGATCGGGCCGGAGTTCAGGCCGCCGGCCGCGTGCTCCATGCCTTCACCGACTCCTCGCAGAGCGCGGCGGAGCTTGTTAGCGGTGTAAAATCGTACAACAGCGGCCTGAACATCGCCGATGACAGCCGTCTCGTCACGACGCTCTTTCATGAGCTCCAGGACCAGGGCTGGAAAGTGGGCACGGTCACCAGCGTACCGTTTTGCCATGCCTCGCCGGCCGGGATGTATGCCCAGAACGTTGAGCGTTACGACTATCAAGACATCGCACGGGCGATGCTGGGCCTTCCCGGCGTCATCCAGGAGGCGAGGCAGGCGCGGCTTCATCCGGGCCTGGATGTCGTCATCGGAACTGGCTTTGGCATCGAGGCCAAGCCGGAGGAGCTCGAGGATCAGGGCCGGAACGTCGTCCCCGGCAATCTCTTCCTGACCGACGCCGACTTTGCGTCCATCGACGTGAAAAACGGTGGCAAGTACCTTTGCGTGCACACCGAGATTGGCACCGCTGGGGGCCCGGCTCTGCGCGCCGCTGCCGCCCAGGCCGTACAGAAAGGCACCCGCCTCTTCGGCTTCTTCGGCGCCAAAAACTTCGACCACTTGCCCTTCCGGACGGCCGACGGCCGGTACGATCCCGCCCCGAGTATCAATAAAAAGGCCGGCGAACCGGCTGACGCAGAGAAATACACCCCGGCGGAGCTCGCCAGCCAGCCCACCCTTGCGCACATGGCCGAGGCCGCAATCGATGTGCTCTCCAGCGGCAATCAACCATTCATTCTTTTCGTCGAAGCGGGCGATGTCGATTTTGCCCTTCACGGCAACAACCTCGACAACGCGATCGGGGCGATCTACAGCGGTGAAGACGCCGTCGTAAGCATCGCCCGCTGGGTCGAAACTCACAGCAACTGGGACGACTCCCTCCTGATCGTCTCATCCGATCATGGACACTATCTTGTCCTTGACGATCCCCAGGCGCTCGCAGGCCGAAAATGAGCGGAACGCTTCAGGCCAGTCTCCGCCCTTCCCCACAAGATCGATCTACGAATGAAATGTCCGTAGTACGTGTGTCTCTTGCAAGGGAGAGCAGCTATATTGGCGTGGCATGTTGCCCGAATTTCCAGATCGTCGTATGTTAACTATCAGTGACGTCTGGTTGCATGTGCGTTATTCTTGAGTTTCGCGTCGGTCCGATGTTACCCAGGAATCGCTGATCAGAGACCTGGTTTGAACTTGCGCGAGGCACTACCATGATTCAGGTTGGTCGCGGAACGCGGCGTTTCGGGATGAGCCGGCATCGCTTCGCGAAACGTTTCGTCGTCGAGACGTTGGAACAGCGCGAGCTCCTGGCGGTGTTCACGGTTCTCAATACCAGCGACAACACGAGCGATGGGTCATTGCGGTGGGCGATCCAGCAGGCGAATTCGGATAAAGATCCCGCCAGTTTGATCAATTTCGCGATTCCCGGGACAGGCCTACAGACGATCACACCGCAGAGTGCACTGCCGGCGATCACGCATCCCACGGCCATCGACGGCTCGACACAGAGTGGCTACAACGGATCTCCTTTGATTGAGCTGGATTGCTTGGCCTTGTCAGGTTCGGACACCGGTCTCTTGATCACGGCGGGCAACTCAACCTTGCAAGCGCTGGCGGTCGACGATTGCGCGGCAGCGGCGATCGAGCTGTCGTCGAGCGGTTCGGACGTCATCGCCGGCTGCTACGTGGGCACGACCCCCGACGGGAGTCTGGCCAAGTCCAACGACCTGGGCATCCTGATCTCGGGGTCCTCGAACAACACCATCGGCGGGACTGGACCCCACGACCGGAACCTCATCTCGGGCAACGCGACCGACGGAATCAGTATCGTTTCTTCAAGTAACAACCTGATCCTTGGAAACGAGATCGGCACAGACATCACGGGCAAGTACGCCGTTCCCAACAGGAACGACGGCATCGAGGTCACCAGTTCCTCGGGCACGACGATCGGCGGAACGAGTGCTGGTACAGGCAATTTGATCTCGGGAAATACGCTTAGCGGCATTGCGCTCGATGCCATACCCGGTGGGTCCAATACCGCGGGCACGCTGATCGAGGGCAACTTCATCGGCGTTGATGCCACGGGCGGAAACGCGCTGGCGAATCAAAATGACGGCATCGTCCAGAACGGAGGCGACAAGACGACGATCGGCGGGACGGTGGAAGGGGCGGGCAATATGATCTCAGGGAACACGAATGAAGGGATCTCGATGGGCACGGGCAATGATTCGCTCGTGCAGGGCAATTTTATCGGCACCGACGTGACCGGCAAGAAAGCTGTCGGCAACCGAATCGGCCTGGAGTGGACTAACGCTTCCTCCGCCACCATCGGAGGCACGACGGCCGAGGCCCGAAACATCATCTCGGGCAACACGTCCGCCGGCATCGACAGCCTTGTCATCGGTTCCGGCGCCGAACTGATCGAGGGCAACTACATCGGCGTTGATGTCACGGGCGTTGCTGCTTTGCCCAACGGGGGCCATGGCGTGCGGATCGCCGGGCCCACGAACAACACGATCGGCGGCACAACCCCTGGCGCGGGGAACGTCATCTCGGGCAACGGCGGCGACGGGATCGACTTCACCGGCGGGCCGGCGGGTGGGACCGTCGTCGAGGGCAACTTCATCGGCACGGACGCGACCGGAACAGTGGACCTCGGCAACGCGGGAACGGGTATTTCGCTCGGGTCTAGTCAGGTGACGATCGGTGGGACCAGCGCGGGCGCGGGCAACATCATCGCTCACAACAAGGGAAATGTTCTTGATAGCGGTGACGGCATCCGACTCGTCTCCAATAGCGATCAGTGCGCCATCCTGTCCAACTCGATCTTCGACAACGCCGGGCTGGGCATCAATTTCGGCAGCGGGCCGACCGCCAACCATCCCTGGCCTCCGGGTGTGACCCCCGGCTCGGGACCAAATGATTATCAGAATTATCCCATCCTCAGTTCCGCGGTCTCCAGCGACGGCAACACGACGATCCAGGGGACGCTGAACGCCGCCGCCAGTTCGGCATTCCTCGTCCAGTTTTTCTCCAACTCCACTGAAAACCCCTCCGGCCATGGCGAGGGCCAGACGTACCTCGGCTCGACGACGGTTACAACCGATAACACCAGCAACGCCACGTTCGGGGCCGTTCTCAGCGGCGTTACCATTCCGGAAGGTTCGTTTGTCACGGCGACGGCCACCGATCCGTCGGGTAATACCTCCGAATTTTCTCAGGATGTCCAGTCCAGGGTAGAGGTCATTGCCGACCTGGGCATCAGCGGCGGTGCCTCGGTGAGTCAGGCCTACGTGGGCGAGCCGGTGACCTATCACTTCACCATCACCAACGAGGGGCCCCAAACGGGTCATAATATTCAGTTTGTCGATACGTTGCCCGCCGGGGTCAACTATGAAGGCTCATTCACCTCCACGCCTCTTGGAACCTTCCCCGTCGTCAGTGGCCAGCAGATCAGGGCAAACTTGGGGGCCCTCACTAAGGGCTCATCGGTGACGCTCTCATTCGTGGTGCAGTTCCAGGCTAGTGCGGGAAGCCCAGTGACGAACACGGCTACGGTCTCGACCACGGACGTCGATCCGAACCCCAGCAACAACACCGCGCAGGTCACAATCAATGTCAGTCCCCCCGTAAATCTCAAGTTCACGCAATTCACGGCAGCTCCGAATCCCAGCCAGACTGGCTCTCCCCTCTCGTACTCGATCGGCGTGATCAACACCGGCCCTTCGCCGGCGACGAACGTCACGCTCACCAGTCCCCTGGCGGCTGGCGTGAGCTTCGTCGGCGCCAGCGTCTCACCCATCGTGGTTACTCCGCTCTCCTCGTCCGGCGTCGTCGGATCGAATGTCGTGGTCAACCTGGGAACGCTGGTGCCGGGTGCCTCGGCCACGATCACGATCACGGTCATACCAAGCCTCATCGGCAATCTTCCGGCCACAGCGACGCTCTCATCGTCCGAGCCCGATCTGGATCCATCCGCCGAGACGGCCAGCACGACAAGCACCATTCTCGACAAGGTAGGAACCATCGAATTCAGCGCGACCGGTTACACCGTGCCGGAAAACGCCGGCCAGGCCGTGATTACCGTCGACCGCGTCAATGGAGCGCGAGGCATTGCAACGGTCAACTACACGACCGCCGCCATCAATGCGACCCCTGGTGTTGATTTCACGCCTGTCTCGGGCACTCTGGTTTTTGCCAGCGGGGTGACCTCGCAGACAATCACCGTTCCGGTCCTTGCCGATCCGTATGACGATCACAACGAGCTGGTGAGCGTCGTTCTCAGTAACGTGCAAACCACCGAGACCCTGGGTAATGCCATCCTGGGAGCGCCGAACGCGGCAACCTTGACGATTGAGGATATCGATCCCAACTACAGCCCGCTGACAGTCACGGCCGTGCAATGGGCCGGCACGGCGCGGAGCATTCGTCAGATCGACGTGACTTTCAACAAGCCGCTCTCCAGCTCGAGTGCGACCAATCCGGCGAACTACAGCCTGGTGAACGTCGGCCCGGACGGCAAGTATGGAACCCGAGATGATTCGGCCGTCTTGCTCGATCCGCCGACTTACAACCTGAGCAACCGGACCGTGACGCTCACTCCCGCCCATCCGTTGCCTGCCAACCGCTTCTTTCATTTGCAGATACGAGGCGCGGCGGGGGGCGGCGTGGAGGACCTGGGGTCAAACCTTCTGGCCGGTGATGGCGCGACGGCAGGAACGGACTACACGGCCATGCTCGCTCAAGGAACGAACCTGCGATACGCCACGCCCCTGGGTGATCAGGTCTCTCTCAGCATCACCGGAGGCGGCATGATCGAAGACCTGCTCTCCGGCACCGGAGAGGGTGAGCAACTGACCGTCGTGGGCGCGGTGCCTCATCGCACGGTGCTTTCAGGCAGCGTCAGGAAGTCTCGAACCGGCACAGGGCGGGCGTACCTCGGTCCGACCCTCTATGGCCTGGGCCAGTTCGGGGACGTCCGGGTGCGGATGTACTCTCCACCGTTCCAGGTCGGTCAGTATCCGTTTTCACCCGGCTCGACGGCCTCGGGCACGTTAAGGACACTGGCTCAACCGGCTATCATCACGAAGGGATCTCCGACCGGCACCGTCAGGACGGCTGCGGCCAGGCAGAGGGCCAGGCCGATGGTCAAGCTTCATCGCGAGTTGAGATGGTAGACGCCACTTCGCGGGACGATCGCAACGGTCCGCGATCTGGACGCCACATCGACTTTCTCAGACCTACCCAGCGGGGGAACCTAGCTATAGAAGTCTTCGTCCGTAACACCATCGGATGGGAGTAAACGGAACTTCTTGCGGCACCCTTTGACGTAGACTGCTAATACGTCCCTTGAGTTTGTGGGTACCGGATACGTATAGGTGCCATCTTCGAATTGTTTGAGGAACATTGTGTGTGAGCCCTTGCCACGCTTGCGGTCTTCGCTCACACCGTATCGTGCGAGGATTGCCCGTAGTTGCTTCAAGGGTATCGGGCGATCCATCGGCGGTCCCTCATTCCATAACGAGATCACGACCAACCCTGGACGTATACTCCCTTGCCTCGACGCTTTCGATGATCGGCAACGAAGATCGCAGGCGATCCATTCGGACCGTTATTTCGCCATCCGCCACATCGACTCCCTCAGCGTACTTCTGAAAGAACTCCCCGTCAGCAGGCGTGAATAAGTTGGCCGAGTTGTCAAATTCCAATGTGGCGTTGACTTGAATCGCGATCGCAGCAGTGAGCGCTTCGAGAGCCTCCTCCTTAGTGCTACCGTCACCCACCAAGTCGAACTCAAGGCAATGAGCAACCCAGGACTCGCCCTCCACGTAGAAGACCACGCGCAGCGGCACTCTTAGGTTCCTTACCTGGTCCATTTGTAGACTCCACTTGTCTCGCTCATCTCGACCATTACGGTTGAGAGAATCGTGGCAATTACAGATCCGCCGCATGCGATCATTGCTAGCGGCATCGGCACCAGTCGACCTCTAGCACACTTGGACAATCTATTCTACGCTCGACCGGAAATTCTTTCCGATCCTTGATTCATGACGAATCATCCTGGCGTGGCAAAGTGATCTGGCCCTGCAACCTGGCCGATTCAGTGGCGAATCAACATCGTCCGTGCGTAGGCGAGCTGAAATCCCTGACGCTCGGCGTTGCGTTGCGAGCCGCTGCCGGGCTGCGTGCAGATCGCGGCGAGATCGCATCCGCAGGCTCGGGCATGGGCCAGCCGGGCCGCCAGTAGCGCCGTCTGGACGCCGCGGTAGCGATGACCGGGGAGGGTACCGTCGCCGCAGAAAAGGGCCAAGCCGCCGTGCATGAAGAGTGAGCCGCCGCCTGCGGGCTCGTCGTCGACCGTGGCCATCCATGCGCTAAGGGCTGGCACCATGGCCATCGCGATCGTACCCTCGCGCAGAGCGACCGAAGGGGCTTCTGGTTCTTCGAAAAAACAGCGAAGCACAAGATCGACCCACGGCTCCAGCTTTTCCGGCTCGACACGAGTGATCCGGACGTCCTGAGCGGATAAGACCCTTGCGGTCGATCGATCCTGAGAGTCGCGATGATCGAGCGGGCAAACCAGGCAGTGGGTTTGCTCTGCGACCAGGTAACCTCGCAGGCTCAAGGCCGGCATGAGAGACGGATGGGCCAGCGAAGCGACCTCGATCTGGCTCGACGTGTCGCGATCCCGGAAAAATTCCTCCATTCTCGAGAGCTCGCCGCCGTCAACCGGTCCGCTTAGCCCCAAGCCCTGTGCCTGGGACAAGGACGAGCCAGCACCCATAAAGACGGCGTGACCGGCGGCCACCGGAAGCACCTCAGCTTGAGACTCCGGCGTCCTCCTTCGCTGCGAGCGTGCATTCTCGACGCCCACGAGATCCCAGCCGGACTCGACGCGACGAGCCAGCTCTAAGCCTGCAAATAGCCGTTCGGTCGCCACGGCCTTGGTTCGCCCGGTCAAGTGGTGCATCGTTTTGGTTGAGTTGCTCCCGCCTCACGTGGCAAGGTAGAAGGCTCGGTGTCCTGAGGAAGGATAGCTGATCGCCCCGTGGGCAGTCGATCCCCTGGTGATCCACTCCCGAGGACAAGCGGGTTGCCGCTTCCGGATCTTTGGGGGATGATCTCGGAAGAAATGCAAAAGGCGGCGCCGGTCGGTCCCGAAGCGCTGCGGCAACCGTGGCGTCGGGTTCGTGTCGAGTCGGCCTCGATTCTCACCGATCGTGCCGCTTGGACGTGGGAGACCAAAATGGCAACGCGCATTCGCTGGCTTGGCCACTCCTGTCTCTTGCTCGAAACCGGGGAACAGAATGTACTGATCGACCCATTCTTGACGGACAACCCCAAGGCGGCGGACACAGCCGACCAAGTCCCCGCCGACATCATCTTGATCTCGCACGGTCATGGTGACCATGTCGGTGATGCCGTGGCGATCGCTCATCGCACCGGAGCGACGGTGCTTTCCAACTACGAGATCAGCGTCTGGCTCCAGAAATCGCCCCGCAGCTTGACGAAAGTTCACGGTCTTCAGCACGGCGGCGGATACACCTTCGAGAGCGGGCTCCGCGTGAAGCTGACCCTGGCCTTTCACGGCTCGGCGCTTCCTGACGGGAGCAACGGTGGAAACCCGTGCGGTTTTCTGATCACCTGCCCCGACGGCACGAAGATCTACGACGCGGCCGACACCGGACTCTTCGGCGATATGGCGCTGATCGGCGAAGAGGGGCTCGACCTGGCCATACTGCCTATCGGCGATTATTTCACGATGGGACCCGACGACGCTATCCGGGCAGTCAAGATGCTCCGGCCGCGGTTCGTCTTGCCCATCCATTACAACACCTTTCCACCGATCACCCAGGACGCGGGTGCCTGGGCCATCCGGGTCAAGGGCCAGACCGAGGCTGTGCCCATCGTGCTTGAGCCGGGTCAATGGTTCGACGTGCCCGCGAAGTGGTAATAGACAACCGGCCCATGGGAAACTCGTTCGACGAGGGTCTCTGACCCCGCCGACAAGGGGACTGAAGCGGCTATGGATAACTCGGGGTTTGCCTCGATCGCCGTTACAAGCGATGCTGGGTAAGTCGCTCAGGCGTGGGAAGCGACGAAGAGTCCCTTCGCCGCGGCCAACTCTTCGTAGAGCGCGGCGAAGCGATCGATCATCGTCTGCGTGGCGAAGTTCGTGACTACATGCTCGCGGCCGGCCTGCCCCAGCCGCTGGGCAAGAGCGCCGTCGCGGACCACGTCCCGGATCGCCCGGGCCAGGAGGGGCGGATTGCCGATGGGAACAAGCACCCCGTTCTGGCCATCGAGCACCACCTCGGTGGTTCCCGGGGCCGCGGTGGCCACGACGGGCTTGCGGAAGAGCATGGCTTCCAGCACCAGGTTTGGCAAACCTTCGTAGGCGCTGGGTAAGACAACGAGATCGGCCGCGGCCAATAGCCTGGGAACGTCCTCGCGATGACCCAGGAATCGCACGCGCTCGCTCAGGTGGTAGAGGTAAGCCAATTCCTCCAGCCGAGAGCGGAGGGGACCATCGCCTGCGATCAGCGTTCGAACATCGCCCTGCACTTGCTGCAGCACGTCGAGGGCCTTGAGCAGGTCATCGACGCGCTTCTGCTCGGCGAGCCGGCCAGCGAAGAGCACCAGGGGCGCATCGGCCGCGAAGCCGAACTCAGCGCGCACCAAGGCGGGGTCGACCGGCGGCGGCTCCTCCTCGTTGATTCCCGAGTAGATCATCATCAGCCGGTCTTCGGGTACGCCGAGAGCTCGATAGTAGTCGACCACGGCCTGAGAATTGCCAACCAGACGGTCGCATGAGCGGGCCAGACGACGGTCGATGAATCGCTCGGTTTTCCCTTTCCATAAGTCAACGGCCATCTCGGTCGTGATCACGACGGGAACTTTCGCGATCCGAGCGGCGATCCGGCCGTAGGTGTTGGCCGCGAAGATCCAGGTCTGGAGCACGTCGAAGCGGCCGGACCGGAGCAGACGCACCAGGCGGGAGAGCGTATGAGGGTCGAACTTCAGTCGCTTGCCGATCGCCGTGACCGGAATGCCCGCCGCCTTGAGCTCGCCTTCGAGCGGTCCGGTCCGGGTCAAGGTGGCAACCTCGACAGTGAACCGGTCGGCAGGCAAGCCTTTGGCCAGAAGCACCATCTGCTTCTCGGCGCCCGAGCGATCGAGCGTGGGGATGAGCTGGAGAATCTTGAGCACGCGATCATTCCCCTCGTCTTCTTGCCAGAATCTCTTGGAAAAGCTCCAGGTGCCGCCGCGCCACCGCGGCGATCGAGAATTCGCTCTCCACGCGGCTGCGAGCCGAGCGGCTCATTTCAAAGGCGCGGTCAAAGTCTCGCCACTGCTCGATGATCGCTCGCGCCAGTGCGGCAGGGTCGCCCGGTGAGGCGAGCCGGCCATGCCCAAGATCGCTGACCAGCCGGCGATTGCCCGGAATGGAAGACGCAACCAGCGGAATGCCCAGAGCCATGGCTTCCAGTAGCGCAATACTCATGCCTTCTTCCTTCGAGGGGAGCACGAACAGGTCGGCCTCGCGTAGCGCGTCAGTCACCTCAGTCACGGGGCCCAGGAACTGGACGACTCCGCCGGGGTCGATCGAAAGCCCAAGCGACTTGGCCTGTGCCTCCAGCGCCCTTTGCTCGGGTCCCTCGCCGATAAACCTCATCTCGGCGGTCGGATACTCTTTGCGAACGATCGGCCAGGCGTCAATCAAGGTTCCCAGGCTCTTCTCGGGCGCCAGTCGACCCACGAACGCAACGCGGGGCGTCCGCCGCCATTCCGGACGCGGCTGCCAAGGAATTTCAGGCACGGGCACTCCATTGGGCAGCTCGTGAATTTTGGCCGAAGCATAGCTGGCGGCTTCCAGCTCACGCATAATCGCGTGTGAGATGGCCACGAAGGCGTCGGCCTGGCGGCAGGTCCGACCGATCATGCGACCGAAATTGCCCCAGGACTGCCAGGCCAGATCGCCGGTCGCGCCAGCGCCTTCAGGCCTTAGGACCACGGCAAAACCGTGCCGCTGGGCGGCTTTCACCGCGACGTAAGCGTCGTGCTTGAGCATCGAAACGTAGGCCAGGTCGACCCGATGCGTCGCGAACCAGCGCGCCATTTGGTTCATGTACAGCCAGGTTCCCACGAACCGCAGCCGCGAGGTTTTCAGGCGAGTTATCCTCAGGCGACCGCCGTATCGGTCACCCGGGATCGACCGCTCTTCGTTCGTCGCCAGCGCTTCGGTGTCGGGGGCCATCGAGGTCAGCACTGTCACCTGAGCCCCCTCGCGCGCCAGGCCCTCGGCCAGGTAGAAGAGGACCTTCTCGGCCCCGCCGATCAGCGGAGGAAAGCGCCGGGACACCAGGGCCAGTTTGAGCGTTGAGGTCACGACCGAGGGTGGCTCACCGGGCCACTCGCTCCCTGATGCTCCCCGAGCACTCCGACATAGGGCAGATGGCGGTAATCGTCGTTAAAGTCCAGGCCGTAGCCGACGACGAACACGTCGGGAATCGTGAAGCCACAGTAGTCGGGCTCCAGAGGGACCTCCTGCCGGCCGACTTTGCGCAACAGGACCGCGGTGCGAACGCTCCGAGCGCCGCGATCGCGCACGTGACGGATCAAGGCGGCGAGCGTTCGCCCGGTATCAAGAATGTCGTCCAGCAAGAGCACGTCGCGATCGGCGACATCGGGCGCGAACGCTTCGTTGATGATCAGGGTCGTGGCGGTCGTCGTCGCTCCCCGATAGCTGCTGGCCTGGATCAAGGCGATCCGGTGCGGGATCCTGATTCGCCGCACCAGGTCGGCCAGCATGATCAGGCTCCCGGTCAGGACGGCAAGGATGGTCAGCGGCCGGCCGCGATAGTCAGACTCGATCTGCTGACCGAGAAGGTGCACGCGCTCTTGAATCGCAGCCTCGCTGATCAAGGTCCTGATCGGGTGATCCGGATTCACCACGTCTCTGGTTCCTGTTTTCGCGGGACCGGCTTCTGCGCCGTCCGGCCCGGAGCCTGGAATCGGCGCCCGGCCATCTCTCGCGGACATCCGGTCCGCCACTGGGCTTTTCCAGTCTAACCGGAAGCCGGGCAACGTAACATGAGTTTTGACAACTGGCCATCCCGTGCGTGGTCGTGGACGGGCTCAGGAGTCTGAAAATGTCAGGAGGTGCGTCACGCCAAACTGCACCAGCTTTATTGCAGGTGTACTCCCATGCCTTCCAGAAGAGAAGACATGGATCGTTTCATGATCTCGCAATCCGCAAGCTTTTCCCGCAGGTAGGAGATCTCTTCCCGGGCGGCTTCGAGATCTTTATCGGGGGATAACTGCGAAGCAGCGAATGATACGACCTCGCCTTTCAATCGCTCGATCAGCTTCTGATTTTCACCAAACTGGGTCTGCATCGTGGTGACTTGCGCGGAAGGCCGCGCCTCATCACCCAGGAGGAATTCCTCCAAATCAGCCTCCAATCTCGAGATCCGACCACCGAACCCATGGCGATGCTCGGTCTTGAGGTCTTCGCACTGCTTCAGCAGGGTGGTCTCACGGGCACGAAGAGCAGCCAGGTCGGCATCGAGTCTGGATTTCTGAGCATCCAGGGCGTGGGAGTGGTCGATCTTGAGTTCTTCGCATTGCTTCAGCAGGGTGGTCTCGCGGGCACGAAGAGCAGCCAGGTCGGCCTCGAGACTGGATTTCTGAGCATCGAGGGCGTGGGAGTGGTCGATCTTGAGTTCTTCGCATTGCTTCAGCAGGGTGGTCTCGCGGGCACGGAGAGCAGCCAGGTCGGACTCGAGTCTGGAATTCTGAGCATCGAGGGCGTAGCGATGCTCGATCTTGAGTTCTTCGCACTGCTTCAGCAGCGAGGTCTCGCGGGCACGAAGAGATGCCAGGTCGGTCTCCGCGGCTTGGAGGCGCTCGCTGATCTGCTGCAGGTTTCCGGTCAGCCGGGCCGTCGTCTCTTCGTGAGCCGCCTGAACCCGAGCATACGTAGCCTTCATGCGCTGATGAGCGGCCTTCATGTCGTCGAACTGTAGATTTAACTCATCAAAGGCCGTCTGCATAATGTGAAAGTCGCGTGCCTGCACATCCAGCTTGCGTTTCAGCTCGTCGGCCTGATCCTGCGCATAGTTGGCGCGCTCGATCAGTGCCTCCTCGCGGAGGGCGAAAGAGTCTTGAAGCTTTTCGACGACGCTCTGGGACGATTGATGAAGCTCGCTCAGGGACTCCAACTCGGCTTGGCGGGCACGAAGCGCCTCATCGCGCTGGCGGACTTGCCCGGCCAACTCATCGCTGGCAGCCCGTGATTCTCTGGCACACTCATCCAATCGGCTATTCTGCTCCTGGAGAGCCGCCCGCTCGTCGGCAGCGGTGCGAAGCTGAGACTGGAGATCTTGGATCTGGCCGTCGAGATCGGCGACCTTCTCTTGGAGCCGACTTTGTTCCTGCAGAGTGTCGCGCAGCGTCGGTTCGAGGCGCTCGACCTGGTGGCGCAGCTCTTGGATTTGGAGCCGGTGCTCCTCGGCCTGGATACGAGCAGCGCCGAGTTCGGCGTCGCGCTGGTCGAGGATGAGGGAAAGGTCGGGCCGCGCCGACAGATCGTGCTGGAACGAGAGCACCTGGCCGCGCATGGTCTCGAGCTCAGCCCGCAGCGTATCGCGTTCGTTCTCCAGGCACTGAGCCCGACCGCGCACCGTTTCGAGTTCGCTCCGTTGCACATCGTGCTCTTCCTGCAACGCCAGCACCCGGGCGCGCGTCGTCTCGAGCTCGGTGCGTAACGTATCGCGCTCGGTGTGCAACGACTGCGCTTGGCCGCGCCTCGTCTCGAGTTCGCCCTCTTGCGTATCGCGCTCGTGCTGCAAGGAGAGCAGCTGGCCGCGCGTGGTCTCGAGCTCTGTGCAGAGCGTTTGGCGCTCGGCATGCGAGGACTGGACTTGGCCGCGCGTGGTCTCGATCTCAGAGCGCATCGCATCGCGTTGGGTGTGCAAGGCCTCGCGTTGGGCGTGCGAGGACTCGATCTCTTCGCGCATGGTCTCGAGCTGGGCCTGTTGCGTATCGCACTCGTGCTGGGACGTCTCAAGCTGGCGGCGCGTGGTCTCGAGCTGGGCCTGTTGCGTATCGCACTGGTGCTGGAATGTTTGAGCCTGTCCGCGCACGGTTTCGAGCTCAGTGTGCAGCGAATCGCGTTCGGTGTCTAACAACTGGGCCCGGCTGCGCACGGTCTCGAGTTCAGCCCGCATCGCATCGCGATGGTGTAGCAAGTCGAGAGCTTGGCCGTGCGTAGCCTCGAGCTCAGCCCGTTGCGTATCGCGCTCATGCTGCAAGGACAGTAGCTGGCGGCGCGTGGTCTCGAGCTGGGCCTGTTGCGTATCGCGCTGGTGCTGCAATGTTTGAGCCTGGCCGCGCACCCCCTGAAGTTCAGCAAGCAATCTCTCGCACTCGTGCTGGGAAGTCTGCATCTGTCCGCACGTGGCCTCGATCTGGGCCTGTTGCGTATCGCGCTCGGTGTGCAAGGAGAGCAGTTGGCCGCGCATGGTCTCGAGCTCGGTGCCCAATGTCTGGCGCTCGGCGTGCAACGACAGGACCTGTCCACGCGCGGTTTCGAGTTCAGCTCGCAGCGTATCTCGCTCGCTCTGCGAGTCCTGAAGGGTCGCGCGCTCGTCGGCAGCGGTGCGAAGCTGAGCCTGGAGATCCTGGATCTGGCCGTCGAGATCGGCGAGCTTCTCTTGGAGCCGACTTCGTTCGTGCAGAGTGTCGCGCAGCGTCGGTTCGAGGCGCTCGACCTGGTGGCGCAGCTCTTGGATTTGGAGCCGGTGCTCCTCGGCCTGGATACGAGCAGCGCCGAGTTCGGCGTCGCGTTGGTCGAGGATGAGGGAAAGGTCGGGCCGCGCCGAGAGATCGTGCTGGAACGAGAGCACCTGGCCGCGCACGGTCTCGAGCTCACCCCGCAGCGTATCGCGCTCGTTCTCCAAGCACTGAGCCCGACCGCGCACCGTTTCGAGTTCAGTCCCCAGTGTATCGCGTTGGGCGTTGAAGGACTCACGTTCGCTCTGCAAGGACTTTACCAGTCCGCGCGTAGTTTCGAGCTTGGTGCGCATCGTATCGCGCTGGGTGTGCGAGGACAGCAGCTCTCCGCGCGTGGTCTCGAGTTCAGAGCAAAGAGCTTGGCGCTCGGCGTGCAAAGGCTCCAGCTCGGCGTGCAACGTTTGAAACAATCCGCGCGTGGTCTCCAGTTCAGCGCTCAGTGTTTGGCGCTCGACGTGCAGGGACTCGCGCTGGTGCTGCA